>JAGROX010000308.1 GCA_020440025.1 Verrucomicrobiia bacterium
TTGGCGCGCAGCCAATATCCGAGATTCAAAGATCGCTACCTCGGGCGGGCTTGGCGGGATGAGCGTTATCGGTTGGTGGAATGGACTGACACCAAATCCGGAGAAATGGTGGAGCGCGAACTCTACGATTTGAGCAGGAATTCTCTGGAAAATGTGAATATTGCAGGGCTCCCGGAAGCCTCAGAAATCATGAAATCAATGGAAGCAAAAAAGTAACGGAAACCGACTTTCAGGGTGGTGGGATTTTTGAAAAAGATGTGCTATCGTCGCCCATCATGGCTACCTGGCACTACGCTGACGCGAACAAGCAACAGTATCAAATCGACGAATCTCAACTTGCCGCCGCCGTGCAGCAGGGAGTGATCGCTCCGAATACTCCCGTCTGGACCAGTGGCATGGCCAACTGGCAGGTGGCAGGTCAGGCGATCTCACAGTTGTTTCCCGGGAACGGAAACGGGAATGGGAATCAGCTGCATCAAGCTTCGGGTCCTCCTCCCATGACGAGCGTACAGGGCAGTGCCGGGGGAATGCCGATTCAGTCGCACGAAGTCGACTATGAGATCTTCGGAGACGACATGCAGATCGTCGAAGTTGAATTGGATCCGGGTGAGACGGTCATCGCCGAAGCGGGCGCGATGAACTATGTGGAGCAGGATATCCATTTTGAAGCCAAGATGGGCGATGGTTCGCAACCAAATGAAGGCTTGATGGGCAAACTGCTTGCCGTCGGAAAACGAGCCCTGACCGGCGAGTCCATTTTCATGACTCACTTCACCCATCGCGGTTCCGGCGGGAAACGTCGGGTCGCTTTTGCCGCGCCTTATCCGGGCAAGATCATGGCGGTGAACTTGAAGGACATCGGTGGCGAGATCACCTGTCAGAAAGATGCCTTCCTCTGTGCCGCCATGGGCACGCAGGTGACGATTGCTTTCAACAAGCGACTCGGTGCGGGCTTTTTCGGAGGCGAAGGATTCATCCTGCAACGTCTCCGCGGAGATGGCATGGCCTTCATGCACGCGGGCGGCACCGTGGTGGAAAAGGAACTGAAGGGCGAGACTCTGCGAGTGGATACGGGATGTCTGGTGGCCTTTTCCCCCGGGATCACCTACGATATTCAGCGAGCGGGTAACTTGAAGTCGATGTTCTTCGGCGGAGAGGGGCTGTTCCTCGCGACCCTGAGCGGACACGGCAAGGTCTGGCTCCAGAGTTTGCCATTCTCGAGAATGGCGGATCGCATTCTGGCTCATGCGCCATCTGCCGGTGGGCAGTCGACCGGCGAAGGCAGCCTGCTCGGTGGCATTGGTCGGATGATCGACGGAAACTGAGTTGGCGCGGCCATTTCTGCCATGGAAAAATCTGTCCCACATTGTAATGGTCCTCGCTGCGGCTCTTGCTAGAGTTGACGCGTGAAGTTCGAAGGCGAGAAACCCGTCAGGGCGGGAGTGGATCCGTTGGGGGATACCCCTTGGGATTTCTGGGTTCTTGGGTTGGGCGGATCGCTCTTGTTGGTGGGACTGGGAGTCTATGGACTCGTCACTGGCGAAAGCTGGATGTTGCAGCGCACCCTGAATAGTCACCAATACGAGTTCGAGTTGGTGACGGGAAAGGTCGCCTATCTTTACAGTGTGGGGCTGCTTGGCGCGGCGCTGGCGGTGTTTGGTTGGAAGGTGGCCTACGAGATGCCCGCTTTGAATCCGTGGTACGATTGGATTTCTGGAATTGGATGCCTGGCTGTTCTGTGCTTCCTCCCTTGGGCCTATTTCTTGTTGCTGTGGTGAGTTGCGAAGACGGTTTTGCAACCGGGCAGAATCTGCGAAATAGGGAGGCTCCCAACATTGTCCGTTTGTGGGATTCCGGGGCTGCCACTAAGGTGATCCTTCTATGACCGAATCAAAAACTGACCGCCTCCCGACGCCAGAATTGGCGATCGATGACGATGGAGACCATCAAATTCTTCTCCGCATGCTTCGACCGGAGGATGCCGCCGAGGTGGCTCAGATTTCGGCGGATGTTTACAAGTCGCTGGGAGTGGCTTGGTCTGAGGCGCAGTTTCGAAAGTTGTTCAATATCTTCCCCGACGGACAAATCGGAATTGAAGACAACGGCAAGATTGTGGCCTTCGCCTGTTCGCTCATCCTTAACTACTCAAAATTTGGAGACAAGCACACCTACAAGGACGTCACCGGCAATTTTACCTTCAAGACTCACGATCCCGAGGGAGACGTGCTCTACGGCATCGAAGTCTGTGTCGATCCGACTTATCAGGGATTGCGTTTGGGGCGGCGATTGTATGACGCCCGCAAGGAACTCTGCGAAAGCCTGAATCTCCGAGCCATCATTGCGGGAGGGCGGATGCCGAACTACGGCGAGTATCAGGAAAAGATGACGCCCCGGGCTTACATCGAACTGGTGAGCCGAAAGGAGATTTACGATCCGGTTCTCTCTTTTCAGTTGAGCAATGGTTTTCACGTCAAGAAGGTGCTGACTGACTATCTGACCTACGACACCGAATCAAAGGCTTACGCGACCCTCCTGCAATGGGACAATATCTACTACGAGAGCAAGCAGCAGTTGGTCGGACTGAGACGAACGACCGTTCGATTGGGCATCGTGCAGGCGCAGATGCGACCGACGGATGGAATGGCGGCCTTCTTCGATAACGCGGAGTTTTTCATCGACGCGGTCAGCGGCTATAAGTCGGACTTTTGTATCTTCCCGGAATACCTCAATGCGCCCCTGATGGCTCCGTTCAACCATTTAGGGCCGGCGGCATCAATCAGGAAGCTCGCGGAGTTTACTGATGAGATCCGGGAGTTTTTTACCCGCAAGGCGGTCGAGTACAACATCAACATCATCACCGGCA
>JAGROX010000042.1:0-18745 GCA_020440025.1 Verrucomicrobiia bacterium
AATGGCCTTCGGAACGTTCCGAGATGGACTTTTGTCACGAAAATGGCTTTCGGAACGTTCCGAGATGGACTTTTGCCACAAAAACGGCCTTCGGAACGTTCCGACGCATTTTGCTCGGGAATGCGGGGCTTCTCGGAAGGGGAGGGAGGGCTTCGGCGGAAGGACCGCAGTGCTGGGAGGCGCTCGGAAGGCTTGAGGGGGCGGCGCAACGGTTGATTCTGGCGTCCTCAAGAATACTTCATGAGGGCGTATTTTTTTGTCACGAATCGGCTACGTTCTGGGCAATGGGCTAGGTAGGAACCGGTTATCGCCGCCGTCGTCGGCTCAGACTGTTGGAATGACACGACTTTTGCCCTAGGTTTCTTTGTTTTCCTTTCCTCACCCTTATCCGACCATCCATGATGAATGAGAATGATTCCGCCAAGGAGCTGGCATCTCTTGCCTTGAATCCCAACGACTGGGGGATTCGCCTCCGCGCGGCCGAGGCCCTGGCGGGTGAAGGGCGGGCTTCGGAGGCGCTGTCTCTGCTGTCACAGTCGATCGACGCCCCGTTGTCTCTGCTCGATTCCCGGAAGGTGCACGAACTCACTGAGAAACTCAAAGCGGCGGGTGCTGATGCCACGGTCGATGTGTCGTCTCTGGTGGAAGAGGTAGACGATGGGGTTCCGTCGGTGGCTGTCGTGCTCGCGGACGAGGATGAAAAAGACGACCCTCCGGTCTATGTCGCTGAGGCGGTGGAAGACACAGAAGAGAGTGAAGCACCCGTCTATGAAGACGGAGAACTGGATGAGAACGGCGATCATCGTGTGTTTCTCGTCGCCGAGGGGGAAGCGGTGAAGCCTCACGAGAAAGAGAGCGACGCTTCGGCCAAGGTTTCGGCACTGACGACAGCGGTCCTGATTCACGTCGCCATCGGAGCGCTTTTGAGTCTTGCCGTGATCGCGATGCCACGTCCGCCGGTTCCGCAGGTCACGGCGACCCTGAGCCAGAATGACACGGATCAGAATGTGGAAGAGGTCAAGGTTCAGCGGGTGTCCAGATCGGTGTCTTCTTCATCGGCTCAGGCCAGTTTCGTGGTCAGTGCGGTGGCTGCCTCTCCGGTTGCGATTCCCGAGTTTGTCGGCGAGCGCCAGACTTTCGACGTCACTCTGGGAGCCGTGGGAGTGAACATCGGCACGGGGATGAGCTTTGAGGGGAAGGAGGAGGAGTCGATGGTGAACTTCTTCGGTATCAAGTCCAGCGGGAGCCGCATCGTCCTCGTGATTGAAGCCGCTCGTTTCATGCTGACCGATTCGAAAGGTGGCATTCCCGCCTATGACAAGGTGAAGGCCGATATTGAAAAAATGCTGGCTGGCCTGAACAAGACCACGGCTTTCAACATCGTGCTCTTTGAAGGAAAGAAGATTGCCAGCTTCCGAGAGGAATTGGTTGCGGCCAGTCCATCGAATGTGCGTCAGGCAGTGGAATGGCTCGATCCCATCAACAAGGTTTATGAGGAGATCGGCATCAGGGCCGACTACACCACGGCGCCGATTCAGGAGGGAGTGGAGCCGATTCCGGTGGACGATCTCAGCCACTACATCAAGGCGCTCCAGCGCAGCTTGGAAATGGATGTGAACACCGTCTTTCTGCTGACCAGCGGTTGGGTGCATCTCCACAAGCCGCTCGACGAGAGAGAGCTGGAGAAATTTTACCGAGACTACAAATGGACTGAGAAAGACGAAGCCGCTTGGGTGGAAGCGGTCAAGCGAGCACAGGCTTGGCTGGACAAGGAGAACGCCGCGCGTCGTTCCAAGGGAGTGCCCCAGCGCGTCATTCGCGACTGGCATGAGATCGTGGCTGAGTTGGAACCGAATCTGAGACGCAAGCCGGGGCCCGGCTATACCATGGAGGAGGTGGAAGAGCAGGTTCAGAGTGCGAAGGAGATCTACTATCGCAATGCCAACAAGAAGAAGCCCGAGATCAACATCGTCTGGTTCATCGGCGAGGATGAGGAGCCCAGCGTTACTGTCGATACTCACTTTAAAAACATCACAAGGCGTGACGGAGGCAAGACACGAGTGCTTCAGGGATTGGCAGGTCTGAAAAATGTGACGGGTGATATCAAGGACTGATCCCGTAGCCATCATTTCAATGAGCCTCTCGGTAGCCGCCCTCGAATCTGAACTTGAGCGATCTCCCGAGGATTGGTCGGTTCGCCTGCGATTGCTGGAGGCCACCGTGCGGGCAGGGGACATGGATGGGGCACGTCGGCTCATTCGTGAATCTCCAGACGAGTCGCCGTTGCCATACGAGTTGCAGTATCGCGTGCATACTCTGCTGACTCAGGGGGCTGCGGCCCTGGGTGATGTGGAGGAAGAGGGAAACCAGGACCCGAAGGTCGAAGAGGTCGCCCCTGCTGACCCGCCTGCCAGCCAGGAGAGAACGCTGGTAGATCCCGCGGAGTGCGTCCCTGCCAAACGGCATCATCCCACTCCCGTTCCGGCCAAGAAGCCCAAAGAAAGTCAGCCTGAGATGGCGAGGGAGTCATCTCCCAAGTCAAATCGCTTGGGAGTGGTTCGCCTGGATCTGAAGGCTTTGCGCGAGGAAGAGGAGCGGCGGCGGAAGGAATACGATGGAGATTTGAAACTTACCTCTTTCGAGGCGCCAACCCGTCGGGAGCGACAGGCTTACGCCGCACAGAAAGTCTCGGCGTTCAGTTTCGCTCTGCTGCTTCATTTCATTCTCGTGGTGCTGGTGGGATTCATCGTGGTCGCGGTGCCGCGGCCCAACCCGCCGCAGTTGATCGCCACCGTCACCACGGTCGAACGGGACACGCCCATCGTGCCACCGAGGATCACCAGGGCCGATGAAAAGAAACCAGCCGCCGCTTCTGCTGCCGCTCCCAATGTGATCGGGGCGATCGGTGCGTCGCCAGTGACGATTCCCGAAATGGAAACGACCAATGCCGTCGATGTCACCTCATTGATTACGGGCATGGCCGACGCCGGAGATGGCATCAGCTTTGCCGGCGATGCTCGAGAGATGTCCGAAGTGAACTTTTTCGGCATCAGCGCCGGGGGCAAACGCATTGTGTTCATTGTCGACGCGTCGCCGGAGATGTTGGTCGACGAAAAAGGCGGGATGTTTGCCTATGATAAAGTCAAAAACGAGATCGGCGTGATGCTCGCCAGTCTCAATCGCGGGACGAAATTCAATATCCTCCTTTACGAGGGCAAGCGGCTCATGGCTTTTGCCGAAGAGCCGGTGACGGCGGCTCCGTCGAATCTCCGCCTCGCGGTGGAGTGGTTGTCGCCACTGAACCGAACCTACGAAGAACTGGGGCTCGCCGGACATCGAGGGGAGATGCTCAACGTCGTTGCCGACATCGATCCCATCGCCGGCCGAGACGTGGCCCATTACGCGAAGGCCGTTCAAAAGGCAATCGAGTGGCAGGCTAGCACTGTGTTTTGCATTTCCGGGGGCTATCGGGTCATCAATCGTTCGCCAACGCCCGAGGACATGGAGAAATTTGCGATGGAGCGAGAAAAGAATCCCGGCACTCCCGGAGAAGTGTCGGCCTCGGATCGTGCGGCCTGGACCAAAGCCACCCAACGGACCCGCGAGTGGCTGGCCAGCGAGAATGCCGCGCGTGCTGAAAAAGGATTGCCCCCGAAAGTGGTGACCAATTTCAACGCCCTCGTTCAACAGATCACCGGGGCATCACCTCCCAGAGCCAGTGGAGGCGTTCCCGGCGCTCGCGCCCCTCGGATGGAACCTCACACTCCGGAGGATATCGAGAACCTGGTGAAAAATGGAGTGCAGACCAACTATCGCGATGCCGGGCTCGATCCGTTGTCGTTGCACATGGTGGTATTCCTCGGTGAAGACGAGGACATGAACGACCAGACGCGCGATCACTTCAAAAATCTGACCCGGAAGAATAACGGCAAATTCAAGATGCTGAGAGGTCTTGCCGCCCTATCAGATGTGACTGGGGGAAAGTAATCTGATAATCTTGCCAACGGATGAAGATCTTTCTTACAAATATAGCCATTTTCTACTTCGGTGTTGTGACTGTATTCGGAGGTAATCTTCGGTTTTCTCAAATGGAGGAGAATGATGGAGTGGAAATCTCTTATCACTCGGAAGGTTGTTTTCACCATTTCACAGAATATTACGAGGTAAAAAAGTCGGATGGGAAATTCCGCTTCTCTCAATTTGAACTCAATTTCAAGGTGATGGACCCTATCACTAGGGAGCCGCAGAAAAGGCTTCTGGGGCAGGTGCTTCTGTCGGAAGCAGACATCAAGGGACTCGACAAGTTACTTGAATACTATCGAGGTCCAAAAAATGGGGGAAGCACGACATCAACCACTCTTCTGATCGAATTTATCGAGAACGGCAAGAAGGTGCAGGTCGAGAAAATTGTCGACAATTCAGGAGGGGTGGACGCGGAGAGTGAAGGGGAGATTTTGAACTTTGCGGAGATCACGCTGAGATTTCGATCCAGCGAAGTCGAGAATTGAAGCATGGATTGCGAACGAGTGTTCGCTTTGTAATCGAATCCGTTCGTCGAAGACGGCATCGTGGCGGCGATGAAAGAGAACGCCAATGCTGTCATGGAAGCCCTGATCGGAGGGCTGTCGCTCATCGCCGGTTACGCCGCGCTGGCGGGCGGGCTGGCTTGGGCATTTCGCGATGCGAAGGCTCGGGGCTGTTGCGGGTTCAAGGTGGTGGCTCTGATGCTGATCACCTTTCCCATCGGCCCCGTGATCTGGCTGCTGATGCGGCCAGAGAGCTCCGGACGAGTTCGGGACGTCAGGGGGCCAATGATGATGACGCGGACCGGTAGGCCTCGGCCCGTGTCTCCCAGTGCTGACGCAATTCGGCAAGTCTCTCGGGATGGACTTCGGCGAGGTTTTGCTCCTCGTTCGGATCGGCGGCGAGATCGAAAAGAAACTCGCCCTCGGTCGGGGATCGCAGGTATTTCCATGATCCCGATCGCAGCGCCGCCCAAGTCTGTCGGTCGAGTTCGGCGTGGGCTCCGAGTTCCCAGAAAAACTCGCGCTCTTTCATCTCTGCCGACTCATGCAGGAGCCAAGGGGAGAGATCAATCCCATCGAGCACGTGATCGTCTGTCTCCACTCCGCCCAGCGAACAGAAGGTGGGAAAGAGATCGAGAGAGCCGACCGGTTGATCGATGACCGTGCCCGGCTGAATCTGGCCTGGCCAGCGCATGACACAGGGAACGCGAAGTCCGCCTTCGAACAGGGTGGCCTTGGTCCCGCGAAGGGGCAGATTGCTCCCTCCGTAGACTGGGTCTCCGCCGTGGTCGGTGAGAAAAATGACCAGCGTGTTGTCCGCTAATCCGGTTTGATCGAGCGTTTCCAGCACCTGCCCGACGCCGTCGTCGAGGTTCACCGTCATCGCCGCAAACTCGCGCCGCACTTTGTCCTCGATGGAGGCAACCCTTTTCAGGTCGGCTGCCTGAGCCTGCATGATGTTTACCGGGGCGTCGTCCTTGGGGCTGTAACCCTTTCCAAAGTGAGGCGCATTGTAGGCGAGATAGAGGAAAAAGGGTTTCTCGGATTTTGCCCTGGATTCGAGATAGTGAGTCGCCTCGTCGGCGATCAGCTCGGTGGCATATCCGTTTTCACTGACCAGATCGAGTCCATGATACCAGTCCGGAATCTTCCCATAGGTCATGGTGAAATAGTCGATGCAACCCCCGGTATGTCCGCGAAACAGGTCGAAGCCATGGTTCACCGGCAGAAAAGAGGGGGCTCCATGGCCGAGGTGCCATTTTCCTATCAGAGCTGTGTCATAGCCTGCCTGATCTCGCAGCACGGTTGCGATGGTGGTTTCGTCGGAGTGAATCCCGCGAACCTTGTCTTCCTCCGCCATGAACATCAGCGCGCCCAGCAATCGATCATGAGATCGACTGGGATTGCGCCCGGTGAGGAGGCCGAAGCGGGAAGGGGTGCAAATCGATGACGCCGAGTAGAAGTGGGTGAACTTGATGCCCTCTTTGGCGAGTCGATCAATATTTGGCGTGGGAATCTCCGAGCCATAGGCACCGACATCGTTCCAGCCCTGATCGTCAGAAAAAATCAGGACGATGTTGGGCCGGTTCACTTTGAGATCAGCGGCGGATGTTGCCGAAAGGATTCCAACGCAGACTAGGTGAGAGAGCAGGGAAAGACTGAGAGTTTTCATTGAGGCGTCAGAGCGTTCCTGATATAGTGAATCCATCAAAGGCCGGGACCGGCCAAGTCGTCAACTCCACACTTCCTGAATCCATGAATCGAACCCAAAAGATTTTGAGAGTATTGGCAGTGGTCGCTCTGGGAGCTTCCTTCCTTTTTACCTCAGCCTGTGGCACTGTCAGTGGACTGGGCGAGGACATCAACAATCTCGGGAGAAAAATTGAAACGAAGACCGAAGGCGAAGGTGTTGCCGGAGGTTTCGGTGAAGATCTCTCCACCCTTGGTCGAAAGATGGAGCGAAAAGCCGACGATGTCCGCTACGGGGATACTTACTGATTGAGAAGTGCGGCGGCGCCGCGAAGCCAGAATCTACTCCGCAGAGTCTTTCGACTCCAACTGATCGCGGAAATACTGCAGGCGATCGTAGTCGAGTCCGGGAGGGCGGCGTTGAAGCAGCCAGTCGAAGTCTTCCTTGGCTCCGGGGACATCCTGATCCTGATAGCGGAGTAGGGCGCGCTGAAAGCGCTCTTGGGATTCATCCGGGGAGACAGCAAGGATGAGTTCAATATAAGAGCGGGCTTCGGTAGGTCGGCGCTCATTCATTTCGATTCCAACAAGATTGCGCAACATGCGGACGATGATGTCGCGGTAAGAGGCGCCCGCAAAATCGCTGTCGTCGGGAAAGCTGCGGGTCACGGACCAAGCGAGGTCTTCGGCCTCTTTTCGGGTGAGTAGCTTGCCGCTTTCGAAGACGTCGATGAGGAGAAGCTCGGGTTCGGATATTTCGTCGCGGTGTCCCACGAGGAAGTGTCCGGGGAGGGGGATGCCCTCGACGCCTTTGATGCCGAGTCGGTGGGCGAGTTCGATGAAAACGACGGACAGGGTAATGGGAAGGCCTTCTCGGTATTCGAGGACCTGATTGAGGTAGCTGTTTCCTGGATGGTAGTATTCGCTACGACTGCCGTGGAAGCCGCTCTCTTCGAAAAGAAACTTGGCGAGACGGAGCACTTTCTCCCGGTCGGAGACAGGCTTCTTGGATTTGGGAGCTACTTTCTCGACAGCGGCGCGTGCTTCGTTCGTGAGTCGGGTGAATTGCTCCAAGTAGTAGTCGGGATCGAGATCGGAATCGTCGAGACGGGAAATGTGCAACCCGGCGGCGAAGAGGTCGGGATCATCTTGTTCGAGTGCATCGGCTAATCCGGCAGCCACTTCGCGCAGGTGGAGGTCGTCGGTAAGCTGGCGCATGGCGACGGCTCGGGCTTCCAGTTCCCTGGCCCTCTCCAGGAGTAATTCACGGCTGGCGGTAGTATCGGCTGCGAGGGCGTTGATGCGGCGGTCGGTGACCTTGCCATCGACGGCGAAGGCATCGATCTCCTTGCCCAACAGGGTAAGTGTTTTCGGGGAAATCTTAGGCGGTCCGAGATCGGCACCGGAACGGAACTGGCGAAACTCGGCGACGGTGCCGCGGAATTTGCAGAGACCGACTTTGCCTTCGCTGAGCACGGACTCGTCCATCTGCATGATCTCGATGCCGTTGACGAATCCGGTGATTTTCTGGTCCTCCACGCGAACGCGGAGTTCGTTCCAGCCGCCGGGCTTGTAAGCATCGGTCTCGATCTGTTGGAGAATGGTCCAACTGGAAATATCGGGGCCTTCGAAGCGGGTAAAGCGGATCTGCCCGCCACTGGGGTAGAATCCGTAGTGGCGATGGTCGCCATCTGAGGCAAAGGCGAGGCCGGCGGCCCCTGTTTCATCATCCAGTCGAACATTGACGGAGATTTCGTAGGGACGCGTGGGGGTGGGGCGTTCGCTGAGGCAGAGTGCCCGTCCTCCGAAGCCTCCGCCGAGGCCTTCGGCCATGATGATGCCGCCCCGTTGGGTCCAGCGAGCCCCCATGACGGTGGTCCAGATGTCGGGATCGAGCGCGCCAAAAGTGAGCCATCGGGACATGGGTACTTCGTTGGGTTTTTCGAGCAGCGGCTGAAGATGCTCGGCGGGAACAGCGAACCCGAGGTTGGGCGTGGCGATGTTTTTGATGGTGACAATGCCGAGCACGCGGCCATCAAGGTCGACGATGGGACCGCCGCTGTTTCCCATTTCGATGGGCATGGCGATCTGAATGAGGGGAAAGTCCGGTGTCTCGCCTTCGACACGAAACTCGGCATCGAGTTTGCGAATGGCCGAGACCAGTCCAGAGACGACGCTGAACTTCATTCCCTGCGGATTGCCGAAGCCGAGGATGGGTTCGCCCTGCTCGATACTGGCAGGATCGGCGAGTTCGAGAAAGGGAAGCACGCGATCACCGACATCGATTTTCAGTACGGCCAGATCGAAGTGTCGGTCCCAGGCGTGAACGGCGCTGACATCAAACTCAGTGCCGTCTAGCAACTCGACCTTGATCGGACGGGCCGTGCCGATGACGTGCTGGTTGGTGGCGATGAGCCCGTCTTTGGAAATCAGGAAGCCGCTGCCGGTGCCCAGCGTGTTGCCGTCACGTGACAGGTGGGTGACTTTCACGATCGCGGGCTGGACGCGATCAATGAGTTTCCTCACCACCCCCGGATCGAGCAGCGCTCCGTCGACCGAGGGTTCAGCGATTTCCGCCAGCGCGGCTTCGAAGGCATCGTCGCCTGCCTTCGGCTTCATGGGAGCCGTTCCTTCGAGATCCTCCTTGGTGACCCCCGGGAAAGGATCTTCAGCGTCTTTCTTCGGAGCTGATTTCTCCTTGGGCGCTTCCTTTTTCTCATTCTCAGCGTGAAGCCCATCCTGTAGAGGCAATCCGATGAGCAGCACGAGAAAGAGGAGTAAGTGAGAAGGAATGAGATTGCGCATCAGGGCCGAAACAGGTTGGATGAAAGAAACTGTAAGCGGAATCAATGCCGATGAAAATACTCGTCTCGGGAATTCTTGCTGGCGCGTACGCGTTGGCGATGGTGGCATCTGCCGAAGAGAGAGGGAGTTCAGCTCTCTGGCCGCGACACACCATTGACTCCGCGGACAAGTCGATGGGTAAACTGGGTGCCGACGGCGTTCGCCTTGCCGACGCGGACAGCGACGGTCTGCTCGACGTGGTGACTGGATGGGAGAATGGTGATGCGATTCGCGTTTGCCTGAATCCGGGACCGGAAAAAACTAAGGAGCCATGGCCAGGCTTTACCGTTGGTCGGGTGGCCGGAGCGGAAGATGCGGTTTTTTGTGATCTGGATGCGGATGGCGTGTTGGATGTGGTGAGTTGCACGGAAGGCAAGACGCGGACGGTTTTCGTGCATTGGGCGCCTCATCCTGGGGGCGGGTATTCCGATTCGGCGTCGTGGAAGACTGAATCGGTGCCGGTCCTCAAGCAGCAGCAGATGTGGATGTATTGTTTGCCCTTTGACGTGAATGCTGACGGTAGGGATGACCTCATTCTGGGATCCAAGAACGAGGGCGCGACCGTGGGTTGGCTGGAGCAGCCGACGCAGAATCCCCGGGATCTGTCGACATGGCGGTATCACTCGCTCTACGAAGCGGGGTGGATCATGTCGATTCGTGCGGATGATTTGGATGGGGATGGCGATCTCGATGTGATTTTTTCAGATCGAAAAGGCAACTCAACCGGTGTGTGGTGGCTGCGGAATGAAGGCAAGGCGGGTGCCCCTGAGACCGGCTCCATTTTCGCCAAGCCCGAACGATTGGGCCTGGAAGGCGAAGAGGTGATGTTCGTGGATGTTGCCGACATTGATGGCGACGGGCGACTGGACATCGCGGCAGCGATCAAGCCGGATCGGGTCGCCCTTTTACGACAACCGAAGGACGGTGTACAGGGCGCGTGGCGGGAGAGCGTTCAGATGATCAACGTGCCGCAGGATCGATTTGGCACGGCAAAAGCAGTGCGCGTGGCCGATCTCGATCTGGATGGGAACGTCGACCTAGCCGTCACTTGCGAAAATGCGATGGGCAAACTCTCCGGTTGTTTTGCGATCAACCTGAGCCAAACCGATGGCAAGTTCCAAGCGATAGGCTATCGCGACATCAGCGGCTCCGAGGGAGTGAAATATGATCGGATGGAACTGCTCGATCTCGATGGGGACGGCGACCTCGATCTGATGACCTGCGAGGAGCGGACCAATCTCGGCGTGTTTTGGTACGAGAACCCTGCGCGCTAGGTAGGGCGATCCCTTATTCGCCTTTGACCTTCAGCTTGTTGGCAATATCACGGGCATCGGGCCCCTCCATTATCGAGGCGGTCATTTCTGAAAGAGTCCTGATGTGGGCTTTGTTTCCAACCGTGCCTGCCAGCAAAGTGACACCTTTGTCGTATCTAAAGTGAGCATCTTCCGTGGTTTGAATGAAGGGTGCCAAAAGATCGATCACTCGATTTCCCCAAGCGACTTCAGGAATTTGTGCATCTACCTTCAGTTCTCTAATCACTTCCATTTCGGGAAAGTTGCGGCTAAGCCCCTCGTAAAGATCCCGCGCTTGATACTGGCTGGAGATCGCTCCCGAGATCGTGATTGTTTTCTCTGCCTCATTTTCGAGCACGTCGAGGTAGGGGCTGAGAGGAAGACTAGGTGCGGGATCCTCGGCGGCCGCTTCAGCAGGTTTCTCGGTCTCTTGAATGGCTTCCACCACTGTGGGTGTCTGGACCGGAGGCGCTTCTGCGGGTGGAGCAGGAGTCGGGGCTTCGGTTTTGGGATCCGTCTTCACCGGCGCGTCGCATGAGACCAGCATGACGAGGCCGAGGCAGGGCATCAGGAAAGAGGAACGAAAAAAGAGAACTCTCATGGGAGGGTATCCTGACCGGAAATGAAAAGATTTCAATCCGCTTCGTCAGCAGTAACTCGGAATTCTCCTTGGGAAATGAGAAAAGCCGGAGCCCCGAATGCGGCGAGGTGGGGAGGGAGGGGAAGCAAGCCGCAAAGCAGGACTCCGGCGGGGATGGGAGGGAATTCACCGCCATAAAGGCGGGTCGTTCTCTGAAAAACCGGCCAACAAGTAACCGGCTTCAATGGGTTTTGTCTCCAGTTGCTCCAGTGTGACCGATCATTTGAGATAATCAGATGTGGTCGAGAAGTTGATTTTTTGTAAACAATGGCGTCACGCCCCCCGATTCCGTGACAATTCCCTAAGAGAACTCGGCAAATCTCATTCTCATGACTGGCCCAACCACGGAAACCTTTATCGAATATGTCCGCGAAAATCACGCGGGCCTCCGTGGTTTCGTGCGTTCGCTGGGAGTCGCGCCGATGTGGGTGGATGATATTGCCCAAGAGGCCTTTGTCATTGCCTATGAACGACTTGACGAATTTGATGTCGACCGGGATTTTGGCGCTTGGGTTCGTGGGATTGCCCGCAATCTGGTCATCAATGAACGTCGCAAGGATGCCCGCCGAAAGCGTATCATCGCCGACAATCTGACAGATGTGCTGGTGCGATCCAGTTCTGTTCCCGAGACCGAAGCCGAGGAATTGGGAGACCGGGGGACCGCAAAAGTGGCCGCGCTTCGCCAATGCATGATGGAATTGCCGGAAAAAAGCCGAGCCCTGATCAAGGCGCGCTACGAAGAGGATGAATCGGCCCCAGACATCGCTGATCGTTTTGAGATGAAGGCGCCAGCCGTTCGCAAGGCATTGGAACGGGTGCGGGAAGCCCTACGCAAGTGCATGGACGAAAAACTCCGGCTCGCGGGAATGCAAACCTGAGCAGGCAGACTCGAAAACACGATTTTTTGTTATCTCGATGGACCACTTTGAACAACGCTTTCGCACCCTGCTCTCGCAGATGCTCGATGCTGAACTCTCTGCCGCCGAGGCAGACGAGTTGGCGCATCTTTGCGAGGCTGATCCGTCGCGCTCGGAACTGATCCGCATCGAGCTCGAACTGGCGGAGCTGATTCGTCATGCCGCTCGTGATGTCGCACTGGAGGGAGCCACCTTCTCTCGTCGTTTTGCGGCTCAAGTGGGTGACGAACCGGAGACGGGATCACCTGAATTGATCGAGAAACTGCTCGCTGGCGAACTCGATGATGCCGGGGTCGAACAACTCGTGGCACATTGCTGGCGAGACGAGGCGGCGGCGGAGACTCTGCGTCGGGCGCTGATTCAGGATGATTTCATCTCCCAATCGGCATCACCGGCCCGTTCCGGGGAAGCCTTCATTGATGCCTTGGCCACTCGGATGTGGGCAGAGCAGGAAGAAGATCATTTCGTGGAAGATGTCGCCTCAAAGATCGTCCGAATGCATCCGGAACTCCCCCCGGCGCCGGTGTTGAGTCGGGCGGTAGAGGATGTCGTCGTGAGGCCTTCGGTATTTGCTTATCTGGGTGGCTGGTCCGCTGCCGCCGCTGCAGTGGTGGCGCTGGGCATGGCTATCTTGTTTCAACCGACGCCATCCAAGCAGGTAACGTCGGTGGCCGAAGTTAGTCGGGCAGTTGGCGACGTGGAATGGAGCGAAGCCGGAAGTCCGATCGAAGCGCAGTATTTTGTGCCTGGCAGTTACGCCCTGAAATCCGGCGTGGTCACGGTGGCATTCGCGAGTGGTGCGGAATTGACGGTGGAAGGGCCCGCCGAGTTCGAGGTCCGTGGTGAGCGCGAGGCTTTTGTGCATTCAGGAATTGCCGTGTTGGCGAAAAATTCGGCGATCAGCGGTCCGGGCGGTGGTTTCAAACTGGAGACCGAAGCCTTGAATGTAGGCGAGAGCGGCGAGACGATCGGACTCATTGCCGATGGTTCCTCATCAGCGGAAGCGGTCGTTTTTGACGGTGGGGCCGAGATTTGCATGCCGGAGCTGGGATTCTGCCGGGAAATGTTCGCGTTGGAGCCGGTGCGCGCTGATCTGAATCGGGAGAAGCTTTTCGACATTCCCTACAACCCGAGCGCGTTTGCCCGCACTTGGGAAGTGACCGCTGGAGTGGAAGGTAACACCGGACCCGTGCGCATGGTGATGCCAGGGCAAAAGCCGGAGCCGTCGGGCAAATCCAGCGAGGTTCAGGTCATGGTCGAGAAGACCCGTTTCATTGCCAAGGGAGACATTGAAGTGGATACGCTGGATCCCGGTCATTTTGCGTCGATTTCGGCGGGAGGAGGACGCAAGCTGGCCTCCGGTGGTCGGGAGCTCCGCAGTTATCTGCTGCAACTCACTCCGGACGGTGCCGTGCCGGTCGCTGGTGCTCCGGGAAATGAAGCTCTCGAAGCTTCCGTGACCTTCGATCACGAGATTGTCGGTATCATTTACTCGCCGGAGCGACTTGCGGACTCGGATTCCATGGTGGGTTCGGTAGTGGAGCGTTTCGACACCGTGGGCAGTCTGACAGTCGCTGACAGTGAGTCTGGCGATCAAATTTTGCTCTCCGACGATCGACGCACGGTGAATCTGAAGCTTCGCAACGGCGGGGCCGATCAACTCGATCAGGTTCGCGTGCTCGTGGCCTTGCGCTGATCTTGAAAATTGCCGACCAGCCAGCGCTCACATTGCTCCCGATGACAGAGCCAAGTGGAAAACGGCAGGGGTAGGATGGGGAGTCCGGCACGTCGAAAGGTGAGCACGCGCTCCAGAGGGAATGCCTCTGCGAGCGAGCCTGGATAGCCGATCAGATCGATCCCGCGAGTGATTCCGTCGAGCGTGTAGATCAGATCGACCTCCATCCCGGCGAGAGGATGGCTCAGTCGAACCTCGGCACCTGCGGCCGTGAGCACTGCCGCGACTTCGGTGGCGAACTGATCGTGCGAACGTTGCGCGGCACTTTCGGCATGGGGTAGCTCACCGTCGCCGTCACAGCTTCCGTTCTCCGCTTCAATCAGGTAGCGGGCCAGCAGCGAGCCGCCATCGCGAAGACCGGGGTCGAAGGAACACCAGATGCGATTCAGCAGCCGGGCGCGAGTGATGCTGACGTTGAAAATATCGGGTTTTTCCAAAAACCGAAAACTGGTCGCGGGAGAATCATCATCCAGCGCCAGGGAAAGGAACATCAGGTCGCGTTCTTCGCCCTGAAAGGAATGAGCGGTTCCGATCAAAAGATCGTGGCGTTCCAGCAGTTCCGCGCCCTGCGGGTGACGTCCGATCTTGCGTCGCAGATGATCCACCTGATCCCGGAAAGGCGAGAGAATGCCGATGCTGTGAACACTCTTTGCAGGGAGATCGGCCTGGGCCTGACGAACTTCCTCGACAGCGGCAATGACGGCGTTTGCCTCGACGGGATTGGTGCCATTCTTTTCCCGGTGGGCACCGGAAAGCCGTTCCAAATGCAGGGGGCGAACGGGCGCACCATCCGGACGGCGATAGCCGGTCATCACGTGGAGCTTTCCTCCGTAGAACTCGCGATTGCTGAACGCGATGATCTCCGGCTGACTGCGGAAATGCTCGTTGAGAAAAGCGACCTGGTCCTGATTGTCGATCGCTTCCGACACCAGATCGAGAAGGCTGATTTCGCGAAAATCAAAGCTCTCGCGCTGCGATTCATCCAAGCCAAATTGATCCGCAATCGCCCGCTGTCTGGCTTTTGGGAGAAAGGAGAGATGTCGCAGTTGCTTGGGATCGCCAGTGATGACCACCCGTCGCGCTCGATGCAGGATGGGCATGGCCGATGCCATGTCGCATTGGGTGGCTTCGTCTATGATGGCGAGATCGAAGGCCGCGCTCTCCAGTGGCAGCACGCGATGAACATCCGAGAGATTCACCATCCAGACGGGCAGCGCACCCAGCAGCCGCCGGAGACCCATCTGCTCAAAATAACTCGCCTGTCGCGTGCCGGTTCGCGCCCGGATGGCACGGGAGAAATGCTGAAGACTCTTGCGATCCTTGAGCAGGCATTGGGCGAGAAAGTGAATTCGTGACGCCTGGAGATAGGCGACGGTGTCGTCGTGGCGTTGATCGATGAGCGATTCCAACGCGGCCGCCTCCTCCCAGATCGGGGAATGCTTTTCCAGTTTTTTGCGAAGTCGCTTTTGGCGAAATCGCCGGAAAAATCCCGGATGCGGATCGCTGAGAAGTTCTCCCCAGGTCTGTTCCCGCTCCAGTCGTCGGGCGAGGTGAGCGGTTGTCTTCAGGATCCGCCTTTCGAGATTTTGCAGGGTCCTGCGCGACTCAATCAGCGAACTCTTGTCGGGGGCACCGGTGGTGTGAATGCCGGAGAGCAGGTCATCGATGAACTGCTTCAACTGTCGCAAATACTGGCTGCGCCCCCCGCGGGTGACGACACCCTCGAGTCCGATGGTGCTCTCGATCTTATTGCCGACGACATCGACGGCGTGATCCATTTTCGAGGCGATCAGCACCGACTCGCCCCGGCTCAGCGTTTCGATGGCGAGCGCGGCGATGGTGAATGACTTTCCGGTTCCGGGAGGTCCCACCGCCAAAGTGAGCGGATGTTTTCTCGCGGATTGCAAGACTTTGTCCTGCGAGTGGCTCAGCGTCGCCGGGACCCTACCCGAAGTAGCGGTGATGACCGGACCGGGGCTTTCTCCGAGCAGGGTTTTCACCGAAGCCGACACGCGGGTGCCCGCAGCGGCCATGGTGTCCAGTTCGTTGAGAACGCCGCGCATCTCGGTGGATTTGTTGATGAGGGCGATACCGGCAGCCGGAAGCAACAGGAAAGGGGAGGCGGGATCTTTCTCTATGGCCTCGAATCGCTCTCGAAGCAATGGGCCATCAATCAGGCCGGGGTAGTTCAGCAGCGGCTCCGTTTCGGAATCCGGGAACAACTCGGCCACCCGTCGACGCACTTCGCCGACACAACCCTCTGAGATGGCGGAGGGTTCGAGGGAATCCTCCAGCGCCTTGGCAAAATCGGCCCCACCGACGGCTTCGAGAACGGCATAGTTGACTTGGCGTCGGTCGGGATCGATCCGGAGCGAGGCTCCCTGCTTCAGCCCGTCGGTGCTCAGTGTCGCCGGATAGAGAAAGATCGGAGCGCAGATCGGCTCGGGTTTGCTCTCGAATCGCTCGACCCATCCCAGCAGAAACACCGAGGCATAGACGAGATCCTTTTCCTTGCGATACAACTCCGCCTGCTTCGCCGTGGTCTCTGCGGAGGAATAGCGCAGATAGTGCGAATCCTCGGCATCGGGACGTGAGGCGAGAAAATCCGAATCTTCGAGAAACACCCGGTGACTGACCGACCCGGCAAAAAAATTCCAGAGACCGCCACGGCTGCCATTTTCGCGATAGCACTCGCGGAGGTAGCGGAGAATCTGTTTCGCTGAAGCAGCCATGGGTCGGGTTCTCTCGCCTTAAGGGATTTCGAGAGAATGTTCAAAGCAAAACCGGGGAGTTGGTCGATTCAACAGGGTTGAGTCCACGACTGAACCCTGTTGGGTCAACTTGAAGGAACGGCGCAACATTTGCAGAAAGTCAGGAAGGTTTTGTCTGCTGAGCTGTTTTTTTGTTTCTAGATCTCTTTTTTTTGGGAAGAGTATTTCCCATGTATCAAGGTCGTATCGAAATTGTGGCGCCGACTTCTCGAGCGATGGGGAGGATGGCGACGATTCTTTTTCGACCCTTCAATTTCGGGAAGTGGTTCGTCCTGGGGTTCACGGCTTGGCTGGCGGGTTTGATGGATGGTGGCAGTTCGTCGTCCGGAGGTGGGGGAGGTAACACTGGTCCCGATTCGGGTTCGGGTGGAAAAGAGGAGTTTGAGGAGATGATCAAACAGGCCGGTCTCTGGGTGAAAGAGAATGCGGACTGGGTCATTCCGCTTGGAGTCGGGCTGATCGTGTTTTTGATCGTCCTGATCGTGGTTCTCTTCTGGTTGTCATCTCGAGGGAAATTCATGTTTCTCGACAATGTGGTTCACGACAGGGCTCTGGTGAAACAGCCATGGCGAGAGTATCGAGAGCAGGGGAACTCCCTGTTCTGGTGGCGGCTCGTCTTTTTCGGGATCACGGCAGTCATTGTCCTCTCCATTGTCGGTGTGGCGGGCTATCAGCTATATGTCGGGTTCGATGAATCCCATCTCTCTCAGGAATGGATCCTGTTGGCGGTAGGTGCGGGGGCGCTGATTCTGTTGGTCAGTCTGGTCGTTGCCTACATTGGAATGCTGCTGGGGGACTTTGTGATTCCGATCATGTATCAGCAATCGATCCCGGTGACAGAAGCCTGGCGTCGGACTCTTTCTCTGAACGGCGCGAATGTGGGCCGGTTCCTCCTTTACGCGCTGTGGCGCATGCTCATGGCACTGGGATCGGCATTCTTGATCCTCGCCATGGTCGTGATGACGTGTTGCATCGGAGGGATCGTGTTGGCCATCCCGGTGCTGGGTGCGGTGTTGCTGCTGCCGATTACAGTATTCTTTCGCTCGTTGGGACCGGAGTATCTCCGGCAATTCGGGCTGGAGTATGATCTTTGGGCAAATGCCGAAGATCCCTACGGCTATGGTTCGGGGGCGGCACCCTCGGATCACCCGTTTTGATTGGCCTCGGTTTCCGCGGCGAAAGAACCGTTTTTGCGTGTTCGCTTCCGAGTTGCGCGGAGGCGATCGAACAGGCACATTACCGGACCATGATGCGGACCCCCCTGCTAGCTCTCACTGTTGTCGCCACCCTGATTTTTGGTTTGGCTCCCACCTCAAATGCCAGAACCTGGACTCAGGCAGCTTCCGGCAAGAAGATCGAAGCGGACTTTGTTCGGGTGGAGGGCAATGTCGTGGTGCTCACCGTCGGGGGGCGTCAGGCGCAGGTTCCGTTGGATCAGTTGATCGAGGAAGATCAGGCATTTATCAAGCAACTGGCCTCCGGCAGCGGCTCGACGGACGGAGCGAACTGGCCCCAGTGGCGCGGCGCAGATCGGTCCAACATTTCTCCTGATACCGGGTTGATGAAAGAGTGGCCCGAGGGTGGTCCCAAACAACTCTGGGTCTACAAGGACGCGGGAATGGGCTATTCCTGCTATTCGATCGTCGATGGCAAGCTTTACACCTTGGGAACTCGCGGTAGCGATCTCTACGCCATGTGTGTGAACATCGCGGATGGCACCGAGGTCTGGGTCTCCAAAATCAGCGAGGATGATCAGCAGGGCTACAGCGCGGGTTGGGGCCATGGGCCTCGGAGCACGCCAACCTACGACGACGGACACATCTACGTTCTCGGGCCCAAGGGCACTCTGGCCTGTCTTTCGGTGGAAGCGGGTAAGGTGGAGTGGAAAAAAAATCTGATCACTGACTTCGGAGGCAAAGCTGGAGGCTGGGGCTATGCCGAGTCACCTCTCATCGATGGTGACAAGGTGGTGGTCGCTCCGGGTGGTGATCAGGCGGGTATTGTCGCTTTGAACAAGAAGACCGGAGCCACGATTTGGAAAGCCGAAGACGGGAAGCCAGGCAAAGCCGAGTATGCTTCCATCGTTCCGACCGAAATGAACGGCAAACGTCAGTACATTCGCCTTTTTGAGGCCGAACTGGTATCGGTGGATGCGGAGGATGGAAAACTCCTCTGGAAGACGGAATGGGGCGGCAAGACGGCGGTCATTCCGACTCCGATCGTCGACGGCAACGAGGTTTACATCACCTCCGGCTATGGCGTCGGGTGCAAGTTGGTGCGCGTCGGCGAAAACAACGAGGTAGAGAACGTTTGGGAGAACAAGGAGATGAA
>JAGROX010000042.1:18798-23341 GCA_020440025.1 Verrucomicrobiia bacterium
GGCGGTCTGATTTGTCAGGATTGGGCGACCGGCGCGATGGTGTGGAACGAGAAGGGCGGCGGCAAGCTCGTGAAAGGTTCGGTTCACGCAGTCGAAGGTAATCTGGTCTGTCTCAACGAAGACGACGGGTCGGTGACTCTGGTTGAGGCGTCTCCGGACGGATTCAAGCAACTGGGTCAGTTCGTGTTGGAGCCTCAGAGCGAGAACCGTAATCCCAAGGGCAAGGTCTGGACGCATCCGGTCGTCATCGGCGGGAAACTCTACCTGCGAGACCAAGAGAATATCGCCTGCTATGATTTGAAGGGCTGATTCGAATCAGAGTCGGCGTTTCTTCCTTCACTCGCGCTTTCGCGTCGCGCCGACCCAAGCATGGAATCTACCTCCGAATCTGATCCCGTTCCGGAATCGGATCGGAAACCCGGACGCTGGGCATGGCCGGCGATCTTGCTCGCTCCCGTGCTGTTGCTGGCAGGGGAGCGATTCGTCCCAGAGGCAGAGGCCGAAGTGGTGGCTCAGCATGATTTGAGTCTGCTGGCGGTACTTCAGGTTCAGGCCAAGCTCGTCATTGCGCTGAACCTGCAACAACCCAAAGAAGCGCGGAAACAACTGCTCGAGCTCGAGAGCTATGCCTCCAGCGATAGCGCGGCGGGGGCTCTGGCCGCGACTCACGGTTTTCTCGGGTTGGAAGACGGTGGACGCGAGGCGGTGGATCTCCTGTTGGCAAGTCGGGCGCAGGTTCCCGGAGTCGATGCCGCCTTTCTGGAAGCAGTTCGCCGCGCCACGTTTCAGGGCGTGGACGAACCGGGGCGGGAGATTCTGAGAACGCGACTGGGTTGGTTTGCGGATCTTTTTGGCACTCCCGGTGCCCCCAGCGAAGCGCCCATGGGAGGTGAGATTCGCCACCGGGCGATGCTGGAGATCGTCATGATGGCGGTCGGTGGCATCATCGGGGTGGTTTCCATCCTGATCGGTGCGGGAGTCTTGCTTTATGCCGAGTTCCGTCGGGTCGGGGGAAAGCTCTTCCTCGCGTTCGATGCCGATCGTCGACCGGCTCGCATTTTCCTGGAAAGTTTCGCGATTTTTCTCCTCTCGATGGCGTTGGGCAACGCGGGAAGCTGGCTCGTTCACTGGTTGATGCAGCCGATTTTTTCAATCGGCGGCATCGTTCTCGCCCTGGTTTGGCCGAGGCTGAGGGGTTTACCGTGGGTCGAGGTGTGCCGATCGCTCGGTTTGCATCGAGGAAAGGGATGGATCCGTGAGGTCGGAGCCGGAGTTGTCGGCTATTTTGCCATGTTGCCCATGGCGATCATCGGCATCGCCTTGTCGGCGGGATTGGTGGCGCTCGTGGGGATCGTTGAGAAAACGATGATCGGCGAGGGGACCGAGGGAAGCGGCGGTCTGGTCGCCGAGCCCGTCACTCATCCCGCCGTGGGTTGGATGCTGGGTGGCTGGGAAGCGAAAATCATGGTTCTCCTGTTGGCGGCAGTCATGGCTCCGCTGGTGGAGGAAGTGTTCTTTCGCGGTGCCTTCTATCGGGCGTTGCGCTCCCGGATGGGCATGGCAGCGGCCGGTTTGCTGAATGGCTTCATTTTTGCCTCGCTGCATCCCCAGGGCTGGATGGCGATTCCGGCGCTGACGGCGATGGGCTTTGGTTTTGCCTGCCTGAGGGAGTGGCGAGACTCACTGATCGCCCCGATGACGGCCCATGCGATCAACAACGGTCTCCTGATCGGCGGCCTGGCGTTGATTCTCCGCTAAGCAGAAGCGCAAGTCGCGTCCCTGACCTCGTGGACCAGCGCGGGACCGCGGTAGACGAGTCCGCTGTAAATCTGCACGAGAGCGGCTCCCGCTTCGATTTTTTCGCAGGCATCTGAACCGCTGAGAATGCCACCGACTCCGATGATGGGAATGCTGGCATCGAGGTAGTCGCGAAGGACACGGATGACTTCCGTCGATCGCTGCCGAACCGGGGCACCGCTGAGGCCGCCGGCTTCCGCCGACCGGGGATGTCCGGCGACGGCCTTTCGTTCGATGGTCGTGTTGGTGGCGATGACGCCGTCGATGCGGCATTCGGAAAAGACATTGGCGAGGTCTCGGATTTGCTCATCGCTGAGGTCGGGTGCGATTTTGATGGCGATAGGGACTCGTTTTCCGTCGAAGGTGGGAGCCAATTCGTCGCGCGCCGCTTGAAGGACTCGGATGAGTTCCCGACAGGTCTCGACCGTTTGGAGATCACGCAAACCCTTGGTATTGGGCGAACTGAGATTCACCGCCACGTAGTCTGCGGCACCGTAGACGCCTTGAAAGGCGATGAGATAATCGTCGAGTGCCCGTTCATTCGGCGTATCGAAGTTTTTCCCGATATTGATGCCGAGGATGCCGCGAAATCGATGGCGGCTTTTGGCGACATTGGCCAGCAGGGCTTCGACACCGGGGTTGTTGAAGCCCATGCGATTGATGATGGCTTCGTGTTCGATCAGTCGAAAGAGGCGGGGCTTCTCGTTGCCGGGTTGGGGGCGGGGAGTGACGGTTCCGATTTCGACATGGCCAAATCCGAGCGATCCGAAAGCATCGATGGCGACGCCCGCCTTGTCGAGGCCGGCGGCGAGGCCCACTCGATTGGGAAATCTTAGGCCCATCACGGTGACGGCGTTGGCTTCAGATTCGTCCGGGGCGCAGCAGGATCCTGTCAGGGGACCGAGGACTCGGAGCCGCTCCGCCCAGCGCATGCCATCGAGAGTGAGGTGGTGGGCCGTCTCGGCATCGAGCCGAAACAAAACTTTGCGGGCGAGTTTGTAAAAATCTGGCATTGGAAGGTCCCAACAAAGCCGATGTTTTGAGACGATCAAAATTTGTTTCCCGGATGGATCATTTTTACGTGACTTTGTCGTGGCATGGCCTTTGATCGGGGCATCGTTCCCTCATGAGCGCCGCTTCCGCGACCATCCCGATTCCCACATTGGGCGAACCCTTCTACGAGGGGTCCGTGCAGAAGCTCTACGCCGTGCCGGGAAATGATCGCCTGATGGTGACTCAGACCACGGCCCGGGGTTCGGTCTTCGACGTCGGTGCCCTGTTCGAAGTTCCGGGAAATGACGTCAATCGCGCGCTTTTTCGCCATCTGCTCTACTCGAAACTGGGTGAACCGGCAGTCTGGCGCCGGGTGGCCGATGCGATCCATGACGATGCCGGACTCGACGCCGCCGTCCGGGCCGAATTACTCGAAGGCCCGCTTGAGGATTGGTGCCAACGTGGAGCCTTGACTCACCACGAGGGCATGCTGGACTCGGAAACCGGCGAAGTGGTTCGTAGCGGTGCCCCGACTCATCCCAGCGCCCACAATGTGGTGCGGAAATACCAGATTCTGAAGCCGGAGCGGGTCGAATTTCTCAGCGCGCACCTGTTTGATTACTCGGAATATCCCCAGCGCGACGGCTTCGTGGTTCCGTTGGAATACATCGTCCGCTTTGGCATCACCAGTGCCAGTTCCGTCTACCGAAAATATCTCGCGATGGATCCGGCGGCCCGCGCCGGGTTTGAGCATGAACTGGGGGTGAGCCGACCGCTGGAAGCCTGGCAGTATCTGGAGAAGCCGATCAGCGATTTTACCACCAAGTTTGAGCCGGAGGACCGTATGCTCAGCAAACAGGAGGCCGTCGTGACCAGTGGCTTGACCGGACCGCAGTTTGTTCGCAGTGGAAAACTCGCCGTCCTCGGCGCGTGGGTGGTGCGCCAATTGCTCGAGGAGATCGGGCTCTGCCTCTGGGACATCAAGTGGGAGTTCGCCAAGGATGGAGACGAGTTGGTCTTTGTCGATACGATCGACACGGATTCGTTTCGGGCGACCTTGTTTCTGGAATCGGACGGGCGTCGTTTCGTGAATCACTACAACAAACAGGCGATTCGCGACTATTTCATCATCATGCATGGCGACTGGATCTCCGGCATCAAGGACGCCAAGGCCAAGGGCGCGACCGAGGGGGTAGCCTTCACTGAAATCCTGAAAGCTGGCCAGGAATCGGGCGTCTATGCGGTGACGCCGGAGGTTCACCCCGACTTCACCGCCATTCAGCAACGAAAGATGGACGCCATTCGCGACTATATGCTGGGGCGATCGGCGGCAGAAGAGACGAAGCAGTCCTTGCGCGACGCCGGACTCGATGAGATCGGATTCTATCGCGAAGCCGGTAAGCTGGACGATTTTGGAAAACTGAACGGAGTTTGAAGAACCCAGGAAGGAACAAAAAGCGGTTGATCCCAGCGATAGAAATTTCCGAGAATTCAGCCTGTTCCGTGGTGGCCCCAACATGAACCTTTCCTACGAAATCATTGATCGATTCATCGACGCCGGCGATGCCAGCGCGTTGCTTTACGCTCCGCTGAGCGAACCGCTGACCTTTCGGAAAACCCGTCGCTACGAGTTCGACGTGGAAGGCGATGCGGCGGCGGTGGAAGCCTTCGTGCGCCACACGCTGCTCGACGACGTGAGTCAGGAACTGCACATCGGCGACGATCCCGCTCTGGATGGTGCCCGCTTTGTTCT
>JAGROX010000042.1:23389-23938 GCA_020440025.1 Verrucomicrobiia bacterium
TTCTTCCGCGGCCTGGACGCTCCCGGTTTCACGCTGACCTCGCTCACGATTCGTCAGCGGGTCTATGTTTTCGGCGAGGGAGCGGCGGACCCGAAGCGTTTCATTCGCGATATTTGCAACCCGGCCATCCAGAACTGGACCGTTATCGAACCCACCCATGTCTGACCTCCTCGAACAGATCGCGGAAGCCCCGGCGGATCACTATCGCCGACTGAAAATCTCTTCGCTGGACGGCGATCAGTTGCTCGAGCTGAGCCGATTCATGAAGCTGTCGCTCAGTCGCGAGGACATGCTGGCGGTGCAGAAAATCTACGCGGACTGGGGACGCGAGCCCACCGACGTGGAACTCGAAGTCATCGCCCAAACCTGGAGCGAGCACTGCAAGCATCGAATTTTTGGGGCCACCATCGAGCATACGATCGACGGAGAAACCGAGACTATCCATTCACTGTTCAAGACTTACATCTTTGATGTCTCCAAAGCGATCATGGCGAGGAAGCCGGACTTCGTCCTTTCGGCCTTTCACGACAACGCGGGCTTCATCAAGCT
>JAGROX010000043.1:0-15988 GCA_020440025.1 Verrucomicrobiia bacterium
ACGCTTGAGTTGGTGATGCGCGTCTATTTTGAGAAGCCACGCACCTCGATCGGCTGGAAAGGGCTCATCATGGACCCGGATCTCGATGGCTCCGACAATCTTGCCAAAGGCTTGCGCATGGCGCGTCAGTTGCTCTGCGGGGTACTGGACCTCGGAGTGCCCGCTTCGACCGAGTTTCTTGATCCCATCACCCCTCAATACATCGCCGATCTCATCAGTTGGGCGGCGATTGGTGCCCGCACTGTGGAATCTCAGACCCATCGACAGATGGCGTCTGGCCTTTCGATGCCAGTCGGATTGAAGAACGCCACCAACGGTGCCCTGACTCCGGTGATCAATGCCTTGCAGGCGGCGAGTCATCCCCAGACATTTTTCGGAATCAGTGCGGAAGGTGTGGCCTCCCTGGTCAGCACGACCGGCAATCCCAGCGCCCACATGGTCCTGCGAGGCGGTGAGGACGGACCCAACTACGATGCCGACAGCGTCGCCACGGCTCGAGCCATGCTGGAGAAAGCCGACATGCGTCCAGCCATCATGATCGATGCCAGCCACGCGAACTGCGACAAGGACTACCAGAAGATGCCCGGCGTGTTTGAATCCATCATCGATCAACGGGTGGCCGGAGAAAAAGCCATCATCGGGGCGATGCTGGAGAGCAATCTCGTGGCGGGAAATCAGAAGATCGATGCCGATCGTTCGAAATTGACGCACGGTCAGTCGATCACCGATCCCTGTATCGATTGGGAGACCACGGCGGACATTCTCCGGGAAGCGGCGGCGAAGCTGAAAGCGGGGCGCTGATTGGGCCAGAGATTCTGTGTCAGCAGACTTGCCGCCGACGGGGGGACTCTCCTAGAGTTCGCGCATGCGAATGCCATTTTTCTTTGCTGCGCTCTTGATCGGGCTCGGCACCTTTTCCCTAGGCGGCGAGATTTCTGCCCGTGCCGAATCGTTGCTCCTTAGCGGAGGCTGGGAGGCCTGTGCCTGCAAACGGCACCTTGGCGAGGGAGCGCCCTTTGATCCCGATGCGGACCATGCCGGGAATGGACGAAAGTATGCCCGGGACCGAGAGATCGATGTCCGGCACGTGAAGCTCGAAATCGATCCCGATTTTGAGGCCCGCTCGCTGTCCGGCGTAGCGACGATGACCTTTGCTCCCATCGCGAAGCCATTGAAGGAGCTCCGTCTCGATGCGATTGATCTCCGGATTGAGAAAATCGAAGCGTCCAACCCGATCGAGGCCTGGGCGGCCGGCGATGCCGCCATCACCATCACCTTTTCCGAATCGCTCGCACCAGATATCGAGGCCTGGGTCAAGGTCACCTATCGCGCCGAGCCTCGCAGTGGCTGGTACTATCGCACTGAGGCCATGGGGTACCCTGCGGGTGACGATCATTTCTGGACTCAAGGCGAGCCGGAAAGTCACCGGAACTGGTTTCCCGGATACGACTATCCGAATGAGCGCTTTACCAGCGAGGTCATCTGTCGGGTGCCGAAAGGGATGACGGTGCTCTCCAATGGGCGTCTGGTGGAAGAGCGGACGGATGGGGCCGACAGCGTCTTTCATTGGAGCCAGGAACAGGAGCACGTGAACTACCTGATTTCGGTGGTCGGTGGCTATTTCAAAAAACTTGAATCCAAACACGGTGATCTTCCGCTGGCTTTCTTGACGCCGCCCTCTGAGTTTGCCGTGGCCGAGAATTCCTTCCGCGATACCGAGGCCGTGCTTGCCTTTCTCGAAGGAGAGATCGGGGTGAAGTTTCCCTGGGCCAAATACTACAACGTCTGTGTCGCCGACTTCGTGGCCGGCGGAATGGAGAACACCAGCGTGACCACACTGACGATGAATACACTCTTCTCTGACGAGTCGGAGAATCTGCGCTCGTCACATCGGCTCGATGCCCATGAAGCCACCCATCAGTGGTTCGGCGATCTGCTCACCTGCAAGGACTGGTCCCACCTCTGGCTCAACGAAGGTTTCGCGACCTACTACACCCATCTCTACGAGCAGCAGAAAAACGGGGACGAGGACATGCGCTTTGGGCTGTGGCAGGACGCGGAGAAAATTCTTTCCAATAATGATGAGAAGCCCATCGTCTGGCGGGAGTATCAGGATCCGATGGAGCAGTTCGACTACCGCGCCTATCCGAAAGGGGCTTGGGTGCTTCACATGTTGAGGAGTCAGCTGGGACCGGAACTATTTCGAAAAGGCATCACCACCTACGTGGAGCGCCATCGCAACAGCAACGTGGTCACCCAGGATCTGATCGCGGTGCTCGAAGAAGTCAGCGGACGTTCTTGGGATGAATTTTTTGATCAATGGGTGTTCCACGGGGGGAAACCTCAATTGAAGGTCGCCTATGCCTGGGATCAGGTTCGAGGACAGGCCAAGCTCACGATTTCCCAGACTCAGAAAATCAGCGACAAGGTCTTGCTCTTTGATTTTCCTTTGCCCGTCAGGTTCATCGACGAAGCGGGAGAGACGCATGATTTTTCGGTGCGGGTGCACGAAGCGACCGAGGACTACTTTTTCGAACTGCCGACCAAGGCCAAGGTCGTTCGACTCGATCCCGAGTTGACGCTGCTCGCGAAAATCGATTTCACCCCGCCGAACCCTCTGCTTTTTGCCCAACTCGAAAACGCCAATGACATGATGGGGCGCCTCCTGGCCGTTCAATCTCTCGGAGGAAAAGACGACCAGGAGAGTCTTGAAAAATTGAAGCTGGCGCTGAACGACGACAGTTTCTACGGCGTGCGGATAGAGGCTGCGAAAGCTTTGGCAAAAACTCACACACCGGAAGCGCTCTCCGCTCTACTGGATTCGCAAAAACAGCCCGATGCGAGGGCAAGAAAAGAAGTGGTCAATGCGATCGCTAAATTCTACACCGACGCTGCGTTTGATTCCCTGGTGCAGATCGCGGAAAAGGAGGCCAACCCCGAGATCGCGGCCGATGCGATTGTTTCGCTTGGAAAGTTTCCTCAGGAAAGCGTGCGTCCCGTTCTCTTGGCCGCGATGGAGCGCGAGAGTTTTCGTCATCGGCTGGCTGGATCGGCGATTCAATCATTGAGAGTTCAGGCTGACCCCGGAGCGGTGGCGCCGATTCTGGGGCACTTGAAGGAAAGGGAATCCGCATTCACGACGGGAGATTTTGGGAGAGCGCTGGATGACCTGGCTTATCTGGCCCGCCAACTGGAGCCGAGAGATCGCGAGGAGCCGCGACTCTTCATCGCGGGTTATCTGGATCACCCCAAAGATGGCCTTCGCCGGGCCGCGATCTCAGCTTTGGGGACCTTGGAGGACACTCGTTCACTTGGGGCGCTCAAAACTTTTGTCGACGCCGGAAACACCGAGCTGCCGGAGTACCGGGCCGCCGAGGCTGCCATCAAAAAACTCAGTGCCGAAAAAGGCCAGGCCGATGAGGTGAAAGATCTCCGGAAGGAGATGCTCGAACTTCAGAAGAAATTGGCCGAATTGGGCAAGGGATTGGAAACCCTGAAGAAGCAGGGCAAGCCAGCTGGTGGCGAAGAGTCAGCGAAAGAAGAAGATCCCGCGAAATAATTCTGCTCTTCAACGTCCCGGAATGGGAATACCGGCTGATTCCCTCAAGGCGTCCAGCACCTTCAGATTTCCCAGGGTGTCTTCCTGGGTGATCCACGCTTTGCTCTCTCCCCGAACCACCTGGGCAAAGGCATCGGCTTCCATCGCGTAAACCGGCTGTTGGGTGGAATTCTCGTATTTCTCGATAGTTCCATCAGTGCGTTTCAGAGCGAACCCATCCGTGGCAAACCAGAAGGCATCGATGGCGATTTGTCCCTCGGTACCGGCGATAAACGTTCCTGGATCGGTGGCGACTGACATGCCGCAGGTGAAGGTGACGAGAAACCCGTTGGGAAATGTCAGGGTCCCCGCGGCGTAGTCATCGACGCCGAGCGGATGTTTGTGAGCCGTGGCATGCACCGCGATTGGCTCGGCTCTTGCGAGGGCTCGGGCGAGATTGACGCAGTAGCAACCCACATCCATCAGCGACCCTCCGGCCTGTTCCGGATGATAGCGGGCGTCATCTGGACTGGCAGCTCGGGAGAAAGTGAAATTTGACCGCATCAATTTCAACTCGCCGATCCCACCCGAGTGAACCAGGCGCAGCAATCGTTGGATCAGCGGATGGGCGCGATACATGAAAGCTTCGATCAACACTTTGCCGGTTTCCCGGGAGACTTTGAACATCGATTCGGCTTCAGTCGCATTGGCAGCCATCGGCTTTTCGCAGAGCACGTGTTTGCCGGCCCGCATCGCCTTGATCGACCAATCGTGATGCAATCCATTCGGCAAGGAGAGGTAGACCGCGTCGATCTCGGGATCCGCGAGGAGAGCGTCATAGCCAGCGATGGCTCGGCCGCCGAAAGTTTCCGCGAAATTCGTGGCCGACGCGAGGGAGCGGGAGCCAGTGGCATGGAGGACACCGGATTCGGAAGAAGGAAGTTCGTTTGCGAATTTCTTCGCGATCATTCCGGTGCCGAGAATGCCCCAGCGAAGTTGGGTGGGAGTTGACATGATGTCACCGTCCGCGCAATTCTGATGCCAAAGGAAGGGCTGATCGAACCACCGACTGAAATGGTGATCCGCTCACGGTGTCAGGATGACTTTCAGCAAGCCCTCCTCATTCTTGTAGAGACGCTGAAACCATTCACCGCCATCATTGAGATTGGCGACCGCGCTGATGAGAGGTTCCACCTTGATCGACCCATTGGCGACGGCTTCCACCGCATCGGCATATTCACCGGCCGAGGCACAGCTCCCGTAAATGCTGAGTTCCCGCGTGACCACGGCTTGCAGGGGGAAAGGGACTTCGGCTTTGAGATTGCCGACACAGCCGATACTGCCGCCTTTGCGGACGCTTTCGATCGCCAGCTTGATGGTGGGACCAAAACCGACCACCTCCATGGCCACATCGGCACCGTCATCGTTGCCGACCAACTCACGAATCCTGGCAGGGGCGTCTTCACTGGAGATCAGCGTGTGATCGGCACCCAGCTCCTTCGCCAAGGCGAGACGTTTCTCGTCGATGTCCACCGCGATCACGATGCCGGCTCCCTTGGCTTTCAGCGCCTGGACCACCAGCAGGCCAATCAAACCCGCGCCGACAACCACGGCAGAATCTCCCGGTTTCAGCGGGACCCGATTGACCCCGTGCAAAGCAATCGAGATCGGCTCGGCAAAGGCGGCTTGTTCGTAGGGAATGCCATCTGGCACCCGGTAGAGAATGTGCTGGGGCACGGCTACGTATTCGGCGAAAGCTCCGTGGCGGCGGTAGTCGTCGCAGGACACCCCGAGAACGTTGCGGTCGGGGCAGAGATTGACGTTGCCGCTGAGACAGGAATCGCATTTTCCGCAGTAGACCGTCGAGTCAAAGGTCACCCGGTCGCCCGCCTTCCAGTTGGTCACCGAGGAACCCACCCGGGAGATCTCGCCTGCCGCTTCGTGTCCCATGATGATCGGTGGCTGGCGACGTCCAGAACTGCCGTCCATGCCATGGATGTCCGAGCCACAAATGCCGCAGGCTTTCACTTGGATGAGCACGTCGTCCGGCCCGATCTCGGGGTCGGGGGCGTCGCCGAATTCAAATTGATGGTAGGCGGTGAGAGTGAGGGCTTTCATGATCGAACAGGCCGGTTTTGGTGGTGTTTTAGGGAGCGCATGACAAACCCGCCAACGAGAAAAAATGCAAGCAGGAACCGCTCTTCGCCAGCCGTCCTATTTTCAATCCAGGCGGCGCATCTCTACGATCATCTCTTTTCCGTCGCGTCCTTCATAGGCCTGCTCGGGAAGGTATTGCTCTACGATCTCGAATTTTCCGCTCGCCTCAAAACGCATTTCCAACTCCGCCAAAGAGGTGCCGTGGGGCGGTCCTCCGCCGGGTTGATGCTCGTCATCGTAGGGATCAAGGTAGAAAACCCCGAGCAGGCTGCCACCCGGTCGCAGGGCGGTCCAGACGGCGAGGACGTAGTCGTCACGCAGCTCGGGATCGATGGCGCAAAAGCAGGTGTGTTCCCAGACCCAGTCAAAGGCCTCCAGCATCCCCTCCGGAAGGTCGAACAGATCTCCTTCACGATAGCGTTCTATGCTGACTGTGGGAATTTCTCGAACCATTTCAATGGCAGTCGGAGAGATATCCAGTCCCACGATTTCCGCCTTCTCATCAGCGGCAGCGATGGCGCGAACATCATGTCCCAGCCCGCAACCGGGAACGAGGATACGTCCGATCATCCGGCCCGGATGATTCGCCAGCCAATCCACGAGTGGTGGGGCCGGTTCGCCCTTGTCCCAGGGCGTGTGTTTTTCCTGATAGTGTTGATCCCAGTCTGGTTGCATCCGTGATGGAAGGTTTTGGTGGTGTTTCGAAAGGCGTCATTCTGCCACAGGCCTCGCAATGAGGCCAACGAAAGGAGTGTGACGTTTTTGGGCGCGCCCACCTTTCCGCGAACGACTTTTTCTCGCTTGAGCCTTGCGAGAACCAACGGAACTTGTTCGTCTCATGGCTCGTTCGTCCTCCAGATCCTCCTCTTCCCGCTCTGCCAAGCCTGCTCGCCTGTGGCGGACCGTTGGCGTCATCGTCCTCATCGGTGCTGCCTATTGGTATCAGGAAAAATACCTCGGTGGTGCTGCCGCCTTCGAAAAAGCGGGGCAGGGCGATCTCGATCGTGGCGAGGAGATCGTCGTCGAAACTGAGATCCCTGTTGAGGAAAAAGACACCTCGTCCTTGAAGCCCAAGGCTGAGGCCAAGCCCGTCACCGTCAGCCAGTCGAAACCGAAAACGAGTTCCAAGGTCAATGGCTACGACCGTCTCGAAGGCTGCCGCATCGTGGATCATCGCAACAACGACGGTGATAGTTTCTGGGTGCAGCACGGCGACCGCAAATTCGAACTGCGAATCTACTACGTCGATACCGCCGAGAAATATTTGAGCGATCGCTACGAAGATCAGCGCCGACGAGTGGCCGAGCAGGCAAGGGATTTTGGCGGGATCTCGGTCGATCAAACGGTCGAACTCGGAATGGCGGCGAAGCTATACTCCATGCGTCTGTTGGAGGGAAAAACCTTCACCGTCTTCACGAAGTGGGAGCGAGTCTACAACGGCGAGCGCTACTACGGTTGGGTGGAATTGCCGGGCACCGATGGCGAATACCTCAACGAGCGCCTCGTCGAAAAGGGAGTCGGTCGCATCCACACCAAAGGCGAGCCCTCACCGGACGGCGCCAGTTATCGGGACTTCAAAGCTCATCTCGAAAAACTCGAGCGCGAGGCCAAGGCCGCCGATCGGGGAGCTTGGGGGCTGAATTAGGGAAGGAGCGAGGATCTAGGGCTTCCCTGATGCCTTCGTAAGAGCATACCGCCATCTCACTTCAATGAAACAGGGTTGAGTCCGCGACTTGACCCTGTTGAGTCAGCTGGTATTTCGATCGGGTCAGGGCTTGATCGCAATATCGACGCGGCGATTGGCCTCGGGTTTTCCCTTGGTTGGGCGGGCGTTGCCGACGGCTTTGATCTCGATCTGGGCGCGAGGGATGCCGGCGTTGGCGAGGTAGGAGGCGAGGAAACTGGCGCGGTTCTGACTGATCTCCAAGTTGGCGTCGTCGTAGGCTGAGTCGCTGGCATAGCCAGTGAGGGTGACGGTTGCCTTGGGATGCTGTCTCAGGGCTGCCCGGACATCCCTGACCACGCGGTCGCGGTCGTCGTAGTTCACGGCGCTGAGGTGATCGTAGGCAATGGGGGAAATCTGCGGCACTTTGGGAGCGGCAGGTTTTTTCGGTGCCGGTTTCTTTGCCGCAGTGGCGGCGAGGGCGGCGGCAGTCTCGGTTTGTACTCGTTTCAGCACGTTTTGGAGTGAGGTGACCTCGAGCGTCTTGCGGCGAATCTCTTCGGCTGACTTGGCCGCCAATTCCCTGGTTTCTGCTTCAGCTTTGGCGAGCGCTTCGGCCGCCATTTTCTCGGCCTGGGCCAGGGTCTCGCGCAGAGCGGCGACTTCGGCGAGGGCTTTCTTTTTTGCTTCCTCGCTTTGCGCCATTTGCTTTTTGGCGTCGGCTTCGGCGCGAGCGAGGGCATCGGTCGCAGCCTTTTCGACCTGTTGCAGTTTCGCCCGGATGTCGGCGACTTCGGCAGCCTTGGCTTCTAGTGCTTTTTTTGCATTGGCGGCTTCCTGAGTGGCTTCGGCCATGGCTTTGGCGATGGCATCAGAAGCCTGTTTCTGAACCTTCTCGAGTTCCGCTTTGAGTTGATCCACTTGGGCCGTTTTCTGGGCGACTGCCTGCTTCGACTCAGTCATCTGTTCGCGGACCTCTGCTTCGGCTTTGGTCAAAGCTTCGGTGGCCTGTTTCCGAACTTTTTCGAGTTCGTCTTGGAGAAGTCCGATCTGAGTGACCTGCATTTTGATGGCCGATTCAGATTCCTTGGTCTGACGGGCGGCATCAGCTTCCGCTTTGGTGAGGGCGAGTGAGGCTTTTTGCTGCAATTCTTTCAAGGAATCCAACAGGGTCGCGGATTTTTTCTTCTCGGCGGTAAGAGCTCCTGCGGTTCCATGCAGTTTCTTTAATTCATTCTGAGCGGCGGCGAGTTGCTTGTTCAGGCTGTCGACCTGGCTCTGAAGAGTGGAAATGGACTCGGCTTTGGCGGCGAGTTCCTTCTGAGCTTCATGGACACTATCCCGGGCTTGTTCCAAGTCGCGTTGGGCCAAGGTGAGCTGCTCTTTCAACTTGCTGGCACTGACCGGGCGCCGAGCCACTGCTTTTTTGTCGGTCGATTCTGTGTCCTTCCTTTTGTCCGATGCCGCCAGTAGAGGCAGGGAACTGCTGTCTCGGTCAGCCGCTTGTCCGAGCGGTGGGAAGGCCGTGACCAGAGTCAAGACGCTAAGGGTGAGCAAATGGGGGAGGATGAGGCAGGATTTCACAGGGCCGAGTGTGAAAAAACTCCACGCATTCTGCCAGCGAAATCTCAGCGATCCCTTCTCTTGTTTTTACGTGGGTTACAAAATCAATGAATCTGTGATTGATTCCATTTGCTATGACAGGGTGACGGCTTCGCCGCCTTTGCGGGCCGAGATGAGACAGGCATCCATGACTTGTTGGGTCTGGAGGGCTATCTGGGGCCAATAGTCATCGGTTTGTCCCGAGATAACGAGGTCGGCGAAACGGCGAAACAGTTTGGTTTCCGGAGCGGTTTCGTGGCTGTCGCTGTACTCGGGCACGGCCATGCGGGTGTCGTGGCGCTCGACCCGGAAGTTGCAGCCGATGGCCGTAAACTCAGGGCGGGAGAGGTTGAATTCGGTTTCGTTGCCGAAAAAGGGAATCACGAAATCCCGCAGTTCGATGCTGCCTTTGGTCCCACTGATGTGAGCCCACTCCTGATGATCGGTGAGGAAACTGCAGTAGAAACTCACGGTCGGGCCGGTGGCAAAGATGAGTTCACCGGAGAACTCGGTCGGCACGCCCTCGGAGGTTTGGGAAATGGTTCGCCCCGTGACCGATTCGGGCATTTCGCTCTTCATCATCCAGAGGGCGAACCGGATATTGTACCAACCAAGATCACCGAGACAGCCGAGAGGTTCGAGATCGGAGTGGACTCGGATATTGCCCCCGGTCAGAAAATCCTCATCGGCGAGAAAACTGAACTGGGTGGCCAATCGGCGGATTTGTCCCACGGACTCGCCATCGTCGAGCACGGCTCGCAGGGCCGGCAGACGATCACTGTGCATGAACATGACGCCATCCATGAACTGGACCCCTGCCTCCCGGCAGGCGGCGATCATTTCCTCGACGTCTTCAGCCTCGGCTCCACAGGGTTTTTCGCTGAGTACATGCTTTCCGGCGCGCGCGGCTTTGATGACCCATTCTTTTCGCAGTCCAGTGGGCAGGGGAATATAGACGGCATCGATATCATCCCGTGCGAGCAGTTCATCGTAACCTCCAACCGCCACGGGGCGCTCGGCGAAGGGGCAGTCTGCCTGGTTCTCAGAAATCCATTGCTCGGCCCGCGCGGCATCGCGACTGGCGACCGCCCGGATGATGCCGTTGCCGCTGCGACGAATCGCCTGCCAGTTTTTGCGGGCGATGGTGGCGGCACCGAGAATGCCCCAGCGGCAGGGGGAAGTGGTATCGTTCATGATTGCCAAGTTGGGGAGAAACGGGGAAAAAGCCAACCTGAAAAACCGATTTGAGTTGCCGAGCGCCGCTGACGGCGAAGATTGGCAGCACCCACATCATGTCTGATCTCCTACAAACCTATCTCGATTTCGCTCGCGCAACCGCTCGTGAGGCCGGGGAACTGACCTTGCGATACTACCAGACCGACGCGGCGACGGCTGAGTTTAAGTCGGACGACACACCGGTGACGATCGCGGATCGCGAAGCGGAGCAGCTCATTCGTGCCCGCATCGGAAGCCAGTTTCCGGATCACGCGATTCTGGGTGAGGAATTTGGGGAGGCGGACTCCGACGCGACGCATCGCTGGATCATTGATCCCATCGACGGCACCAAATCATTTGTTCACGGGGTACCTCTCTATGGGGTGCTGCTGGCGCTGGAGATTTCGGGAACGGTGGAAGTGGGCGTGGCCTATTTTCCGGCTCTCGACGAAATGATCTCGGCCGCCACCGGGTTGGGTTGTGACTGGAATGGCAGGGCCGCCCGTGTTTCCAGCGAGACTCAGTTGGATCGGGCGATCTGCTGTCACATTGACACGGCTTATTTCGCCAAGAACGGAAAAGGCGACGCCTGGCAGCGGCTTCAACAGTCGGTCTACTACAATGCCGGTTGGTGCGATGCCTACGGCTATCTCCTCGTTGCGACAGGACGTGCCGAAGTCATGCTGGATCCGGTGATGGCGGTGTGGGATTGCGGTCCTTTCCCGCCGATTTTCCGCGAAGCGGGCGGCTACTTTGGCGATTGGCAAGGCAACGATGGCCGCATTGACGGTGGCGAAGCGATGGCCACGACTCCGGCCCTTTTGCCGGAAGTGTTGCGGGTGCTGAAGGGGGAGAGCTGATTCGCGAGTCGCTGATTAGGCCTCTTTTTTCCCTTTGTTCTTTCCATTGCTCTTGCCCTTACCCTTTGCCTTCTTTTCGGATTCGCCGCCGGGTACCGGATTCACTTCCTGTTTTGGCATTCGCTTGCCCAGCCGGGTTTTGATCTCTTCGAGTGAGGTGTAGCCGGCGAGATTGTCATACTCCATCGGATCGCTGTCGTGATCGTAGAGTTCTTCGTCGCCATTGGCATAGCGGATGTAGCGATAGCGGGCATCGCGAACGGCATGGTTCTGGCGGCCGTGAGTGCAGAGCGCGACGCCGTCCCAGTCGGCCCTTGGATTGCGTAGCAGGGGCACCAGTGACGCTCCTTTCACGTGATCGGGCACGGCGAGTCCGGCGAGTTCACAGACGGTGGGGTAGATACTCATGAAGTCGACAGGTGCCGAACACATGGCGGCTTCCTGAGTCACTCCGGGTGCGGTGATGGTCAGGACCGTGCGGGTGGCCTCTTCCCAAAGCGCGAATTTCCGCCAGTGCTCTTTTTCACCGAGATGCCATCCATGATCGCTCCAGAGCACGATCACGGTTTTTCCTGCGCGAGGGCTTTTGTCGAGTCCGTCGAGCAGTCGACCGATCTGGTCGTCGAGATAGGAAATGGTGGCGAGATAGCCCTGTACGCCTTTTTGCCATTGATCACCCTCGAGAACCGCGGCGTGATCGGTGCCGGTCAACTTCAGCCCGGCTGGCGGGATGTCATCGATGTCGTCGTCGCGGAAAGCGGGCAGCTCGATCTTGTCGATGGGGAAGCGATCAAAATACTCGCGTGGCACATACCAGGGCAAGTGAGGTTTCACGTAGCCCACGGCGAGGAACAGCGGCTGATCGGACGCCTTGTTGAGTTCCCCGATGGCCCAATCGGTCAGTTTGGTATCGCCCATGTCTTCGGTCGTCGCCTCCAGTGGGCCCCAGTCGAAATGGGAGCGATTCAGTCCGTTGATGTTCTCGATTTTTTTTCCTCCGGTCGGAAAGATTCCCACCCATTCCGTCCAGCTGTCCTTGCGTCCCTCCGCTGCGAGGTTGTGGTAGATCTTGCCGCCGCCGATGGTCCGATAGCCCTCGGCCATGAAATGTCGATTCAGGGTCAGGGTTTCCCGCATGACGCTCTCGGCTGGATCTCCATTGGTATAGATGCCGGTCTCAAAGGGGCGCAGGCCACTCATCAGTGCGGCTCGGGACGGGTTGCAGGCGGGCGCGGCGCAGTGAGAGTTGGTAAAGGTGACGCCGCGTGCCATCAGGCGGTCCAGATTCGGAGTCCTCGCTTGAGGATGGCCACCGAGGGCGCTGGTCCAGTCGTTCAGGTCATCAATGGCGATGAAAAGGACGTCGGGATGTTCAGGGGCGGCGGACGAGGTTTGTGGAAAGGCAGCCATCGCAGTCACGATGGCGAGAGCAACGGACAGTCGGAGAATCATGGGGCGATGATGGCTGATTCCTGCCTCAAACACAAAGCCAATCTTGAGATCGGAGGGTGATCAGAGAGCGAAAGAAAAGATTTCGCAAAAATGTCTGACAGGCGGCTTGGGATTCGCTATAACTTTCTGCAGAAACACGATGAAACATTTACGCCCACTCCCTCAGGCGATGGCGGTTTTTCTTGGCCTCCTGATCGCGCTCAACCCGGGATCAAAGGCCGAGAGCGGCGAGCCGAATGCCTTGACTGAAACCGAGAAGACGGAAGGATTCCAATTGCTGTTCGACGGCAAGACGCTGGAAGGTTGGGAGCATTCCGGAAACTGGATGGTGGAAGATGGCACCCTCACCCGAAAGGACAAGGGTGGTTCGCTCATCTGGAAGGTGAAGGCCCTGCCGGACGACTTCGATCTGCGATTTGAATGGAAGGTCGCCGAGCGCAGTAACAGCGGTCTCTACTATCGTCCCGGTCAGTACGAGTATCAGATTCTCGATAACTTGACCCACTCGGATGGTCTGAATCCGCGCACCAGTGCCGCGTCACTCTATTTTTGTGTGGCTCCCTCCAAGGACGCGACAAAACCCGTTGGTGAGTGGAATGAAGGGCGGATCGTCTGCAAGGGCACCGTGATTCAACACTGGCTCAACGGAGAAAAAGTCATCGACTTTGACTATAGCGACCCTCGCTGGGCTCCCGATGTCGCGCGTCTCAAGGAACGTGGAGGTGATCTCGCGGCACGTGGGGGATTTCTTTCACTGCAGGATCACGGCGATCCCGTCTGGTTCCGATCGATTCGTCTTCGGGCCCTTCCGGCCGATGCTGACATTGCTCATGAGACGGTCGAACCGGCACCAATCTCCGCTGATTCGCTGAAAAAGGAAGCGGTCATCTTGGATCGCATCCGAAAGAATCGCGAGGCTCGGGAAAAAGCGCTGAAGGGGAACTGACGGTGTCATTCTCTTGTCCCGCTTGAGCGCGGGAAACAATTCCGTGATTTCCGCCGATTCCGTGGTTGGATTTCTCCCACCACGTTATGACCCGGGAAACTCTTGCCGAAACCCTCGAAAACATTGCCCTTCTCCTTGAGCTAAAAGGGGAGAATCCTTTCAAGATTCGAGCCTATCGAACAGGCGCGGAGACGGTGATGCAGTTTCCCGGCAACATCGTCGAGATGGCGCGTCAGGATGAACTCGAAGGCATCAAGGGGATTGGCGATGCCTTGCGACAGAAACTGCACGAACTGGCGGGCACTGGGAAACTTGAATATTGGGAAAACCTCCGGGGAGAATTTCCTGAAACTATCTTCGAGTTGTTTGATCTCCAGGGAATCGGCCCCAAAAAGGTCAAGGCTTTGTACGATGAGCTGGGAGTCGACTCGATTGCCAAACTCAAGGAAGTCGCCGAAGCCGGCGAAGTGGCGGGGCTGGCCGGGTTTGGAAAAAAGTCAGAGGAGAAAATTCTCGAAGCGATCGCCTTTCGCGAAACCAATTCAGATCGCTTTCGGCTCGGCGATGTGGCGGATCCCACCCAGATGATTCTCGACTCCCTGAAATCTCACCCCGATTGCCTTCGCGCCGAAGTGGGTGGCAGTTTCCGACGCGGCAAGGAAACGGTTCACGACATTGATTTCTTGGTCGCAACGAAACAGCCTCAGGCCTTGATGGATCACTTCGTGGAGCAAGGCTGGGTGAAAGACGTCATCGCCCATGGTAAGACCAAATCGAGCGTTCGATTGGAAAACGGATTGCAGTGCGACCTGCGCGCTGTCTCCAATGACGAGTGGGCCTGTGCGCTGATGTATTTCACCGGGAGCAAGGAGCACAACGTCGTCATTCGCGGTCGGGCCAACGAGAGGGGATACACCCTGAACGAGTATCGTCTCGCCCTCCGCGAGGGTTCCGATGCCGAGGCACCGCCAACTTTTGCCGAGGAGAAGGATCTCTACGAATTTCTCGGGCTCGATTACATCGCACCCGAGTTGCGGGAAAACGGGGGCGAAGTCGAGGCTGCCGAGTCAGGCGATTTGCCGCGGCTGATCGAGTTGGAAAACCTTCGCGGCACCTTTCACAATCACACTCTCGCCAGCGACGGCAAAAACTCGCTGGAAGAAATGGCCGATGCCGCCCGCGATCTCGGGCTTCAGTATCTCGGCATCGCCGATCATTCGAAGAGTTCCTTTCAGGCCAATGGATTGGATGAAAAACGGCTGCGTGCTCAGCTCGATGAGATTCGTCAGCTCAACCGAGGATATGAGAACGAGGGCGAAAACTTCCGACTGTTTGCCGGCAATGAGGTCGATATTCTCAAGGACGGATCGCTCGATTTTGACGAGGAACTGATGGCCGAACTGGACTACGTCGTCGCCAGTGTTCACAACGCCATGACTCTTTCCGAGTCCGAGATGACGAAGCGGCTGGTCAAGGCGATTTCGTCACCTTCTGTCACCATGCTTGGCCATCTCACCGGGCGTCTGTTGCTTCAGAGAGAGCCTTACGCCGTCAGCGTGCCGGATATCATCGATGCCTGCGCGGACACAGGCACATGGATCGAGCTGAACTGCAATCCTTGGCGTCTCGACATGGATTGGCGTTGGTGGAAACTCGCCAAGGAGAAAGGCGTGAAGTGCGTCATCAATCCCGACGCTCATCGCACCGACAATCTCCAGTTCCTCTGGTATGGCATCAAGATCGCCCGCAAAGGCTGGCTGACGCGGGAGGATGTCATGAATTGCCTGCCGCTCGACGAAATCGTCGAGGCCCTTTCAGCAAAACGGAACCGAGCTTGAGAAGCGGTCTCTGAAATCAAGCCGTCGGAACCGGCGCCGGAGGTCCCAGATCCGGGCTGGGGGCGATATCGAGCAAGCTCGATGCCGGTGCTTCGCCAGATACGGGTGTTGCTTGGATCGGTCTGCCGCTTTCCTCGCCGAGAACGGATGCCGGAATCGACATCAAACGCCCAACATTGTGAGCGATCATCCCGCAGCTCGTTTGAGAGAGAGCCATCCCGGCGAGAGCCAGAGCAGTGATGACGGAACGAGGAGAGAGAGAATAGGGAAATCGCATGGGCGCATCCTGATTCGGGATGAACCATCCGGAAAGGAAAAAATGGTGGAGCTAAGCGGATTCGAACCGCTGACCTTCTCGATGCGAACGAGACGCTCTACCAACTGAGCTATAGCCCCTTCACCATTCTGACACCGAGGCGATTCATCGTTCCCGGCGGAGCGACGAATCTAGTCGGATGCCGCTACGCTTCAAGCGGCTTTTTTCTTCGGCTGAGCCGGCTTCTTGGCACCGGGCTTGCGGGCCTTTGGACGGCTCGATTCGGGGTCGTTTTTGGGCAATTTAAACTCTTCCCGGAGACGGATCAGCTCTGCTTCCAGAGTCGATTGAATCTCAGAATACTCAGGCTGGCCGAAGACACTGTTCAGCTCGTTCGGATCTTTATTGAGATCGAAGAGTTCCGACTCGCCGAGTTCATAGTAGCGAATCAGTTTGTTGGT
>JAGROX010000043.1:16112-16724 GCA_020440025.1 Verrucomicrobiia bacterium
GTGGCCCTGCATGTCCTCGGGAACGTGGAGACCGGCGAGGTCGAGAAAGGTTTCGGCAAAGTCGAGATTTGACACGATGTCCTTGTTCACGCTGCCCGGCTTGATGACTCCGGGCCAGCGGGCGAGAAGGGGAGTTTTCAGCGACTCCTCGTACATCCAGCGTTTGTCGAACCAACCGTGTTCGCCCAGATACCAGCCCTGATCGCTGGAGTAGATGACGACGGTATTCTTCGAGAGTCCAGTTTCATCCAGGTAGTCGAGCACATCGCCAATGGCATCGTCGACGGACTTCACGCAGCGCAGGTAGTCTTTTACGTAGCGCTGGTATTTCCATTTCACGACTTCTTCGGGCGTCATGGTTCCGACTTCATTCCGAAATTTCTCGTTCTTCGGCTCGTAGGCGGCATTCCAGGCCGCGAGTTGTTCCTCGTTCAGTCCACCCGGGGCCTTCAGCTTCAGATCGCTCTCGGTGAGGGTTTTCTTGATGGACATATCCTGATTCATGGCCGGACTGGCGCGGTTGCTATAGACATCCCAGAGAGTTTTCGGCTCGGGAATCTCCACGTCGTCGAGCCACGTCAGATACTTCGGTCCCGGCTGCCAATTGCGATG
>JAGROX010000043.1:16858-65217 GCA_020440025.1 Verrucomicrobiia bacterium
GTCAGCATGGGCGGATTGTAGTAGGGGCCTTGTCCTTTCAGAATGTCGAAATAGTCATAGCCCTGCGGCGTTGAACCGAGGTGCCATTTGCCGATGATGGCGGTCTGGTAGCCAGCGGCGTGGAGCATTTTCGGAAAGGTCGGCTGATCTCCATTGAAGGTGTCACCGTTGGTCATGAAACCGTTGATATGGCTATACTTGCCTGTCTGGATCACTGCCCGACTTGGGCCGCAAATGCCGTTGGTGACGTAGCAACGGTCGAATCGCATCCCCTCGTTGGCGATACGATCCATGTTGGGCGTCGTCATCCGCGAGTCATCGTAGGCGCTCAGCGCCTGCTGGCAGTGGTCGTCGGTAAAGATGAATACGATGTTGGGCCTCTCGTCTGCCCCGGAGGAAAACGAGGGCAGCAGCAACACGGTCACGGCGATTAACAAAGATCGGAAAACGGTCATCCGACGAGCATGACTGAATTTTTCGGCCAAGGCAACTTCCGTAAATCCGATTCAGAGCCGTCGGTGGCGGACAAAAGAAAACCGGGTGTCGCCTTTGAAAAGACGAGCACCCGGTCTTCGGGAGACGGAAAAATGGTGAGGTGAACTCAGGCAGCTTGCGCTTGATCGCCGTTGTTGGCGACCTCGCTGGTGGTGGCGGCAGCGGCTCGTGCGGCTTCGGCATCGACGTCTTCGAGGAGGGGTTCGAACTCGGCGAGTCCCATCTCGATGCTGACGACAAGAGCCTCGAGCGCATCGAGACGCTGGTCGAGTTCGGAAATCTGGGTGTCGATATTTTCGTCTACGGCGCGAACGATGCGGCGTTGGCGACGTGGCGCGCGGCGCAGGGTAGCGCGGCGAACATCTTCGTCACTCGCGGCCAAGGCGGCGATTTCCGTGTCGATGGCATCGGCGGTGGCACTGATGTCGGCCATGAGATTGGCTTCTTCCTCCTCCGCGGTGATTGCTGGAGCCTCCATCGGCTCTTCGCTGACGATGATTTCTTCGGAAACGATTTCCTCCTCAGGAAGAGACTCCACCACCTCTTCTTTTTCCTCTTCGAAGGTGGTTTCGGCTTCGATCGCTTCAACGGTCTCGGCGGGGACTTCGGTAATCAATTCCAGTTCTGCGACCATCTCTTCTTCATTGGCGACGGTGGCGGGATCGATTTCTTCGATTGCCTCGACGGTTTCAGTCGGGAGTTCCGCGACAAATATCTCTTCGGCGATCACTTCTTCCTCCACCGTCTCGGCCGGGAGTTCGGCAGCGGTCTCTTCCTCCATAGGCACCTCTTCCTCGGCGATCATCTCGTCGGTTTCTTCCGATTCCAGCTCGATGACCAGTTCTTCCAGTTCATCGCAGATGTCGTCCCCGAAAGAATCAAAGACTTCCTCTTCCTCGGTGTCTTCCACCTCTTTGACAACCACCGGTGATTTCCGGACCACCGTGGGGAGAAAGCCCGTCATGGTCGCAGAGAGGAGGATGGGGTGTTGGTTCTCGCTGACCAGCTCAAGATTCTCCAAGGAACTCAGGGCAGAGTCAGACTCATAGTTGGAATGAATCTCCGAATCGTCATCCTGACGGTAGAAGGGAGTCGCTCCCGACTGAGCGCGGCGCGGGCGGCGGGGACGAGACTTGAGAATCAGGATCACCACCCCGGAAACAAGAAGAGAGGCGGTGATGAGGGAGATGACTTCGGGCGACAGCATGAGAAGGGAAAGAATAAATCTTAGGACATCTTTATAGTTTTCGATTTTTAATCAAATCTTTTTTCTATGAATGCCGACTGCGATTTTTTTCACGGATGAGCGGGAATTGTCGGGAATGACACCAGAATTGCCCTCACGCAGCACCGGAGCTTGAGTTTCGGCCGGGTGTCCTTAGACTTTGCCACTCGTTTTTGATCCCCATGGTTCCCCCTCTGAGTGATATCCTGAAACGTTCCGCCTCGGCGGACGCCATCAACTGGTTGAACGGTGAAGTCGTCGCCCTGCGCAGCGATTTCAACCAGCGCCGGTTCTACTATGCCTTCAGCGGTGTCTCTCGGCACTTCGATAAGACGGCGAGAGTCAATGTGGAGGCGGGCGATCTGGATTCGCTGGATGCTCCCTGTCCGGGCTTCACGCTGGCGGGATGGGACGAGTTTCGACTCGCGCGGGTCATTCTTCTCACGGTTCTCGCAGAGCAACCGACCGATATCTATCAATCGACCTTGGAAAAAGTCCTTGGCTCGGCCGACCTCAGAGAGCAGGTGGCCATTTTTTCCGCGCTTCCCTTGCTGCCAGATCCCGACTTTCTCGTGACTCTGGCCCGCGACGGATCGCGGACCAATATTGTCGATGTCTTCGATGCCATTGCTCTCGACAACCCATTTCCGGCGGCGCATTTCCCGGAGGAAGCGTGGAATCAGTTGGTCCTGAAGGCGCTTTTCATCAGCCGCCCGCTTTACCGAATGGAAGGCATCGATGATCGTGCGAATCCCACTCTGGCCGAGGCGCTGTCAAATCTCGCTCACGAACGCTGGGCCGCCGGTCGGGTCGTTTCGGCGGAACTCTGGCGGAGTTGTGCCAACTGTCTCACTGATTCCATTGCCAGCGACATCGAACGCGTCGCCGTCTCGGACGAACCCGGCGATCGGGAGGCCGCGGCGCTCATTGTCGCCGAAGACACCACGGGTCGGTTTGCGGCGATTCGGGAGCCTCTTGGCGATCTCATCGACGCGGCGCGATCCGGCGATCTGACCTGGGAATCTCTCGGTCGACAGCTGGCCAGTGCCTGATTCCCGAATTTCCATTTTCGAATCTCCCCCCCAACCTCTTTTTTCTCATGCGCTTCTTCGACTCCCACGTTCACATGGTGTCTCGCACCACCGACGACTATCAGCGAATGGCTGCCGCCGGCGTGGCCGCGCTCATCGAACCCTCGTTCTGGCAAGGGCAGCCGCGGACGGAGCCGGGGAGTTTCAAAGACTACTTCAACTCGCTCATCGGTTTCGAGCGATTCCGCGCCAGTCAGTTTGGGATCAAGCACTACTGCACCATCGGTCTGAATCCGAAGGAGGCGAACAATGAGAAGCTGGCCGACGCCGTGATGGAGTTGTTGCCGCTCTATATCTGTAAAGAAGGGGTCGTCGGCATCGGCGAGATCGGGTTCGATGATCAGACCGCGATGGAGGAAAAATACCTTCGCATTCAGGCTTTGATGGCGTTGGAGGCCGATCTGCCGATTCAGATTCACACCCCGCATCGCGATAAGAAAACCGGAACCATTCGCACCATGGATGTGTTGGAGGATGTCGGCTGCGACCCGGCCAAGGTCATCATCGATCACAACAACGAGGAAACGGTGAAAGCGGTGCTGGATCGTGGCTACTGGGCTGCGTTCACCATCTACCCGCACACGAAACTCGGCAATGAGCGCATGGTTGAAATCATGCGCGAATACGGTTCCGAACGCATCGTGGTGGACAGTTCGGCCGACTGGGGAATCAGCGATCCGCTTGCGGTGCCCAAGACGGCAGCGCTGCTCAGAGAGCATGGCGTTTCTCTCGAAAAGATCGAGCAAGTCACCTACTACAATCCGCTCACCGCCTACGGTCAAAGCGGCCAGGTGCAGGAGAGCGATTGGGAGGACACCGAGGGGATCGATCCCACGGCCCTCTTTGCCGGAAACACCCTCCTGCGCGGCGGCCAGGACATCAAGGAAGCCATGGGCGGCGACCTGATCATTCGATAGGCTCTTCGGCACGGTTTCATCAAAAAAGCTTCGCCATTGCCCGATTCAACAGGGTAAGGTCGGCGACATGACCCTGTTGAATAGGCGCTGGTTCATCGTCCTTTTTTTGCTCGCTTCGGCTGTCTCCACGGGAGCGGCCTTTGCGGAGACCATCGAGTTCCGAGGCGCGAAATTTTACCTCTATCGCTTCGATCCCAAAGTCGAGAAACTGGAGCTGTTTTTACCCGGCCAGACGGCGCAACGTTCGCCGACCTTTGCCCAGTTGGAGAAAGATCTCAATGCGGAGGGGCGTCGATTGAAAGTCGCGATGAACGCCGGGATTTATGAACCGGGATTTCGACCCAGCGGTCTGCACATTTCCGAGGGGAAAGTCGTGGTGCCACTCAACACCAACGGCCCTCCGCCCAAGCAATCGCCCAACGACTCGACACCGAATTTTTTTCTGTTACCCAACGGCGTGTTTTTCATTCGCGAAGACGGCACTGCTGCCGTGATGTCGACGTCTTTCTATGCTCAGGCAAACGAGACGCCGCGCCTGGCGACGCAGTCCGGACCACTACTACTGGCCAACGGACAGATTCACCCCGTCTTCAATGAACCCTCCAAGAATCGCCTGCTTCGAAATGGAGTCGGCGTGGATTCCCTGGGACGGGTGGTGCTGGTCAGTTCGGTGCGGGAGCCGCGCGAGTCGGGACTCATCAATTTCTGGGGCTTTGCCGCCCTCTTTCGAGATCAACTGGATTGCCAGTCGGCGCTCTATCTCGATGGCGACATATCGCGTCTCTACATTCGCGGCGAAACCGATGATGTCGTGCCCCAGTCGAATTTTTTCGCCGGCATTCTCGCGATCACCGAGCCGATTGTTGCACATGATGCCGATCGATAGAATGAACGTTGTTGAATTTCGATCAACTTTAAGCAGAGATCAAATTCCGTGGTCGCTCATCTGGTGTTTTCGCTTCTTTGTTGAAGAACTTCCTGGCAACTCCCCGAATAAGTCCCGGTATCGTCCCGCAAAACGTCCCAGATGGGTCACTCCGTGTTCCATGGCGATCTGAGTTACCATGCCGCGGTCGGGAGGGCAGCGTTGCAGGGCGCGATGGATGGCGTTGAGGCGCAATGCTTGCAAGAAATCGCGAGGGCTCAAGTCGAAGGCTTGCCGAAATGCGTATTCCATTTCTCGACGGCTGACTCGCATGGCTAAGCAGACTTCTGAGATGGCAAGCGATTCGTGGAGGTGAGCACGCAGCCAGTCTTCAGCCCGGCGAGCGAGACGGGCCCGATTCCGGGGGCCATGCCGGTCTCGCGTTTGAGGGAAGCCATTCGGTAACTGGTACTCCCATGCAAGAGTCATGACATTGGTAATGAGTTGGCGGGCGATGGCAAATAGGTCTGACTCCCCGTCGCTCACAAATCCCGGCGAGAGGAGCTGCCGGAGTTCCAGTAGATCTCTCTCAATGCGATCGAAGCAGGGGTTGGGAATCAGATTAACCGTTCCTCGGCCTTCGGGAAAATGATTGGGCAGCTTCGATTCCGCCAGCGCTAGGCTCGCGCAAGATTCCCACACTGGAGGCGGAACATGGATCGCAATTCCGAGAAAGCCGGGGACGATGCAGCCGTCGATAGCCTCGCCGGGAGGGGTGAAGACGAGAAGCCCCCGTTGCGATGGCTGCCCATACCAGTGGGACGATACCTCATTGCGGATTAGCGCGATAGCTCCCCAGCCAGGTGGAGGGGCGCCTGCGATACGGGCTTTGACCCGAGCATCGTAGAAGTCCATCGCCCATCCCATGGACTGGAATTGCTCAACGCGGGTCACGCCCTCAGGTGCTTGTAGAAACTCTGCTCGCAATTCGGCCCCGGATACCGCGGCGCTAAATTGGTCCGGATCGCAAAGGTCGTGCGAAACGTGACGTAGCCAGGGTGGCGATTGGGATTTTTGAATGCGGGGACACACGGTTCCAAATGTGCGCAAACTGGATAGCGGTATAGCCTTTCGAGATGGTAGTTGTCAACTCGAACCGCTAATACCAACAATGAATCATCCGATCTCTGGTCTTGCTCTCCTTTGTTTCATAGGCAGCCTCACGTTTGAGCCCGTCTTTTCCAGCGAAATTTCGCGTCCGAATATCGTTCACATCGTGGCCGATGACCTCGGATGGATGGATGTGGGCTTCAACGGGTGTGCTGACATCAGGACACCCAATCTCGACAAATTGGCGGCCGAGGGAGTGAGATTTTCGCAGTTTTACGTGCAGTCTATGTGCACTCAGACACGTGCAGCGTTAATGACAGGTAGGTATCCGTTTCGCTACGGGCTGCAAACGGCGGTGATACCTTCGGTTTCTGCCTACGGTTTGGACATGGAAGAGAAGCTGATGCCGCAGTTGTTGAAGGAGGCTGGCTATCAAACCGCCTTGGTCGGCAAGTGGCATCTCGGTCATGCTGACAAAAAATGGTGGCCTCGCCAGCGGGGCTTTGACTACCACTACGGTGCCATGATCGGTGAGCTCGATTATTTCACTCACGAGGAACATGGGGTCCTCGACTGGTATCGCGACAATGAACCAGTCCGCGAAGAGGGTTATACGACCCAGCTGCTTGGACACGATGCGGCGAAGCTGATCCAATCGCACGATTCTAGTAAGCCGTTGTACCTCTACCTCGCCTTCAATGCGCCGCACACCCCTTATCAGGCGCCACAGGAATACATTGATCGATATCCGGAGATCAAAGAGCCTACGCGTCGGATTTATGCGGGCATGGTCAGTTGTCTCGACGACGAAATCGGTCGCGTCGTGGCTGCGCTTGAAGAGAGGGGGATGCGAGATAGCACGCTAATCCTGTTTCATAGCGACAATGGGGGCACAAAGAACGCCATGTTCGCCGGAGTTATGGCGGACATGTCCAAGGTGGTGATCCCCTGCGACAATGGGCCCTATCGCGATGGTAAAGCTTCTCTCTTTGAAGGTGGAACAAGGGTTTGCGCTCTTGCAAACTGGCCTGGAAAAATCATGCCAGGTGATGTGGACGAGCTCATTCACGGGGTCGATCTCTTCACGACCTTTGCGTCGCTGGCCGGGGCCTCGACGGAGGGGTGTAGGCCGCTCGATGGTTTTGATATGAGGAAGGTCATAACCAGCGGCGCTCCTTCTCCGCGCCAGGAAATTGTCTATAATATCGAACCCTTTCGCGGCGCGGTTCGTCAGGGAGATTGGAAACTCATCTGGCGCACTATGCTGCCATCGAGCGTCGATCTGTATCATCTTGCCAGCGATCCATCCGAGAAAAACAACGTTGCATCTGAACATCCAGAGCGAGTCACCGAGATGCAGGAGCGCCTCAATGGGTTGGCGATGGAGGCAGTGAAACCGATCTTCCTTCTTGATCAGTTCAAGGTGATTCAGACGAACATGGCGGGTCAACCCATCCTACCTTTTGACGAGGGATACGGTGACCCTGAGGAGGTGGGGATCTCCAAAAAATTGCCGAAAAAATGATTTGGGTGATCTGCACCTGAGACGTTTAAACACCAATTTCTCCTCAGATGAAGGCGATTCTTATTATTGTGATGTCCGTGATCCTGGCTTTTCTCTCGTGCGGACTTGCCGGGGAGGTTTCAGAATTCACTGCCCCTCCAGTTTCCATGACTCCATCGATTCCCGTGGAAGTGACCTTTTCGCTGCCGGGGTGGTTGGCTGGCGTCAACGGAACGGTTGGGGTGAAGGACTTCAATACGGATGTCGAAGCGGGATTTGACGATATCATCAGCAATCTTGATATGATCGCGGCAGGGACGCTGGAGGTTCGCAAGGGGAAGCTGGGATTCGTTTTTGATGGCATGTATCTGAAGGCTTCGGTTTCTGGGGATTCTCCCGGGCCGCTCTTGTCGAACGTCGATGTTTCCATTGAGCAAGTCCTCGCAGAGGGCGCGTTTCTCTACCGGATATACGAGGGCGACCGGCTCTGGATCGATTTCCTCGCAGGGGCACGCTACTTTTATCTATCAAATTCGTTGAATCTCACTGTCGACAGCGCCGGAGTTCGCAGTGCCAGCGAGGAATTGAGCGCCCGGATCGTTGAGCGGGCAGTGGAGGCAGCCCGAGATGAAGTGGAACACCAATTGCCGACTATTCTGGCCGACTTGAGAGATCAGGTGACCGCGTCGGTCCAGAATCAAGTTTCTGAGCGAGTTGATGAGATTCGCGGCGCGATCGGAGACCGGATCGATCAGGGACTTGGAGGAAGTGGACCAGCAATCGGAGGCGAAATCGTCGGAAATGGAAGAATTCGAGATGCAATACGCGAGTATGCTCACGCTGCTGCCGTTGCTCGTGTGGAGTCGGCGAGAGCGCAAGCCTCTGCTGCGATGGCATCTGCTCGGGCCAGAATAAGAAAGGAAGCCGAGAAACGTCTGACGAAAGCCGAGGCAAATCTCTCCAAAACGCTGGAGAGGGAAATCACCCGAAGAATTCCGACTCAGGAATTGGCGGCTTCGAGAGATTGGGTTGATCCTTTCGTGGGGGTTCGTGCGCGTTGTCAGATCGGCGAAGACTGGTATGCGATTTTTCGTGGAGACATTGGGGGCTTTGGATTGAACTCAGACCAGACAATCAATCTGTTTGGCGCTTTGGGCCTCAAACTCACGGAGCGATCTTCGGTGGAGGTCGGCTATCGCTACTTGAGCGTCGACTATCAAAGTGGTGGATTCACTTATGACATGGTGACGCAGGGGCCCTATATCGGCTTGGGTGTTACCTTTTGAATATCCATTTTGAAAAATCATCAGCCGGAAACTCATCCGTTCCCCTTTGAAATCCAATGCGAGTCATGCTCGTTCGAGAAAGTTGCCTCGTCGTTGACAGGATGACGGCGTTTTTACTGGCGATAGCCTGTCTGTTGATGATGGGGGTTTGTTCGACCGTGAAGGTTAAGACTGACTCAGACCGTGTGATTGTGAACGGGATGCGGTCGGCGGAGCGACTGGGCAGCTTGGCGGCGACTCCCGTCTCCGTTCTAGGCAACGTCGCCACCAGAAGCTTGGAAGCTCTAAATCATGCCACCCGCCTGGAATCGAATGGTCGCTCGGTGGATGCTGCAGGATGCTACCTGAAAGTGGCAGTTGATACCTTTCAACTGCTGGCTTCGAGTCGAGAGGAGCCCGGGTCTGAATCCGAGCAAGCCCTGATTGAATTGCACAACAACTCGCTCTCGCGTTTTGCTGAGCTTTGGATGGATGATCCGCGCCGTGATGGGTCACCGGGACCATTCGAGTTCACCTGTGAGGGAAAGACACTGGAAGCGAGACTGTCGAATGATTCAGCTTACCTTCCGGCTACTTCGACCGTGCCATTCCAGCCCAAGCGGTGTCGGAGAAAGGGGTCGAAAAAGAGACAAGAGAGGGTATCGGCGCGCCTTTCGTCGGCATCCGCGACTATCGGCCTGAGCGAGCGGAGGAGTTGAAATTCTTCCCCTCTCGGGGATTGCACGTACCTGTGACCCTGACGGTTGATTCCTGTGAGAACGTTTCCGACTCGAAGGTGAGATTGACGTTTTCCCAGCGGAACCCGATGCTGGAACAGGTCATGAGGGTGAAGGGACAAGATTTCCTCGTCGCGGCAGACTTTACCGCGCCCATTGCCTTCCTCCTAGCTGGGCGGAATGAGGCTTTGCAGGGGGTAAAGGGATTCTTTAATGCCGAGGCGAAGATCAAACAATCAGGCATCTACTTGACGGAGCCCTACGACCCGAATCGCATCCCGGTTCTCCTGATGCACGGCCTCGTTTCCGTCCCGATCATTTGGCGTGACATCGTGCCTTCTCTCACCTCCGACTCAAGACTTTCCACCCGCTACCAGTTCATGGTGTTTACCTATCCGAGTAGCTATCCGATCGCTGAATCGGCTCTGCTGCTGCGCAATCAGCTCGCAGCGGCAAGGGTTCAACTATGATCCCGAAGGAAATGATCCGTTGTCACGGAACGTGGTCGTGGTGGGGCACAGTATGGGCGGCATTCTCGCCCACACTCTGGTTGCGGAAATCGGCGACAATCTGTGGAATGTATTCAGCAATGATCCGTTCGATAGGATGGACATTGACACTTCCCAAAAGGAGACCATCCGCAGATTGCTCTTTTTCGATCCTGATCCGGCGGTGAACCGGGCCATTTTCGTCGGAACCCCGCATCGCGGTGCTTCGATGGCCGAAGGTGGTCTCGCCGGTATGATATCTAGAACGGCCAGCATGCCCGCTGAGATTCTCGCTGCAACCACCAGTCTGATTGATCCCGCTGCGGCTATAAAGCTGGGCATCAAGGTCGACCTCGATCGAAAGGTTACTGCGGTGCAATCTTTGGAACCCGGCGCTCCCATGGTCAAGGCGCTCGAAATTTCCCCATACAGAAAAGGGGTAATTTATCATAGTATCATCGGTGATCGCGGAAAGGGCGATACTTCAAGCAGTTCGGACGGAGTGGTGGCTTACTGGAGTTCGCATCAAGAGGGTGCCGCTTCCGAATTGATCGTTCCAACGGGGCACGATGCGTACAAGAGCCCACTCGCTATCGAAGAGATCAATCGAATCCTTCTAGATCATGCTGTGTGTGTACATTGATTACGAAAAGCGGACCCAATGGTGGCGTGGAATCTGTGGATGCTTTCTCTCTTCACATTGACTTTTCAGCCGATTTGATTCTCCCATCCCTCCGCACTTGGGTTGTCCGGAATCTTACTAAAAAAGCGCGCCCGGGCAAACCCGGACGCGCTTTTGTTAAGCTTCGATTTGAAGTCTATCGACCTCACTCGGCCTTGGGCGCATCTGCGGCCGGGGCGGCGGGAGCAGCCGGTGCCGGAGCGGCGTCACCAGGAGCCGGAGCGGCGGGCGCGCCCGCTTGCTCGATCTTGGCTTTGCCGCGAAGCTCTTCGAGGTAGGCCTGCATTTTCTCGGACTTGCGCTCTTCGAAGAGACCTTCACCGAGTTCTTCCTTCACATCGGCGAAAGCCATCTGCTTGGCTTCCTTTTTATCGGTCACTTTGATGATGTGATAGCCGAACTGGGTCTGCACCATGTCGCCGACTGCGCCGACTTCCTGGCTGAAGGCTGCTTTCTCGAACTCGGGAACCATCTGACCGCGGCTGAAGGTGCCGAGATCACCACCCTGAGCCTTGCTTGGGCAATCGGAGTGAGCGGTGGCCAGTTCGGCGAAGTTCTCGCCTTTCTTTTCCTTGGCTTGAGCCAGGAGCGCTTCGGCGTCGGCTTTCTTCTTGGCGAGTTCGGCCTCATCGGTGATGCCCTGTGTGGACACCAGAATGTGCGAGGCCTGGATGCTTTCTTCCTGTTTGAACTCGTCCTGATGCTCGTCGAAGTATTTCTGGAGTTCCGCGTCATCCGGTTTGGTGACTTCGGCGGTCACCTTTTCGATCAACTGACGAATCTTCATGTCGTCCGTGAGTTGGTTCCGGATGCGCTCGACGGTGAGTCCGGCTTGAGCGGCGAACTGCTCGAGGGTGGCGCCTTCCGGGAGGGAATCGGTGATTTCCTTGAGGTTCTTGTCCACTTCTTCGGCGCTAACCTTGTAGTCGGCTTTGTTGGCCGCGTTGAGCAGGAGCGTTTTCGAGATCAGTTCGCTCATGATCATTTGCTCGATCTGGGGCTGAAGCATCTGCTGCTGTTCGGGCGGCATCTGCTGAAACTGGCGGGCAAAACGCGCCATGAAACGCTCGCGGATTTCGCTCTCGGTGATGGGGGTGCCATCAACGGTCATGACGGTGGCATTGCCGGGAGGTTCCGGAGACGGCAGGCCGCGCGGGGCGTCGTTCTGAGCCTGGGAAAGACTCGGCAACACGGCGAGACCGATCGCAACGGCGAGTACGGAGTGGGTGAGGGATGGAGTTTTCATTACCTAACGGGAGTGGTGATATTGCTTTACGTTGTCTGTCGTGGATGAGGTGTCGCGGGGGGCGGGTCGACGGAGAGTCGGTCACCACTAGGGCAGATTCTCAACAACGCGCGGCGGATCGTAGCGATTGTTTGGCGGGTGCCGCGAAATTCGGCGGGGCCAGACGGAAAGGCAGGGGACCAACTGAGAGTAGATGAAAACGCCGCAGCATACTGCCGGGACGCGCAGATTGTCGCCGGGATTGCCCCTTGAAACAACCGGAATCTCTCCACGTGAACGCGGGAAGCTCAAGTGGCGGATGAGGCTTCCTATTCAGCCATTCGCTTTGGTAGGGTGAGAAACATGGACACCGACCGTCGCCGCTTCCTGAAATCTTCTGTAGGCTTGCCCCTGATCTCCGCCCTCGCGGCTGCAGACCGGGAAGTCATGGCTGCCGAGGCGGCCCCAGCTCGGCCGGGGTTAATCCGGGAAGAGAATGCCAAGGCTGGGGCGACTGATTGGCAACTGACCCGGGTGAGGCTGGACAAACAGGCTGGTTTTCGCGCTTCGGACATCGAGGGATACTGCTCAAAGCAATCGGTTTCGGCCGGGGAGGCTCTGGACATTTTTGTGAGCACCAAGGTGGCCGGCGCGTTTACCTTGGAGATTTTTCGAACGGGCTACTACGGTGGTAGCGGTGCCCGACTGATGAAAACGATGGGGCCGCTCCCGGCAAAACCTCAGCCGACTCCCGAGTCGACGCGCGGAGATCGCCATTTGCACGAATGTCTCTGGGAACCGTCGGCGACTTTGACCATTCCCGACGACTGGCCGAGTGGTGTCTATCTCGGGAGGTTGACGACGCTGGATCAGACCGGCCATGGCTATTGGCAGAGTTTCGTGGTCTTTGTCGTCAAAGACGACCGGCCTGCTGACATTTGTCTCCAAGTGTCGGACAACACCTGGCAGGCCTACAATCGATGGCCCAGCGATTTTTCTGTCTACACCCATCCGAAGGGCAATCAGGGTCCGTGGGCTGATGTGAGCTTTGATCGGCCCTATGCCAAGTATGCCCAGATATACGAGAACCCGAATTCCATCGGCTCGGGCGAGTGGCTGTGTTTCGAGTTCCCTTTTGCCTATTGGCTGGAGGAGCAGGGCTATGATGTGACCTACTGCTCAAACTCGGACATGATCGATCCGAACTATGCGCGCCCGGAACGTTTCAAAGCCTTCCTCAGCAATGGACACGATGAATACTGGGACATTCGGCAATATGAGAACGCGGTGAAGCTTCGGGATACCGGGACGAATCTGATGTTCTTCTCCGGGAATTCTGTCTGTTGGGTCACGCCGATGACGCCGAGCACCGATGGACGCGAAAATCGCATCATGTTTCGCGGCGGCCCCTACGGTGGCGAGTATCAATATGCTGTGGCCCGCGAGCGGGACGAGGGACCCTTTCCGCATCGGGGGCCAGACGAAGGCTATCTGATGGGCGCGCGAAATGTCGATCCCGTCAACGGTGGCGGCGACTGGGTTTGTGAGAAACCGGATCACTGGATCTTCGAGGGCACCGGGATGAAGAAAGGCGACGCCATTCCCGGGCTCATCGGTTGGGAATACCACGGTGACCCGCCCAAGGACATTCCCGGCCTCGAAGTCGTGGGCGCCGGAACCGCCCTGCAAGGAGGGGTGAATCCCCAGCAATGGGCCGCAACGATTTATCCCGGACCGAAGGGGAATTTCGTGTTTAACGCCTCCACTATCTTCTGGTGTCAGGGGCTCAGTTCGCCTCCCGGTCACATGCTGCCGTGGTCACACTGGTCACGCCCCCATGGTCCCGACGCGCGAGTGCAGCGCATCACCAAGAATCTCCTGGATCGGGCGGTCACGAGAATTTGAGGCGCCGGAAATTTGGGTAGCGCTTTCCGTAGGCGAAAAGGGGTAGAATCGAGCGATGCTTCGGGCGGGGCTCAGAAACTTTTTTGGATTTCTTCCAAGAAAAGTCTGGCTGGCGTGTCTGGAAGGAGAAGCAGATGAGTTTTTGCCCCCACCGTGAGCCAACCCCATCCACAGTCCAGCGAGTCATCGTCGGCCATTCCCGTGATGCCCACCTCCAGCCAGTCTGACGCGGCCGGGGCGGCGGAGAAGCCGACCCTGAGAGCGCTGTTCGAGACGGAGGAAAGTCCGCTGCTTCGCTACGCCTTTTCCCTGATCGGCCGACGAGCCATCGCGGAGGAGGTGGTCCAGGAGGTCTTTCTCCAACTCCACACCAACTGGGACAAGGTGCAGAATCCCCAGGCCTGGCTCTACCGCAGTGTGCGGAACCGGGCCTTCAATCATCATCGGGATCACAAGCGAGAGGTGTTGGTCGACGGGGAACAGGAAGTGGAATCGGAAGCCGCGACAACTGAGGCCCTGCTCCACCGGATGGAGGCGGCGGGCTTTTTGCGATTGCTCCTCGCGGAACTGGAGGAGGCGGATCGCCAACTCGTTCAATTGAAATATTTCGAAGACCTCCGCTATCGCGAAATCAGCGAGCGGACCGGTCTCAGCATCGGCAATGTGGGCTACCGCCTGCATCACATCCTCAAGCAGCTGGCCGGAAAGCTGCGCCACCTCGGAATCGACGGCATGTCATGAACTCACACGACGACAACGAACCCTTGCACCCCTACATCGAGCCGGAAATCGAGGCTCGACTTACCGCGCTCGTCCTCGGCGAGGCCTCGGATTTTGAACGAGAAGAGCTGGATCGCCTCATCGGCGAGCGCCCCGAACTGGGAATGTTGCGGAGCCGCCTCGGAGCGATTCACGGTCTGCTCCGCGAAGTGGCCAGCGGTGAACCGGACGAGGGGAAAGGGGAGTGGAAGCTTTCGGACGAGAGGCGCAGCGCCTTGCTGGCGGTGATCGATGGCGAGGCGGAGCCGGATGAGGACGTCGAGCCGGTCGTGGTGATGGCGGAGCCGAAGCGGGGGAAGAAAAGCCGGGTCGCGGTGCTGTGGCAGATTGCTGCCTGCCTGGCGATTGCTGCGGTGTTGTTTGGCATAACGATGCCAGCTAGCACAAGAATTCTGAAGAGAGCGAAGCGGGTGGAAGCCGACCAGAGTTGGGCCTTTCAAGAAGCGGAAGTGCGTCAGTCTGAGAGTGCTCGCTATGGAGATTTCGACAATGGGATGGGGGATTCGCTGCAGGGTGCGTTTGAATATCTACCTGACGAGGGAAACTCGCAGTCCCTGGTCAGCCGTGAGGTCGCCGTTCCTGAATCAACCACCGAGATCAATCTCCCTGAAGTTGCCGACAAAGCGGAAACGGAAGTGGGCTTTGGGATGGCCGGCGTCGATTCCCTTTCGGTTGCCTCCGTTGCCAAGCCGATGGCGATCCGGCCCATTCTGCCGGCGGAGGTGACGGAGTCTCTGAAGAGCCCAAGCCAAAATCGGGAGTATGGTATCGCGACCGATCAGAAGGGGGTGAGCCTTTTGTCTTCTTTGGATGTTGATGGGGATGATTTCATGACGGTCGGGGACTCTAGACGCAAGGCTGGTCGGGTGGGCGCATTGGATGGCACTGTCGCTGCTGCAGCGGGCGGTGAGATCCTTTTGGGATCGGCCAATGAGGGGAGAGTAGCGGTCTCGAACCGAGAGTCACAAGTTGATGCTGGTGCGAAAGATTTTAGCAGGGATGTCAGTACTGAAGGGGCGGCGGTGGAGCTGAAGATGCCGGGCAATCTCTATGGCTCGGCGATTTCCAGTTCCGGTACCATCAGGGCCAGCGGTGGAGCCAGCTCTGGGGGAGAGATCCAGCTCGACGAAGATCTTGCCGCAGTGAAACTTCGTGAGAGCGAGCCGACGCAGGGGACGGAAAGAGTCACGACAACGAAGGATGCGCTGGATCGGAGACGGTCAGGTAGCCTTTCCGCAAGTGCGGGAGAGAATGGCGGCACCGTTTCCGTGGGTGGAGGTTTTACGGGTTCACTCGCTGCCATTTCGGATGGCGGTTATCGTGAAGTGGGTCAAAAGAGTGGGACGATCGCCGTAGGTCGTGACCTCTTTGAGATTGACTTGAACGCGCATGCCCCCGAAGTCGCGGAACTCGATGGATTCATCAATTACGGAAGTGAAATCACCCCGAGCGGCGAGCCAATGGGCGGTAAGTCGCCGGAAGGTGCTAGTCGCTACGTCTCTCGTCTTAGCGAACAAGTAGTGAAGGCCGATGAAGCAGCGGTTCGAGGCCAGCAGTTACTGTCCGACGGTGACCTCGAGGGGGCCGTTGAGGAACTGAGAACGGCGAGTGAGTTGATCCCGGATGCCCCCATCACAGCGGACCGAAAAGGTGCGTACATCGAGAAGCTTGCAGAAGCGTCGACGAAACTGGCCCGGATGCGGGCGGAAGAAGCCCAGTATGGTGAAGCGCAGGCGCTACTGGAAGACGTTCTAGCTCCGGGTATGGATCCCAACCATTTCGAGGCGAAGAAGCTGCTGGAACAGATCAATGACCCCGAATACTACTCGCCCGCATTGACTCCGGAACATTTGAATCGGTCTAAGCAGGTTGAAATAGCGCTGAGAACCGCCCAGGGATATGTTGACCTCGGAGACTTGGATCGCGCCAAGGAAGAGTATGACAAGGTCCTGAATGCAGATCGCTATAACTCCGCTGCCCGTCGCGGAATCGAGGAAGTGGATCAGGAGCGCTTGAACTACTACGAAACGGCGCGCAATCAAATGCGCTCAGAGTTCATGCGCCGCGTGACCGAGGGATGGGAATTGTCAGTTCCAGCAACCTCGGTTGATATCAAATCGGGGACAGATGTCACGGCGGAGTCTCGCCCCGCGTTGGGCACCGAGGTGAGGGAACTCGCTCGACAGAATCAGGAGGAGGCTTTGATCGAATCGGAGCCAGGCGTGTCAGGAGAAGCAGAATTGGGTGGAACGAAGTGGGGGATTCCGATGGCCGGTGGTGACCTTGATCGCGATTTCGAACGTTTCCAACCCGCTCAACAGGAATGGAACGAGTATCCAAATGGTGTAGCTGAGGACGATTCGCTTCCGGCGCTGAAACAAATCATGGATCTGGTGCCACATGTCGTGGGGGGAGGAAATGCGAGGGGATCGTCTGACACGAATCCGTCAAGTGTCTGGTTTGATGTGGCCACCGTCTCCGGCCCCCAGTCGGAAAGCCAACCGACGACACCTCCCACGAGCCCGGTTTTTCCCGTCAACCCGGCGACGTCCGCTTCATTTGAGACTCGGAATGTGGGACGAACAGCTGAGATGGAAATGTTGGGGGAGCCCTTGGGAGCCGAAGCGTTGACGGTCGGACTACGCAGCGGGTCGTCTGCATTGGATGGCGACTTGATCGATGAGTTGATCACCGATTCAAAGACGCAGGTCGAAGTTGGAAGTCGTTTCGGCAATACTACCATCAATGCGGAGGTGTCTCACTTTGGCCTAGCAGGTGTCTTCACCGATCCACAGTTCGTGGCGGTCTCACGGGCACTGGGAAAAGACTTCCGCACCGCTCTCCCGGCCGGCCTCGACGAAACGGCCGCCGCTGACGAGTCGTTCTCGACTTTCTCTCTTCACGTCAGCGACGTGGCCTTCAAACTCGCCCAGGCGTCCCTGGCCAAAGGTGAGTGGCCCGACGCCGAGCGGATCCGGATCGAGGAATTCGTCAACGCCTTTGACTACGGCGATCCGATGCCGACCCAAGCGGACCGGGTGGCCTGTCAGGTGGAGCAGGCGATTCATCCCTTTCTCCAGCAGCGCAATCTGCTTCGCGTTTCCATGCGGACGGCGGCAGAGGGACGGGCGGTGAGCACGCCGTTACGCCTGACCTTGCTGCTCGACAATTCGGGCTCGATGGAGCGACTTGATCGGCAGGAAATCGTGCGCCGCGCCTTCGCCACCCTGGCGGGACAACTGCAGGCAACCGATCAGGTGACGCTGATCAGTTTCGCCCGTCAGCCTCGGCTCCTCGCCGATGCGGTGAGCGGTGCCGAGGCAAACCGGCTGGTTGAGTCGGTCGCCCAGCTCCCCAGCGAAGGGGGCACCAACCTGGAAGCGGCCTTGAAACTGGCCTTTGAAAAAGCCAAGGAACATCAGACTGGCAACGCCCAGAACCGCATCGTGCTGCTGACCGATGGGGCTGCCAATCTCGGCAATGCCGAGCCGGAAAACCTGTCGCGGATGATCGAGTCGATGCGTCAGGCCGGGATCGCCTTCGACGCGGCCGGGATCGGAGCCGAGGGGCTCAACGACGAGATCCTCGAAGCGCTGATCCGGAAGGGCGACGGTCGCTATTACCTGCTCGATCGTCCGGAGGATGTCGATGACGGCTTTGCCAAACAGATCGCCGGGGCGCTGCGTCCGGCAGCGAAGAATGTGAAGGTTCAGGTCGAGTTTAATCCAGACCGGGTCGGCACCTACAAGTTGCTCGGGTTCGAAAAACACCTCCTCAACAAGGAAGACTTCCGCGACGACACCGTCGATGCCGCCGAGATGGCCGCCGCCGAAGCCGGAGTGGCCGTTTACCAGGTCGAGCCGAAGGCGGATGGCCAGGGCGACATCGGTTCGGTGTCGGTACGATTTCTCGACCTGGCCTCCGGTCAGATGGTGGAAAAACGCTGGCCCATTCCCTACGTGCCGAACCCGGCTAGACCGGAGCAAGCGGCGACTTCGCTTCGTCTCGCCACCGTGGCCGCCCAGTTCGCGGCGAAACTCAAGGGTGGTCCGCTCGGCGACGTCGTTGATTTGGAGGAACTCGATCGATTGACCGCATCCCTGCCCGAGTCGGATCAGAAATCCGAACGCGTCCAGCAACTCCGCGAAATGATCCAGCAAGCGCGGCAGTTGGAGGGCAGCCGTTGAGGCGAGTGAGGTTTTCTCAAAGTTCAAATCCAGTCATTCATACAAACGACAAATGAATATCCATTTTTGCCTGTTCGGGCGCGCAGCTCTGCCCCACCTTGCGATCGCCATGATGGCCGTGTCGGCAATGGCCCAGGAGCCACCCGCCGCGCCCCAACCGAAACCCCAAGCTTCCGTAGGCGCCTCCATTGGGGAGAGTGGAGCGGGCCGTATCGTAGTCGAAGCCCGAGGCGAACTACCGAAACCGGCAGTGTTTTACGCCACCAAGATCGACAACCAGGCGACGGTCTCGGCTGACCAATTGACCTACGAAGCGAAGTTCGACGTCGAAATCCTCCAAGGCGGCGCGAAAACTCTGAGTTACTGGTTGAAGGGGTGGGATGAAATCACGGCGGTCGAGGGGCCCTCGGTGAAAGCGTGGTCGGTGCGGCAGGATGATGAAAAACGTCGCTACCTTGATGTGGAGATCAAGACTCCGGCGCTTGCTCACGAGTTCACCGTTCGCATGAAGACCCGGAAACTGAAACTGCCGGCCTCGCTCCAGGTGATGAATTTCGCTCCCGCCGGAAAAGAATCGGCCAGCCTTCATCAGGTGGTAGCGCTGAATTATCAAAGCGGTGTGACCGGCCGGGTTTCTGAGATCGTTGGGTTCCTCCCGGTCGAAAAGGCGACGGGCCAGCCGGATCGTTTCCAATCCGACATCGGCGGCAAATTCATCCTGAACCTCAACCGGGCTGGAGCAGCGTCGGAAGCCGTCGAGCTATCGGGCTTCTCCCTCAATGGCCAGATCGACGACAAACAGGGCACAGGCGTTTTTCAGGTCCAGGGTACCGCCATCGTTCGCGCGGCTGGGGCGTCCATTGCCATCCTCAAGGGCCGCGCCGCCCTGAGCCGCGTTCCCGCCAGCGCGAACTACCGGATGGAACTCGCGGAGGAAGGCGGGGCGCCGGTCTTTCGTCTCGTCTTTCCCGAGCCGGGCGAGTTTCCCGTGTCGATCGACTTCGTGGCGAGCGTGGTGGATTCTGGCGAAGCCTGGCGACAGATGGATTTCACGGTCGCGGCCAGCGCGGTGGTTCCGATGACCTTGCGTGGACTGAAACCCGAGATCGAGTTTTCCGGCGAACCGGCGGCAGTCGTTCCGATTCGCCAAGGAGCCGATTGGCTGGGATTTCTGCCCGCCACGGGCCGGGCCAACTTCACTTGGAAAGCCGCCCGCCAAACGGGCGAGGGGCGACTCTTTTTCACCACCACCGCCAAGATCGAGGCCCAGATCGGGGCCGGCTTGCTGCGCCAGGATCACCAGATCGACTACCGGATTCTCCAGGGACAACTTGATGCCCTGTCGATCGATCTGGCCGGCGACGACGGCGAAGTGCTCGAAGTTCAGGGCGCCAACATCACCGCGTGGAAGGTGATCGAAAAAGAGGGGGGGCGCGTTCTGGAGGTGACGCTGAGCCAGCCGATCACAGACGTCGCTCAGTTGCGGATCCGCACGCAGACGGCGCTCGACGCCTTCCCGGTTCGGTTGAAGGGGATGCGGCTCACGCCTGAGGGAGCGATCCGGCATTCCGGTTATTTGCGGCTTTCCAATATGGGCTCGGTGCGGCTGGAACCGGCGGGCCTGACCGGACTCACCCAACTGGCTCCGGAGCAGTTCCCGGGCGAGGCCTTGTCGGCGAGGCAGGTCTTCGTCTATCGATTCCCCTCGGCGGCCTACGATTTCGAGATCGCGGCCGATCGGGTGCAGCCGGAAGTGGGCGTGTCCGAATTGGTGCGTTATCAGATCACCGAGACGGATCGCATCATCAGCGCCGACATCGAGCTCGACATCCGCGAGGCGCCGATTCGGGAGTGGGCCATCGGCATTCCCGAGGATTACTCGGTCGTGGCGGTGACCGGTTCCGGCGTGGCAGACTACATTGTCGGATCCGACGCTGAAAACGGCCAGCGCAGCTTGAACGTGATCTTTTCCGAGGAGATCGGCGGACGGCAACTGGTGTCAGTGACCATGGAGAAAAACGAAGTCGCCGCCGCGGGCGACTGGGTGCTGCCACGCTTGGGATTTCCCGACGCCAAATCGATCCGGGGCGACATCGGCGTGGTGGGTGCGCCGGGTTTCCGCATCGCCGTCGGAGCGACCGATTTGCTGGTGGAAAAACCGCTCTCCTATTTCCCGAATCCCGTTCCCCATCTCCAACAAGCGTTCCGGATTCGCGAACCCGCCTGGACGGCGACGATGCGGATCGAACCCCTCGAGAAAAGCGTTCAGGCCGATGTGTTTCACCTCTACTCGCTCAGCGAAGGTACGGCCTACGCCAGCGTGGTGGTGAACTATTTCGTGACCGGCGCGCCGGTTTCCGAGTGGGAACTCACCGTCCCTGAAGTCATGGGCAACGTGATGGTTGACGGCCAAGACGTGCGGACCTGGCGCCAGGATGGCGATACCCTCAAGGTTTCGCTCCATCAACCCGTTATCGGAGCCTACACCCTGCTTGTCACGGCGGAAGAAAAGCTCGGCAGCACGGGAGGCCAACTGGTGGCGGGGAAGGTGACTCCGCTGGGGGTACAGGGAGAGCGGGGCTACGTTCAAGTGGTCAGCCCGATGCAGGTGAAAGTGACGCCGGCGACCCGGTCGGACGGCTTGCTCGAACTCGATTCCCTCGAGCTGCCAGCCGAATTCCGCCTGCTCAGCGCAGCGCCTTCGTTGGGCACTTGGCAATACACCGAGCGCCCCTTCGAACTGGCGGTCGACGTCGGCTGGTTCGAACCGGGATCGACCTTTTCCCAGGTGGTTGAGTTTTCCGAAGTCTCCAGCCAGGTTTCGTCCGATGGCGATCTGGTCACCGAGATTCTTTACTATGTGAAAACACGCGGTCTCCCCGCGCTGTCGGTGGAGCTTCCCGATTCGGTCCGGCTCTGGGCGGTGTCGGTGGCGGGAAATGCGGTGAATGCCAGGCAGTCGGAAAAGGCGACCCTGATTCCTCTGCCCGGGGCGGTCGATCCGAATACTCCGGTCGAAGTCCGTTTGCGCTTGGGACGTCCGGCGGTGGATGGAAAGAGTCCGCTGCTGGCGCTGCCCAAGGTGGCGGCTCCGGTGTTGAAAACCGAGTGGCGAATTACCGGCGATGAATCGCAAGTGCTCGTTCCGGTGGGTGGCAACGTCGATCCGCCCGAGCCTGTGCTGGCGCCATCGGGATTCACCCGACTGGCCCGTCACGGCCTTGCGGCCCTGAGTGCTATCGTGCTGATGACCTTGACGGGCGGATGGCTCGCGAACTCAATTGTCCGTCGCCATCAGACAATCGGCTTGGTCGCCGTGATTCTGGCCGTGGGAGTGGCCATCTGGGCGGCCATATTCTCGGCGAATCAAACGGACGCGGTGGCACCCTTGCAACTCAGTCTACCCGTCCTGACCCCGGGAGAGGGGATCGAGTTGGAGGTCCACACCATGGCGAGTTGGCAAGTCGGTTTGTCGTGGTGGGGTGTCGTCATCGGTCTGGCGGGTATCGCCGCCATCGTCGCGCCTTTGCTCCGCTTTGATCTTCAGAAACCGCGCCTCATTCAGGTGGCCGGGTTGGTTATGGTCACGGTGGGTTTGCTGCTTCAGAGGGGCAGCGATCCGTGGTTCTTCGCGGGGGTGGCGGCGATCCTAACGCTGCTCTTGCTTTTGCCCCGGGGACGGGATTGGGTCAAGAACGCCCCGTGTCCCTCGACGGAAACGGCGTCGGCTGCCGCAATGCTGGCGATCTGCGTTTTGACTCCCGGCATCGCCAATGCCGCCGACTTCGTCCCGTCCGGTTTCTCGGCTGCTCAGGAGATTCGTCAGACTTGGGAGATTCGCCACGATGAAAAGCGGCTCTTCGCGACCGGAACCATTCAGATCACCGGCACCAGTGGCGACAGCTTCATTTTGCTGAAAGCTCCCGCCGTCCTGACCCGGTTCGAAGGAGCGGGCCTGAAGGTTTCCAAACAGGAACTTCCCGGCAAGGAGGGGACGGCTTATGTCGTCAGTATTCCGGTCGACCCGGCCGTGCCGCCGGCGGATTATCGGGCGACCTTCGAATACCAGCTTCCCATTGGCGAACTGTCCGCCGGGATCGGGCTGCCGACCGGGCTGGCGGCGGTGCAGGAGGTGGAGGCGAGCTATGATCAGCCCGGTTGGGAATTCGGTAGCGCCTCGGCGGTGCGGGTCGAACCGGGTAGGGACGCCAATCAAAGCGCCGCCAAGCTCCTGCTGGGACCGATGGCCAAGGCGGTCATCATGCTGAAACCGAAGGCGCGCGATATCACCTCCGAGGTGACGCAATTCTTTGTGGAGGCCTCAAATCTCTACCTGCCCGGTCCCGGCGTGCTCGATGGTCGTCACCGGATTCAGGTGCGGCCTTCCCAGGGCGTGGTCGACAAGATTTCGATTAGGGTGCCGGTCGGATTGACCGTCAGCGAAGTGACGGGGCCGGTCGGCTCCTGGCAGTTTGATGCCGAGACCGGCGCTTTGGCGCTCAACATCGAGCCCGCTCAATCGAAGGCCTTTGTCCTACAGGTCGACACCCAGCGAGGACTCGATCCGTTGCCCGTCGATATCGATCTGGCACCCATCCGGGTCGGCGACGCCTCTGGCGAGGTCGGACTGGTTGGGCTGGCCTTCGGACCTGATGCTCAGCCGGAGAAAGTCGAAGCCACCGAGATGTCGGCGGTGAATCTCGGTGATTTCGATGCCTCGATGCTTCCCGACGATCAGACCGTGCTGCATCGGGTGTTTCGCTATGGAGCGGAAGGCGGAAAGCTCAATGTCCGCGTCGCCCCGGTGGCGCCCGAGGTTCGGGTGACCAGTCGGCAGGTTCTTTCCCTCGGCGATGAACGAGTCGTGCTGGGAATCAATTGCACGGCGGAGATCACCCGGGCCGGCTTGTTCCAGCTCAGTTTTCCGCTGCCCGATGGGATGGAGGTCGAGTCGCTCACCGGCGCCGCGCTGCATCACTGGTCCGAGCTGAGCGAAAACGGTCAGCGGCAGATCGTGCTTCATCTCAACGGAAAGACGATTGGATCCCAGTCCTTCGCCATTTCACTGGCCGGTCTCGCTCCGCCCGAGGCGGGCGATTGGGAGATTCCCCGGTTTGCCTTGAACGAGGCGACCCGCCAGACCGGCGACTTGGTGGTTCGGCCGACCACCGGGATTCGGCTGCAATCCGTGACGCGCCAGAATCTCTCCGAGATGGATCCCCGCCAGCTCGGTGGCGAGGCCCAGGGCGCCTTGGCGTTCCGCCTGTTGCAGCGCGACTGGAGCCTGACGCTCGGAGTTGAGAAACTGGAACCGTGGATCACCGGTCAGGCGCTTCACAATGTGACCCTCCGCGAGGGCCAGACCCGCGGTTCGATCACCGCCATTCTCAACGTGCAGAACGCCTCGATTCGCAGCCTGCCGATCTGGCTGCCCATCACCGATCCGGACGAGATCAAAACCCTGCGGGCCGGTGGAAAGGCCGTCAGCGATCTAGTCCGGACCGCTCCGGATTCGGATGTCTGGGAAATTCAGTTCAAACGCCGCGTCGTCGGCGACGTCGAGGTTCACATCGACTACGAGCGACGGGGCGATCGGGAAAACGACATCGAGACACTGCTGCCGGCGGAGTTTCCCTCCGTCCGCCAGTTGACCTATCACTTCGGGGTTCGGACCAGCGGACGGCTGGAGTTGGAGACGGGCACCTTGCCCGCCGGTTGGCAGCGGGCCGAGTGGAACGCCGTTCCTTCCAGTTTGCGCGACGCCGGCGGATTTGCGGCGGCCCCGGCCCTGACCCTGCGGGCCACGACGCCCGAAGAGGGAGCCGAGGTCATCGCCCGGCGTCATTCCCTGGCGGAATCGCTCAAGCTGCGGGTCGCCAATGGAAACCTGACGACTGTCCTGTCACCAATGGGCGACGAACTGACCGCGGTTGATCTCACCATGCAGGTGGTGCAGCGAAGCGGCCTCATCGTGGGTTTGCCGGCCGGTGGAGAGTTGTTCAGCATTTTCGTCAACGGCGAAAGCGTTCATTCGGTTCGCCAGGGGGATGCCTGGCAGTTTTACATTCTGCCCGGAGTTGATGAGCGAACCGCAAGCGTGCGTCTGGTTTACCTGGTGCCTCGCGATCAACTGAGTCGACTGTCGCTGGTCAGTCCGCAGCTCAACATTCCCTTGGAAAACATCACTTGGCGGGTCATCGCGCCGAAGGGATTCGAATTGATCGACGAAGAGGGCGATCTCGAGCGGAAGTCCGGTGAGTTTTTGCAACCCTTCGATCGGGCGAGTTACCTGAACAAGGCCCGAGGCAAGCGCCAGGAGCAGGCCCAGCAGGCAGTCCAACTGCTGGAGCAGGCCAATCAGATGCTCCAGGACGGCGACAACACCCGGGCCGGATGGGCCTTGAACAGCGTGGCCAATCAATACGCCCTCGACGCGGCCTCCAACGAGGATGCCCGGGTTCAGTTGGAAAACTTGCAGACCCAGCAGGCCATCGTCGGTCTCAACACTAGGCGGCAGCGTCTTCTGCTCGATCACGCGGTCGAGGACTCCGATTTTGCTGAAAACGATCAGGTCCGCCAAGGAGCTGCCGCCAACCCGGTGCTGCAACGCGGTGCCATGAACTACCGCCCGGAGGAGCTCGTTCAGTTGCTCCAGGGCAACACCAACGAGGACAACCTTGTGCTCCAGCAGATCGCCGGACGCATCGTTCGCCAGTTGCGCGCCACGGAGGCGGCGCCCCAGGCCATGACCATCACCCTGCCGGAAGAGGGAATCGTGTACACCTTCCAACGCGCCGTCCAAGTGGCGGAGAACGCGCCGCTGTCCCTCGCGCTTCGTTTTGCGCCGACCCACGGCATTCCGATGGGCCGGGTGATTCTCTTGCTGATTCTCATCGCGGCTTTGGCGGGAGGCATTGTCTTCAAGTTTCGGCGGGCGTGATGGACTGTTTGAAGATGCGGAACCCTGAATCCGCGTTTACACAAACGGATGCATCCCAAACCCCGATTCGAGGAACTCGACTTCCGGAAGACGCCGCTGGGCGACCTGAGTCTTCGTCGGCGCACGATCTTGGCGCTCGACAATCTTGAGGTCCACGAGATCATCCTCGGCGACGCCTACCTCATGTCGAGTCTCTTCACGGTGGTGGAGATCGCTCTGGCGAATTTGGGGCTGGCCGCGACGATGGCCGCCTTTCCCGAGGAATCGCACCTCGATGTCGTGGTCGGAGGTCTTGGCCTGGGCTACACCGCGCGGGCCGCGTTGGAGAATCCCAAAGTGGGTTCGCTGAAGGTGGTGGATTATCTCGAAGCGGTTATCGAATGGCATGAGCAGGGACTTGTTCCACTCGGCCCGGGGCTCACGGGCGACCCGCGATGCCAGTTCGTGCATGGCGACTTTTTTGAGCGTGCTCTCGCGGGAATCACCGAGTCGGGATTCGATCCCGCGGATTCGGAGAAAAAGTTTCATGCTGTGCTTCTCGACATCGATCATTCCCCGTCGAATCTCCTGCACGAAAGGCATGCCACTTTTTACCAAGCCGAGGGGCTCCAAAAACTGGCGGCAAAGATTCATCCCGGCGGCGTCTTCGCTCTGTGGTCGGACGACCCACCGGAGGCGGGATTCATGACCGCGCTCGAGCAGGTTTTTGACTCCTGCGAATCCCACGTGGTCACTTTTCACAATCCACTTCAAGACTGCGAATCGGCCAGCACGGTCTATGTGGCCAGAACCAAGACTGGTTGATTCGTCCTAACGCGAATCCGGCAGGTTGCGAATTGCCAAGGGATTCGGGCTTTGGCATTTTTTCTCGAAATGCTCAGGATCTTTGGCCCTCGTGAATCCGGAAGTCGTTCGTCGTCATTTTGCGACGGTATCAGTCGGCGCAACTTCCTCAAGGTGGGCGGACTCGCCGGGACCGCGACCGGATTGGGGCTCTCGCTTCCGGAGTTGCTGTCGCTCGAAGCCCAGGCGGGAATTCGAAACTCCCACAAGTCGGTCATTTTGATCTACCTGGTCGGCGGTCCGCCGCATCAGGACATGTTCGATCTGAAACCGGATGCGCCGTCCGAGTTTTCCGGCCCGCATAGGCCCATCGGAACCAATGTGGATGGGATAGAGATTTGTGAGCTCTTTCCCCAGATGGCGAAGCGGATGGACAAGTTTGCCATCATTCGTTCCCTTGTCGGGGCCCAGGGTGGGCACGATGCCTTTCAATGTTACACCGGACGCAAGCCGCAGGATACGCCGGCTCCGGCGGGAGGGTTCGCGCCTTTCGGCAGTGTGGTGAGTGCCGTGCAGGGACCGGTTCATCAGGACGCGCCGCCCTTTGTGAGCCTGTGCTATGAATGCACGCATGGTCCCTACAACGAGCCTCGACCCGGGATGCTCGGGGTGAAACAGTCATCCTTTCGTCCGATGGGGCCGACTCGAGCCGACATGGCGCTGCAGGGGATCACGCTGGATCGATTGCAGGATCGATCCAAACTGCTGCAGAGCGTGGATCGCTTTCGACGCGAGGCCGATGGCAGCGGGATGATGGAGGGGCTCGACAATTTCAATCAGCAGGCGATGGGCATTCTGACCTCGTCAAAGCTGGGGGAAGCTCTGGATCTCTCCAAAGAGGATCCCAAGATCGTGGCTCGCTATGGGACCGGTGATGACGTCAAACGCATCGACGGAAATGGTGCCCCGCGCGTCCCTCAGAGTTTTCTCGTTGCTCGCCGCCTCGTCGAGGCTGGTGCCCGCGTGGTCACGGTCAACTATAGCAAGTGGGATTGGCACGGCGGAAAAGGGAACGAGATCTTCAAACGCGAACACGAGGATTTCCCCATCTTTGATCAAGCCATCACCGCTCTGGTCGACGACCTTCATGATCGCGGTCTCGACAAGGACACCACGGTACTGGTCTGGGGAGAATTTGGCCGCACTCCGAAAATCAGTGCCCAGGTTGGACGCGATCACTGGCCTCGTGTGGCCATGGCCCTGATGGCTGGTGGTGGGATGAAAACCGGGCAAGTCATCGGCGCGACGGATCGACTCGGAGGGGAGGCCATCGATCGACCCGTGACCTTCGCCGAGGTCTTTGCGACGCTTTATCACAATCTCGGGATCGACGTGGCCAGCACCACGGTCAACGACCTGGCCGGTCGTCCCCAGTATCTCGTGGAAGGAAACGCCAAGCCAATCGCCGAGCTGATTTGAATGAATTCAACAGGGTTGGGTCGGCGATGGTACCCTGTTAGGTCGCGTCACAAGACACTCGTGTTCACCAATTCCGTCGCTTTGCGGTAGTCGACTTGGAGGCGCTTCACGGTGTCGCCAGTGATGTGGAAGATATCGCAGTGGCGTCCTTGAAGTTCGAGGGTGTGTTGGCGTTCGCCGCAGGTGATGACGAGTTCGCTGCTGTCGTCTTCGGATTGCCAGGGATGCATCGCCAGCACGATCCATTCCTCGGCCGAAACCTTCAACCGCCTCAGCAGGGGCCGCTTTTCTTTCCAAAGGACATGGGCAGGCTCGTCATCGGGAGCTGGCACGGCTTGGACGATCTTTTCTGAGAGGTCGGCCACGCGTCCCAGACTATCCATGTAGATGGGTAGATTGCCGTAGAGTTTCGTTTCTTTGGATTGCGGTTCCCAGCCCCAGAGCACGTTTCCCCGAGCCCCATAGAAATAGGGAATCACGGCTGTCGCGTCCACCAACCACGGGGCGAGTTCCTGACCTCCCAGTGTCTTGTTGCCGTTGTGATAGCGCAGCCAGGAATAGGCGTAGACGGGTTTGTCGCCGTACTGGCGAGTTCGATTGAAGTTTTCCTCGACGTTGGACGCGACATAGAAAACGGAGCCGGGGTCGTCGTAGAAGATATAGACACTGGCAACGTAGAAATCGACATGGGGTTCGATGAACTTCCAAAAGGCTTCGTCGAGCGCGTGGGTCCCGTCGATCTGGGCGGCGTCTTTGCCGGCGATGCCCCAATAGTCGCGACGGAAGGGTTGCGGACCATAGAGACCGGTCGGTAGATCGGGCAGGGCTTCCTTGCCCCAGACGCAGGGCAGCCAGAACCACTTTGCCCATTCGGCGAGGTAGGCCTCCTGAAAGGCTTCGATGGTGGTGGCACCGCTCGCCTTCTTCGCCTCGGGATCGGCCCACGCCTTGGCGATGTCCTGCTCGAATTCGAACTCGATGTCGTGAACGAAAATGCTGCGGTCATCGGCAATGAGGTTGGGTCTCTCGGCAATGAGACCGACGTTCTGCCGGATGATTTCCTCGAAAAACTCGGGTCGGTCCCAGGGATTGGTCGCGGGACGTTTGCGATGGACATAGGTGTTGATGTTCCGCGCCTGCTTGCCGGGATAGTCGCTGTAGTCGCCGAGCAGATTGACCGGATCGAAACCGAGTTTCACGGCTTCGATCTGATGCCGGGGCGCGCCGCCCACATCCCAGAAAGCTCGGAGTCCGCCCGACATCTTCACGTTTCGAAGATTCTCCCAGCCGGGAAGCGGAGCCGAGTCCTGGCCGCTGGCTTTTTCCGGGAGAGACACGGCGATGAGAGCGAGGAGCAAGCCGCGTGAAAGGATTTTGAGGAGGCGGAGGGTGTCGGACATGATCTTGATGGTGAAATGAATTATCGGCCCGGATTTCGAAATGCCGAGACTGTTTTTCAACTGGTATGCCAGTTGGATTCCAGGCCTTGACGCGGGAAATTTTCTCGCGTTCTATTCCGCCCTTCCCCATGCCAGCGCTGTCACCCCCTTCACGTCTCCAATCCCGCGCCTATGAGGAATTGCGGCGACTAATTGTCTCAGGAGAATTCACGCCCGGAACCTTTCTCTCCGAGCGGCAGTTGGCGCAGCAACTCGCCATGAGCAAGACTCCGGTGCATGTCGCCTTGGAGCGATTGGAGTCCGAGGGATTTGTCACCATCTCGGCGCAGCAAGGGGTGGTGGTTCGCTCCTTGAGTGTGGAGGATATCGTGGATCACTACGAACTCCGCGATGCGATCGAAGGCTGGGTGGTTCGCCGTTTGTCGGGCCGACTCAACGAAGGGCAGCAGACTCAGCTTCACGAAAATCTGAATCAACAGGAGGAAGCGCTGCTGGAAAATGACTTCGCAAGGCTCACGCATCTGGACAGCGAAATGCACTATCTGATGTGCTCATTTTTGAACAATCGGGAGATCATACGAACGATGGAGCGTCTCCGTGACAAGATTCACCTCGTCATTCATCGGGTTCTCGCCACGGATCCAGGTCGCCCGCGTCAGAGCGTGAAGGAGCATCGGGAGATCGTCGACGCGATCTTCTCGGGTGACGGAGATCTCGCCGCCAGACTCATGACGAGTCATCTGGAAGCGGGCAAGCGCCGCGTTCTGAATCCCTCTCGTTTCTCCGACTGATGAAGCCTTTCGTTTTCAGCGTCGCCGGTTGCCTCCTCTTTGCTGCGAATGTTCGCGCTGACGAAGCGGCGACGTTTTATCGGGCGGTAAACTTGAATGGCTCGGCTTTGACGATCGAGGAGCACGCCTGGGAGGCGGGAGCGACCGCTCCGTCGTTTCGCGCGACGGGAAAGACTTTTGAGAATCGGTCGGTCGCTCTCAAGCCTCCTCTGGATACGGCCCGCACCGAGATGATTCGGAGCAGTGTCTGGGGAAACAGCGTGGACCTGGAGTTCAGCGAGGTGCCGGAGGGCGCCTACCAGATTTTTCTCTATGTCTGGGAGGACAACAACAACGAGCGATTCAGCCTGTTGGTGAATGGAAAAACGGTGATCGAGGCCTTTGAGAGCGGCACCACCGGGATGTGGAAAAAACTGGGCCCGTGGGCGGCCCGACCGGAAAAGGGAAAGCTCACCATTTCAGCGCGGGGCGCGAGTCATGGCGCGGCCAATTTGTCGGGAGTGGAGATCTGGCGGGGAGAATCCGCGCCTCCGGATGCGGATCGACCGTCGTTTGTCTCGGAGCTGAATCCGGAGCAGACCGCGTTTTTCGAAAAAAAGATTCGTCCCATCCTGGTGGAGCATTGCTACGAATGCCACAGTGCCAAGTCGGAGAAACTCAAGGGAGGCTTCCTCGTGGATTCGCGGGCGGGGGTGATGAAAGGCGGTGACACTGGTCCGGTCGTAACTCCGGGCGATCCGGAGGCGAGTCTTCTCATCGCGGCGGTCCGCCACCTTAACGAGGACACGGCGATGCCGCCGAAGGAGAAACTCCCGGCCCATGTCATTGCCGATCTCGAGACTTGGGTTCGAATGGGCGCGCCTGACCCCCGCACCGAAAACACCGTCGCTACCGTGGCGGCGAAATCGGCGATCGATTGGGACAAGGCGCGGGAGTGGTGGTCGTTTCGACCGCTGGTCATGCCACCGCTGCCCGAGGTTCGAGCAAAGGAATGGCCGATCAATGCCATCGATCATTTCATTCTTGCCGGGATCGAAGCGGCCCAACTGAAGCCTTCCCCCGATGCCGAGGCGCGGGCATTCATTCGTCGAGCCACCTACGATCTGACAGGGCTGCCTCCGACACCGGAGGAAGTCGGCGATTTTTTGGCGGAAATTCAGACCACTGAAGGTGCCGAATCGGCCTACGAAAAACTGATCGATCGTTTGCTGGATTCGCCGCGCTACGGGGAACGCTGGGGGCGGCATTGGTTGGATGTGGTGCGCTACGCGGACACGGCGGGCGACAATTCCGACTATCCGATCCCGCAGATGCAGCGCTATCGCGACTGGGTGATCGATGCCTTCAATCGGGATCTGCCCTACGATCAGTTCGTCCGGGAGCAACTGGCGGGGGATCTGCTGCCGGATGCGACGCCCGATCAGATCATCGCCACGGGCTACGTGGCCAACGCCCGGAGATTCGGGTCGCGGGTGGATGACTATCCGCAGCATCTCACCATCGAAGACACGTTGGATAATCTGGGACGGACTTTTCTCGGCCTGACGCTGAGCTGTTCGCGTTGCCACGATCACAAATTTGATCCGATCACGAATCAGGACTACTACGCGCTCTACGGCATCTTCCAAAGCACCCGTTACCCGTGGCCGGGGATCGAGCTGGACAAACGGCAGCGTGATCTCGCCCCGCTGGTCCCGGTCGCTCAGCGCGCCGACGCCGAGAAGAAGACCCGGGATCGCGAAGCGGAGCAGGGAATTCTGAAAAAGGAGTTCGAGAAATTGGCGGGCGAAGTGAAGAAGGCGTCTGGTGGAAAGAAGCAGGCGCTGGAGAAGCAACTCGCCCAGACCAGGAAACGGATCGAGGAACTGGAGAAGAACCCGCTATCCTTTGAACTCGCCTACGCCTTGTCCGACTCGGATTCGATCGGAGATGCGGTCCTTCAACAGAAGGGAGATCCGGCTCGTCCCGGGCCGGTGGTGCCGCGGCGCTTTCTCACGCTCTTTGGCGGCCAGGAACTACCCGAGTCCTCATCCGGAAGTGGTCGTGCCGAACTCGCGGACTGGATTCTGAGCGCGGACAATCCGCTGCCCGCCCGCGTGATGGCCAATCGAATCTGGCTGCATCATTTTGGAAAGGGACTCGTGCCCACGCCGAATGATTTTGGGAAACAGGGTAAGCCGGTCACGCATCCCGAGTTGCTGGATTATCTCGCCAGTCAGTTTCGTGATTCCGGCTGGTCGATGAAACAGATGCATCGTCACATCATGCTTTCGCGGACCTATCGACAGGGTTCTCTGCGCGACGACGCGGCCCGGGAGATTGATCCCGCCAATGAAAAACTGGCCAGCTTTCCGCGACTCCGGCTGGATGCGGAGAGCATTCGCGACACCCTTCTGCAACTCGGTGGGAATCTGGACCTGTCCAAAGCCGGGCCGCATCCTTTTCCTCCGCAAAGCCAGTGGAATTTCACCCAACACAAGCCCTTCAAGGAGGTCTATGACTCGAATCATCGCAGCGTCTACCTGATGACCCAGAGGATTCAACGGCATCCCTATCTGGCGATCTTTGACGGGGCCGATCCCAGCACCAGCACTCCTTCCCGGACGACGAGCACCACGCCCCTGCAGGCGCTGTATCTGCTCAACGACGTGTTCGTCCACGGGCAATCCGGGCGGGTCGCGGAGCGACTGCTGTCTCTGGAGGGCGATGAACTTTCTCGGATGCAGTTCGCTCATGAATTGCTATACGCCCGCCCTGCCGCCGACGAGGAACTGACTGCGGCCGAAACCTTCCTCGCCAATGTCCGGGTCCAACTCCGCGAAGATGGCGTCGCCGAAAGTGACCTCGAGACCGAAGCCTGGCGCGCCTACGTTCGTGTCCTTTTCCGGCTCAATGAGTTTGTCTACCTCGACTGAACGGCCTGACATCCCTGCATCATCTATGAACTCTGTGCCCACTTTTCGCCGTCGCGAGATGCTCCGCTCTCTCATGGGCGGTTCCCTGCTGATGCCGGGGCTGCTCTCGGAGTTGCTGGCCGGGGATCAGCCAGATGATCCGCTCGCGCCGAAGTCCGGACATTTTCCCTCCAAGGCCAAGCGAGTCATTTTTATTTTCTCCAATGGAGGGGTTTCCCACATGGATACCTTCGATCCCAAGCCGGAGCTGTTCGCCGCCGATGGGAAGATGACCGGTGTCGGTGGTGGGCTTTCCAATCAGCAGAAGGTTTTGCTCAAGCCCGGTTGGCAGTTTCGCCCGGGTGGCGAATGCGGCACCATGGTCAGCGATCTCTTTCCTCATCTGCGCGAGATGATGGATGACATTTGCCTGATCCGATCAATGAAAGGCGATGACAACGAGCATTACAACGCCACGCTCGGCATGCACACGGGATCGTTCTTTTTCTCACGTCCCAGCATCGGCTCCTGGGTGAGCTATGGCCTCGGTACCGAAAACCGCGACCTGCCTTCGTTCGTCGCCCTGGCACCTCAGATGCCCTACGCCGGCACCCAGATTTTTAACAACGATTTTCTCCCGGCTTATCATCAGGGGGTGCGAGTGGTTGGCGGCGCTGAACCGATTGCGAATCTGGATCGGCGCTCCCAACAGAAGGGCTTGCAGGAACTCGAACTGGGACTGGCCGATGTGCTCAACAACAGGCACCTCAGCACGCGCTTGGGCGATACCGATCTGGCCGCCCGAGTGAGAACGTTTGAGACGGCCTTCCACATGCAGACGGAGGCTTCGGAGGCCTTTGATCTCAAAAAGGAGAGCGATGCGACCCTTGCCCAATACGCACTGAAGCGCGGCGATTCGGAAGGCTTCGGCTGGCAATGTCTGGTGGCACGTCGTCTCGCCGAGCGTGGGGTGAGATTCATCGAGATTGTCGACGGGAGCAGCAGTGACAACTGGGATGACCACTCAAACATGGCCGATCATGCAGCCAGTGCGAAGCGGATCGATCAGCCCATCGCCGGGCTCCTGCGCGATCTCAAAAATCGTGGAATGCTGGATGAGACCCTGGTGGTGTGGACTACCGAATTCGGTCGCACGCCCGGAGTCGATGGAACCAAAGGGCGCGGTCATCACAGTGCCTGTTTTTCCTCGTGGATGGCCGGCGGCGGGGTGAAGGGTGGACTGGCATACGGCGCCACCGACGAAATCGCCTCGACCGTGGTCGACAAGAAGGTACACGTTCACGATTTCCACGCGACGATCCTGCACCTGTTGGGATTCGATCACGAAAAACTCACCTATCGTCACGGTGGTCGCGACTACCGGCTGACCGACGTGTTTGGAAACGTGGTCACCGACATTCTGGCGTAGTTGGCGAGGCTTGCTCCGACCGCGGAGCGTGGAACTTCCTGACGTCAGCGCACGAATTTCTGAACGCGTTTGCCGCCGACTTCGGCCACGTAGATGGCTCCATCGGGAGCTACCACGATGCCGTGGGGAAGATTGAAGTTTCCCGGTTCCGGGCCTTTCTCGCCCCACTCTTCGAGGACGGTTCCTTCGAGGGTCATGTGAATGATTTTGTTGGCCCGGCCATCCGCGACATAAAGGGTGTCGTCGGTGTCGATGTGCAGACCAAATGGAGCGAAGCCACCGAACTGACGAAGATACTTTCCCTGCTGATCGAAGACCTGAATGCGATCATTTTCGCGATCTCCGACGTAGACCAATCCCTTGGAATCGATGCGGATGGCGTGGGGAAGATCGAATTCGCCGTCGCCTGTGCCTTTCTCGCCCCACTCAAGAAGCAACTCGCCTGAGGGATCGAATTTCGCGACCCGCGAGTTGCCGTAGCCGTCGGCGACAAAGAGGGTTCCCCCGGTGCCGAAGGCGATGTCGGCAGGACGATCAAAGTGGCGCGCATCCTTTCCGGGGACGTTTCTTTCGCCGTAGGTTCGGAGGACTTTCCCCGAGGCATCCAAGGCCAGAACGGTGTGGTTCTTGTTGTCAGTCGTCCAGAGCAGGCCATCGGGATCGCGACGGAGGAAGTGGGTGGAATCGTAGAAGCCATCGCCGAAGGAACGGAGGAATTCTCCTTCGGGCGAAAACACGAGGATGGAATGTCTGCCCCGATGAAAGACCAACACGTTGCCGTCTCTATCGATCTCGACTCCGGAGACCGCACCGAGGACCATGCCCTCAGGCAGGGTGGGGAAATCTTTGACCACCTTGGGAGGAGCGGGGGATTTCCCTGCCTTCAGATGTCGGTCGAAGAAGCCGATGACGAGCGGACGGAGATCGCGTTGTTTGGGCTGAAGGTGAAAACTGTGCGGGGCACCCTCGATGACGAGCAGCTGGGATTTGAGTCCGGCTTTCTGCCACTCGCGATGGAGAATCTCCGACTGTTCCACGGGAACCAGTTTGTCCTCGGTGCCATGAAGAATCAGCGCGGGCGGATCGTCCTTGGTGAGGTGAGAAACGGGAGAGGCGACCCGACACAGTTGTGTTTCCTCTTTCGTCATGCCATCCAGCAATTCGCGCGAGCGGGCCATCTGCAGGAGATCGTGGGCTCCGTACATCGGGACGACTGCCTGGATGCGGCAGGAAAATTCGGCGTAGGGACCGTTGGGGTCGAGACCATCACCATCGCTGACCGTGGCCAATGTCGCGACCAGATGACCTCCCGCGGATCCTCCGATGGCTCCGATCTTTTGGGGATCGATCTGATACTCATCGGCATGCTGCCGCAGAAAACGAACCGCAGTCATGCAGTCCTGCAAGTTTCGGGGCCAAACTTGCCGGAGGTTGTCGATGAACTTTTCCTTCTTTTCCGCGAGCACGTAGTTCACGCTGGCGCAAACATAGCCGGCACCGGCGAGAGTGGTCCCGATGTTCTTTTCCCGGGCCGCTGCCTTGTCGCCGCCGTGCCAGCCGCCGCCATGAACGATCAGGATCGCGGGACGTCGTAAACTCCCCAAGGAAGTGGCGGGCAGATAGAGATCGAGGGTTTCGGTTCGACCTTCGCCGAGGTAGGGGAGGTCGCTGATGACTTGAACGTGCTCCTCGGCCTGAAGCAGGCCGGTCGTGAAAAGGGTTGCGGAAACTCCGAGAATGAAGGCTTTCATATTGATGCTATGGCGCTGCGTCAGGGTTTGCGATCTGCCGATCAATCCACTCGGCGGCGAGGGTGCTTGATCCTTTCGGCGTGGTGTGTCCTCGCGGTTCGGGCTTCACCAGAAGCTGGAGGTGATTGGTGAGTTTTTTCTGCTTGGAGGCTTCGGTGATTCGGTTGGCGAGATCGACCGCCTTCTGGGTACCGACCCGTTCGTCCTGGTCCCCGATGACGATCCAAATCGGGCGACCGGCGAGTTTGTCAGCCTGGTTTTCCAAACTGAGTCTCTCAGTCATCGGGTGTTCCCCTGCGCCGCGAAACTCACTCAAGGCAGCGAGATCAGTCACCGGGGCGAAGGCGGCGGCGCATTTCACTCGAGGGTCATGCGCCGCGAAATGAATGGCGAGAAATCCTCCCCGCGACGTGCCGCAAATGGCGACCCTGTCCGGATCGGTGACGCCGGTGGCAATGAGATGATCGAGCACGGCCGAGAGTCTCTGATTGTTCTGGGCAACAAAGTCCTCGTCCCGAGTCACCAGGAGCCGCCACCCGCCGAGACCGCTGGGTTTTCCGGCACCGGTGAGGGCACCGTGGCAGGGGATGTCGATGGAGACACAGCGATACCCTTTCTTTTCGAGTTCGTTGCCGCTCTGCCGAAAGTAAGGGCTGCTGAGGGTGCCATCGATCGTCCCGGAAAGCACGAAAAGGGTGGGGGATGGCGAGGTCGCATCGCCATGACCCCACAGGCCGTATTCGATCCCGTCGGGAGTCTTGCCCAGCGTGATGGGCGATTCGTCTGCCCATGCACCGAGGGACAGGGAAAGCATCAGGCCGACCAATAGAGTTCGTTTCATCGGTAAGGGTGTGATCACTTTGGCTCGTCGAAAGGCCAGCCCGGCAATTCACCGCATGCCTGGAGCGCGAGAACGGCGTAGGCGCTTCCGACGTTGGAGATGAGATTGCGGGCCTCGTTCACGGGAGATCGGGTGAACCATTTTCCGCTTTCCCGCTGGTGGGTTAACAGCCATTTCACCCCACTCTGCAAGCGCGGGTCGTCGGCGGGAATGCCGAGTTCCCGGGCAACGACGATGACGAATCCGGTGGCGTAGCCGTCGCTGGTTCTGGTGTCGAGGGGGTGTCCATCTTTCCGCGCCAAGCCTTTCCAATCGGTGAGGAATCCCGCCGTCGACCAGCCGCCGTCGGGAAGCTGCAGGGTCAATAACTCGGACAGGGATTGGGTTCGTTCTTCGTCGGTGGCGATGCCGTCGATCCGTTTCGAAGCCCAGGCAATCATCGCCCGATGATGAAGGGATTTGGGCGGATCGTTCTTCAGATAGGTGCGGAGTTTCGCGAGGCCCGCCTGTGCCGCCGGGGTATCGGCATAACCGTTGGGAGCGATTCCTACCGTGACTGCGGCGAGGGTCACCCCGTAGTGATCGTCGATTTCCATCGGGGCATAGTCGCAGTCCGGCCATCGCCAGCCGCCGTCCTCGCGCTGGACCGTCCACATGAGGTCCAACACCTCACGGGCGACGTCACTGAGTTTGCCGGTGGTTTGCACATCATGAAAAGTCAGGCCGGTGCCGACCACAATGGTCCAGAATCCCTGGGATTCGTTCGGCGGCTTCTTCTCCCAGCGAACCTTGCGGTAGTCCTCGAAAAATGTCCGCACTTCGCCCGAGTCCGCGAGCACCGAACCCAGAGCGGGACGCGCCATCAGGTAGGGCATGTTGGTGTGGCAGGTGGCGCACTTTTTGGTCTTCTGCCAATTGAGCGCGGCCCCATCGAGATAGCGGGCGGCGAGTTCTGCGGAAAACTCGGGAGCCATGGCTTCGTCGCCCGAGATAGGCACCAGTCCCTCGGGAACCTGATCCAGAGTCACCGGTTGCTCGGCTGCGCCGAGCGTGCCGAGGCACCATCCAAGAGTCAACGAAGTGCGGAGAACGAGGCGAAACCGTTTCATGGTTGAATCAAGGCTTCTTTGGTCAGGCGGGAAGGGTGGTCAATCTTGAGGGCTTCTTTTACCCGGTGATGCCACTGGCGCAGGTTTCTGTCATTGGTGAAGGCATAGAGGCCTTCGTCCGGACCGGCCCAGTCGCGATGCACGAGGAGCAGATCTTCCCGTTGTTCGCCCAAGGTGTAGGCCTTTTTCAGATGAAGTTCGAGCGCGGTGGGATCCTCACGCCGCTCTTTCAGGATGGTCGAAAAATAGTCCATCTTCAGTCCGAGAATGGCGATCTCGCGATAGGCTTCGAGCAGTTCCAGCATCACTCGGGTGTAGTCCTGACCCAGTCGGTGAAACCGAACCCGGTCCGCATAGATCCCCGCCGGTGCCTGGGCTTCGGCGGCTTTCAAGTGGGCCTCCGCCCGTTCGACCGCCTCGAGGGGAATGAGCTTCCGCCAGGCGGCGATGACATTGGCATAGGCGATGCCGGAAGTGTCGACGTTGCGATCGCGAGAGGCCCAGTTGGCATCCAGTGACTGGCTGTAGGTTTCGAAAAACGCCGCCATCTCCGAGGCGACGGGGCCGTAGGCTGACTCGTAGTAGTCGCTCATCACCTTGCTTGGATCGCGAGTCGGATCCCACATCATCCGGGTCAGCGCCCAGTAGTTTGGCGCCATGGCGGAGAAATTCTTGCTTCCCTCTCCATAGGCTGCGACGAACCCGAGGCGATGGGCTTCGGCGAGATTGTCGATGATCTGCTGATGATGCAGAAAGTGCATGTCGTGATAATAGTGGTTTCCCCAGCCCTCGCGGACGACCATCTTTGCCCCAAGCTTATGCCAGCCCGCCACGGATTCCCGCCACTGGCGCAGGTTCTCGGGATCGCGATGGCCGGCACTCTGATAGACGAAGGAAAGGTAGAGATTCGGTTCCAGTTTTTCGATCTTCACCGGCGGCTTGTTGTAGAAGGTGTAGGCAAACATGCCGCAGCCCTTGTCGGGATTTTTCTCCCGAACCCGACGGGCAATCTCATTGGCGTAGGTGAAGATCCGATCACTCAATTGCACCGTTTTACCGTCGTAGCTGAGAATGTCAGGCACGTCGAGCGCGCGACAATTTTCGCATTCGCAGAATCCACCGCCGTCACTCGGGGAGATGTGCATGATGTCCTGTTTGCCGTTCAGCACGTGTTCGACCATGCGATCAATCACCTCAGGGTTCGTCGTGCACATTTGGGGCGGACGTCGTTTGCCATTCACCAGCGCGAACCACTCGGGATGCGCTTTGAACGATTCGTCGGTCCGCAGATTGAAGGCATCGAACCAACTGTGACCAAACACTGCCGACCGCACCCAGCCGAGGCGATTGCGACGCGCCCATTTGCGACTCTCCTCGGTGAAGGTCTGGGTGTGGTAAATGCTGGAATAGCCAAGACTCACGGAACGGATCTCGAAGGCGGTCGTTTTTCGAAAATCCAACTCGGGCAGGACGGCGTCGGGCCGGTGAGGAACTTCCTCGCCAAATTCCCCGGGCCAGAACCAATGCACGCCGAGGTGGTCATCCAGCAGGGTGTAAACGGCGAGCATGGATCCCGCTGCGGTGGTGGTCGACCAAGGGCTTCCCTCCTCGTCGTGACCCGCCATGGCGATCCCGTTGGGAAGGGTTTTCAGCAGCCACTCTTCGGTCTTCCAAGGGGTGAGTGTCTCCCCCATGGCCTTTCCCGCCGCTGACTCGCCGACGAAAAAGCTCAGGCCAGCGGGAGCCTCTTTTGCATACTCGGACCAGGGAATGATGGGCAGTTCCTTCCCGGTGATTTCCCCGACGTAGTGGGACAATTCCTTAGCCGCTTCCGTCTGAACCGCGAGGGCATCTTCCGAGATGACCACCCGATGAAAGTCCGCCAACCGTTGAGGCTCGGCTGCAGAAGATGCGGCGGAAAAAAGCAACAGAACGAAAAAGTAGCGGATCATTGGCATCTTCCAGAGTCGGAACCGGGCAAGGGAGAGATTCTTGCAGGTCCCTTTGGAATGTCGCTCACGTAATTGCGGAGTGAATGATCTCCGCATCGCCGCGTGAGGAGTTCTTTCTCGCGAGAGCGGATTGCCATTCCGTCGGCTCCGTGGGAAAAGCCCTGTGGCGAACACCGACCGCGGATACCCCTATCCGCGGTCAGTGCTCCTATGCCAACAACAAGCTTCCGCCCCCTTCACTGGAACACCGCAGCAAGGGCCGTGTCGGGAGCGGGATCGACCGATGTGGGGTCGTGATCTCGACGATCGATTCAAGGCATTCCGTAGACCAGGGTGTCCCGTGCCTGGTAGGGGGGCAAATATCGGGGGAAACTGGGGATGGAATACTCATGTCTCGACATCGGGCACTCGCCCAAACGATGTTTCGAGAATATCGTGGAAACATTAAGCGGGGATTAATTTGCGGACAAAAAGTGAATTCAACCGAAAAACGAGGGTTCTCACGGAGGGGCAACTGCCATTAGCATAGAGAGTCATGAAAATTCTGGTCGCAGAAGATTACGGCCCCTTGCGCCTCTCGATTTCGGCGGCGTTGCGGGAAGCGGGCTACGTCGTGGCCCACACGGCGGATGGGGCCGAGGCGGGCTGGATGCTGAAGGAGCAGGAGTTCGCGGTCGCGGTGCTGGACATCATGCTGCCGAATCGCTCTGGACTGAGTCTTCTCGAGGAGATCCGAAAGCGAGATCTCGACATGGCAGTCCTCCTGATCACCGCTCGCGATGCCCTCGAAGACCGGGTCGCGGGACTGGACATGGGAGCCGACGACTACCTGGTGAAGCCCTTTGCTTTGGAGGAAGCCATGGCCCGAGTGCGCGCGCTGAGTCGCCGTCGATTTGGGAAGGGCAGCACCACGATCCGGGCAGGTGGTCTCGAGATCGATACGGTCGCCAAACAGGTGTCTCGATCCGGAGAGGTGATCGAGTTGACGGCCAAGGAGTACTCGCTACTCGAACTTCTTGCGATGAAAGGTGGGGAAGTGGTCAGTCGTGGAGATGTCTGGGAGCAACTCTATGACTTCAACTTTGAGCGGGGGAACAGCAACGTGGTAGAGGTGTTCATTTCGAATCTGCGCAAGAAAATAGAGATTCCCGGCGAGCCCTCACCCATTCAGACGCGCCGCGGTCTGGGTTATGTGCTTCGCGAGGTGAACTGAGCAGGGGAGACTTCTCTGTGCTGGTTTGGCCGACGATATTCCTACTACGTCAACTGCTCCTCACATGGCGATACGAACCCTCAAGAATCGATTGATCGTTGGCTATCTGGTCGGCGGTGTGTTGGTTTCCTTGGTGGCCGTCCTCTTCATGACGGTCAGGATCAGACATTTGCTGATCGATCAGTTGGATCATTCCCTGACCGACAAGATGAGATTCGTTCGCTCCGCTTGTGTGCAGCACGACAACTCGGTCGAAGTGGAGTTGGGCGAGGAACTCTTCCAGCGCATTCATGATCCGGACGACCCGGAATTTATCCAATTGAGTCTCGCCGACTCGGGAGAGATTCTTCTCCAGTCTCCGAGTTTTGAGGGGGAGAAACGGACGCTTCCCAAAATTGCTGTGGACTCCGAGGAGCCGCACATGCAGAACATCCAGTTGGCGGATGGACGAAAAGTCAGGGTGGGAGGCCAGTCCTTCTATCCCGTTCGTTTTACCGGATCGGGAGAGCCAGTGAAATTGCATCTTATCGCGGCCCACGATGTCGGAAGAATCGAGGAAGCCTCCAAGCGCATTCTCGTTCTCTTTGCCAAGGCGTGCGCCGTGGCGCTGGTGACTCTTTCGGTGTTGATCCATTGGATCGTTCGGCGAAATCTGAGTTTCTTTCAGGATCTGAGCAGCCGTATCAGCAGTGTCAGCATGGAGGAGTCAGGGGCGTCCGGAATTCAACTCGAAGGGGCTCCGCGGGAAGTCGTGCCGGTATTGAATCGACTCAACGAATTGATGGAGAGAATGGAGCGAGCGCTGAAAAACGAGCGTCGATTCACCTCCGATGCCGCTCACGAATTGCGCACGCCCCTCGCCGGCCTCCGAAACCGGATTGAACTGGCGCTTTCCCGACCACGTTCCAACGAAGAATATGAAGAGGCTCTCGTCCAGGTGCTCGAGATCGAAGATTGGATCGAAAGATTGGTGCAGAGCCTGCTGCTTTTGGCGCGTCTTGAGGCGGGAACTCAACGAATTGACTACGAACCTCTCCCAGTTCCCGACCTGATTCGGCGTTCTTGGAAGTTGTTTTTTGAACGTGCCGAGGAAGGGGACTACGAAGTGGATTTGGTCTGCGATCCCGTCTTTGAACCGCCGCGTCCTCTGCCGATTGAACTGCTGGAGATCGTTTGCCGGAATCTTTTCGACAATGCCCTGTCCTATACTGAACCGGGAGGTGAAATTCGAGTCATGGCCAGCGAGACCCAGTTTGATCTCACCATCGAGATCAGCAACTCGGCGATTACGGCTGATTCAAAAATGCCGATCGAGGAAGTTTTCCTCCCGTTTACCCGCGGGGCACAGGCTCGCACTGCCGGCGAGCGGCATTCCGGGATCGGGTTGGCGCTTTGTCGGAGGGTGGTCAGGTCGTTGAATGGTCAGATCGAGGCGATGCGTCCCGACGAGAATTCCTTTCTGGTTCGAGTCAAGATTCCCATCGCCTACTTGCGGGAGATCCACGAAGAAACCGAGACCGAGCAAGGTTCGGAGCCCAAGGAAGAGCTTTTGATCTGAGCTTCCGATCAAGATAGAAGGGTTTTCAGATACCCTGATGTCTCAGTCTTCGTCGTCTTCTCTTTCACCTGCTCACCAGAAAGGCATATCCCATCCAGCCGACCGCGAGGATGCCAGCAGATGAAATCCACATGGTCTTTGCCGAAACGTTTTCGAAGCTCCGGCGTTTCCAGAGCGGCTTGAACACCAGGCGAATGGCGGCTTCGCTGATCAGGAGACCTCCGGGAATATCGAGGAGGAAGTGAATGCGAATCAGCACCGTGGAAGCGCAGATGGCGAGGACGATGACCAGGAAAACCTTCGGTAGGCCTGGAGCAATAATTTTGGTGGTACGATAGAGAAACCAGGGACCGGCGACATGAAAGGAAGGGCAGGCGTTCCAGTCGGAGGCGATGTCGTAGTTGAAAGCGACCCATTGCCCCAGCCAGCCTTTCGCGGCGAGACCGGCATCATCGACGGTGAGGGTGAAGTTGACGGGGAAGGTGACCCAGAGCGCATAGCAGGTCACCATCAGGGCTAGTTGGGCCACGAAGGTGATTCGAAAAACCTTTGGGTTCGTGTCGGTGGCGAACAGAAGATAGCCGATCAGCATGGCCGGGAATCCCCAGGCAAAAAGATAGGCGAGCACAAAGATCGGCAGGAAGGGGACTGACGTGTCCCACGGCGTTTGAACCAGCGGCCCAAAATCCTCTCCCCGAGCGGCGGAGAGTTCACCGATTTCGTTGTAGATGAACCCATGCAGGAGCAGGAGCAGAAGCAAAGGAATCGGCTCAAGGAATTTCCTGAGTTTCGGTGAGGTGCTATCAATCATGGGGTGGCAAAACAACTGAGACCGGACCCGGAGGTCGGAAGCGAAAAAAAAGCGGGACTCTCGCCTCAATTCCGGCTTTGGCCTAGTCGAATGATTGAGGGAAATCGTCCGCGCTCATCTCTCGAAAATCCGTGGCATCTACCGTATCCGTGGTTGAATGATTTCCATGAGTCGTAAAAAGGGACGCAAATCCACACATGGCAGCGAAAGCCTGACCCAGAATCCCTTTGGCATGCTGTCCGGGCTGGGATCCTTGCCGGCGGGACCGAAGGCAAGCTCTGAATCAACTGCACGGGCTGAAGTCACTCCTGCTCCGACAGAGAAGACTTCGCGACGGGGGACAAAGAACACCAAGCGTGGCCGGGTAGATATTGTCCGTCAGACCGCGCATCGCGGCGGCAAGGCGGTCACGGTGGTGAGAAATTTCACTGGGATCGGTTTGCCGGAAAAACAGGAGCTTGCCAAAAAGATGCAGAAAGCCTGTGGCGTCGGTGGCACGGTCAAGGACGGCTGCATTGAGATTCAGGGCGACAAGCGCGAAGAAGTGAAGCAGATCCTGATCGAGGCAGGCTTTCAGCCGGTGTTTGCCGGAGGATGAAGATTGAACCCTGTTTGGTCGGCGATCCAACAGGGTTGGATCCACGAAAAAGGAATGTCGGGCGGTTTGCCAAGCGGCTCGGACTGGGGAAGTTTTCGCCATCTTATTGAGCCACTATGACGTATCTCTAAGCGGTGTCTGATACCCTACCCCAGCCCCGTGCGATCCCGGCCCGACGACTGTCGGTCGACGTCTGGTCGCGGCTGCGTCCCTGGAGGCGGCAACTGGGATTATCGCTGGGGTTGCTGGTGTTCTCGGTGCCCTTCATGAACTTTCACCCCCTGGTGTGGGGCATCGTGGCGGACCACCTCATCGAGGGAACCCTCAGCGCGAAGGCTCTGGGCATGTGGCTGGCGATCATGCTGGTCACCTACCTGATCGGCCTGGGGGCGAATGCCTAGCACACCTACCTGATTGAGAAGACCGGGCAAGCCTTCGTTCGCGATGTCCGATCCGATCTGTTTCGGAAATTCGAAAATCAATCGCTGAGTTATCATCGCGACCATAGCACCGGTGAACTCGTCACCCGCGTCACCAGCGATGTCGACGCCATGGAGCAGAGCGTGCTTCAAGGATTGACGGGACTGATCGAGGAAGTGGTCACCTTCATCATCGTCGCCGGGATGGTCCTGTGGATCAGCCCGTTGGTCGGCGCACTGTCGATTCTTCCGCTGGCCTTCGCCTTCCTCTTCATCCGAATCTACAATCGCCGGGTCAAAGCCATCTACGACGGCGTCCGCAAACGGCTGGGGAAAATCGGATCATTCGTTCAGGATCGGCTCGCCGGCGTGCAGGTGACGCAGTCCTTTGGTCGGGAACCCGCCGAGCAATCCGACTTCGATGCCCGGGCCGATCAGTTTTATGAAGCCAGCGTGGGGGCGAGCCGCTTGCGGAACACCTATTTTCCCGTGGTGTCGGCCTTTGGCTTTATCAATAACCTGGTCATGCTCGGTGTTGGCGGATGGCTGATTATGAGTGGTAGCGGAGCCTTTACCATCGGGGCATTGCTGGCCTATCGCGGGTTCTGGTGGCGACTGCAGAGTCCGATCCGCACCATCGCCCAGACCAGCGACATTCTCCAGCGGGCCCGGGCGGCGGCGGAGCGGGTCATGGAATTATTGCACGCACCGGTTGTCGTGACCGACAAAGCAGACGCCCGAGTCTGGGAGGCGTCAAAAGGGGAGATCGTCTTTGATTCGGTCGACTTCTCCTACCAGCCATCGACACCGGTGCTTCGCGACGTTTCTTTTCGGATTGCTCCAGGCGAATTCGTTGCCATCGCTGGAGGCAGTGGTTCGGGCAAAAGCACGCTCCTGAATCTGGTGCCGCGATTTTATGATGTCACCGGAGGCGCGATTCGGATTGACGGCATCGACGTCCGTAATTTCACCTTGGCCAGCCTGCGTGCGCCGATGGGGCTGGTGGGGCAGGACAACTACCTCTTTGATGGCACCGTCCGCGACAACCTGCGCTATGGACGACCGGAGGCTTCCCTCTCGGAAATCGAAGCCGCCGCGAGCGCTGCCAACGCGCATCGAATCATTCTCGATCTGCCGGAAGGCTACGACACTCGCGTCGGGCAAAACGGAGTCAAACTCTCTGGCGGCCAGCGGCAGCGCCTCAGTCTGGCGCGCGCCTTTCTCACCAACCCGGTCGTGCTCCTGCTCGACGAACCCACCGCCTCCGTCGAGCCGGAAAGCGAAAGCCTCATCCATGATTCGATCTTGAGGAGAACTCGCTCCGGCGAAGGCACCACCATCCTGGTGACTCATCGGATCGATCTGCTTCGCCAGGCGTTGAGAATTCTTTTCTTCGCGGACGGTCGGCTTTCCGGAGATGCCTCTCACGATTCCTTGATCGCGACCTGCCCGGAGTACGCTGAAGCGTATCATCGCTGGGAGGTGGAGGAAGAGGTGAAGTGATTCCGCTGGCGCGGCATCTGTGCGGGAGAGACTCGCTGTCGCTCGTAGGATTTTGACTCCCGCTGGGCGGGACAGGGCGCATTCGAACTGCCGGGTGCGGGATTGTCGCCTTCGAAAAAGCGAAGCCTCTTTGCAGAGCCAATCCGAAGGTTGGCAAACTGCGTTCTCAACCCGGGAAGGGGTGGGATTGATGCCTGATCGGCATCTGTGCGGGAGTGACTCACTTCGCTCGTAGGATCTTGACTCCCGCTGGGCGGGACAGGGCGCACTCGAACTGCGTTCTCATCCTTTCCGAAAATTCAAAGGGCCACCCCCATCCGCTGCGCTGGATGAGGGTGGCCCTTTGAATGGCGGAAGGGGTGGGATTCGAACCCACGGTGACATTACTGCCACGCTCGATTTCGAGTCGAGTGCCTTCGACCGGACTCAGCCACCCTTCCTTAATTCTAATGGCTGTCTTCGTCTTACCGGATTGACCGCCTCGCGGCAGTCTACGCAGTTTCGCTTCGCAATCAAATGATCGCTCGCGCGACAGGGCGTTCAGCCACCCTTCCTTCTTGAATCGTAACCCGGCTCAAGACGCGAAAAGTAGCCGGTTCGGAAGCGTTTTCAAGGTCAGCTTTCGCGAATTTCTGAATCAATGAAGCTGGAAACCGCCACTGACGGGGAAGCACATGAAAACTGGTTAATCGGATGCCATCCGCTTGCCTCAAAAACGCGATTATTGCCGCGATTTCCTTGCCAAAGGGCGGGGGAATTTGGTTGAAGATAGATAAGTCCTTAATTTTAAGGAAACCGAATCAAATTGGCCCGAAAATTGCCTTCAATTTTGGCAGATCTTGTGAAAAAAACCCTGAAAAATGCTTGCTGGACCACTACATGTTGCGTTACTGTCGTCGCCGCGCAACAAGATGTGGGATTCTGGGGCGCGGGGGGCGGATTCAGCTTTTGAGTCCGTAGTCAAGGGAAAACAACAGGAAAAATTCGGGTTTTTCGTCGGAAATACCTTCTTAAAAATAGAGAGAATCTAGTATTTGAGAAATTGCCACCAGCAAGCTGCCGTCCTTTGACAAATGACCCTGAGCTTGGCACAGAAAGGCGGCGCACCACCCATTCAACGCATCACTATTCATGGATAAAGTATTCGAAATCGGAAATCGCACGTTCGTTCTCGATCAGGACAAGGCGGAAGAGGCATTCGCCGCCAAAAGTGTCATCAATGGGCGCAAGACGGAGGCCTTCAATCTGCTGCCGCTGAAGTACACCTGGGCCTACGATCTGTATCGGAACATGAAGGCCAACCACTGGGAGCCGGAGGATGTTCCCATGCAGCGCGATGTGGAGCAGTGGCAGGGATCGGATCTGTCGGATGTCGAGCGCTGGATCATTCGCATGGGCATCGGCTACTTCTCTGCCGCCGAAGGCATCGTCGGTGACAACATCATTCACGTGGTCCGCGAACTGGTGACCGCTCCGGAGTTGAAACTCGTGCTCGGCCGTCATGCTCACGAAGAAAACATCCACGCGGACAGCTTGCTCTATATGATCAGCAGTCTGGGCATCAATCCGCATGAGTGTGAAGCGATGTTCGAGCAGATCCCCACGATCAAACGCAAGAACGAGTTCGTCACCCGCACTTCTCACGCTCTCCGTCGCGATATCGATCTGACGGACCCGGAGAACAAGCGGCAGTTTGCCAAGAATATCTTCGTGTTCGGTCAGTGCATGGAAGGCACCCAGTTCTATGGCCTGTTCGGCATGATCCTGAGCCTCTGGCGTCAGAACAAGTTCCCCGGCATCGGACAGATGTTCCGCTACACCCTGCGGGACGAGTCGAATCACATCAAACTGTGCCGTCTCCTCTTCAACGATCTCGTTCGCGAAAACCGCGAGATCTGGACCGAGGAGTTCCGTCAGGATCTCACCAACACCATGATTGAGGCGGTCACCTTGGAGAAAGAGTTCATCCATGACTGTCTCCCGGTTAGTTCCGTGGGACTGAGCGTCGACGAGTTCTGCCAATACATCGACTACATCGCCGATCGCCGGTTGGAGGGGGTCGAACTGAACCCCCTCAATCCTGGCGTGACGAATCCCTTCCCGTGGCTCTCGGCAGCCATGGACATGAAGGTCGAGGCCAACTTCTTCGAACAGACCGTCACGGAATACCAGAAGTCATCCTCTCTCGCCGCCGTCAGTGACGACGAACTTTGAGTCGGTACTAGCCACACCGACCACTCGCAACACCCCGTATCCAGCAACAACACCACCAAGCCAATACCCCGCAACAACGCCATGATTACCAGAGATTTCGTCGAGCAGGACCGCCTGCTCCAGCGTTACGCTGCCACCCCGCAGGATAAAAAGCCCCGCTACAATTGGTCCGAGCTTCTCGAAGTTTCGGACGATACC
>JAGROX010000043.1:65274-104859 GCA_020440025.1 Verrucomicrobiia bacterium
GAAATCGCCGACACCATCGGCAATGCGGTGACCGATCTGGCGCTGTCACGAAATCAGGAAGACATTTTCTCGGAAGCCAATCAGCGGCTCGTGGCCACCATCGCCGAAGCGGTGGCTCGTGAACTCAAGGAAAAGTCGGTGGATGGCGACACCACGGGCGTGCTTTCCGCTGATGACGTCACCGAAATCATCGAGCGGGCACTGGTGCGTGGGAATGCTCACGACGTGGCCAAAAGTGTGGTCATTCGTCGCAAGACGGCCGCTGCTCGTCAGGCACATCATGGCAATCCCTCGGAGACAGGAGAACTCGGGCTGGATCTGGCAAAGACCAAGCCGCTTTGCAAAGTCATTCGGCGTTCCGGTGAAGTGGTGGGCTGGAATCCCAACAAGATTGAGGTCGCGGTTCGCAGTGCGTTTTTGTCACTGGGAATGGACTCCGGCCCCGCCGCCGACGTTTCCACGGCACTGACCGAGCGAATCCTGAAAAGTGGTCACGAGTATATCCACATCGAAGACCTGCAGGACCGGGTGCAGGAAGAGTTGATGAAGCAGGGGCACTACAAGGTTGCCGAAGCCTTCATCCTCTACCGTGCGCATCGTGCCCTCGAGCGTCTCGCCGAACTCAAGACCGCCGCCAAGCGCGAAGGGGATTCCGCTCAGGAGTCCATGATCCTGGTGAAAAACGAGGACGGCAGCAGCTACCTCTGGGACGGGATCGACCTGAAACGCCGAATCGATTTTGCCATGATCGGTCTCGATCTCTGCCTGACTCAGGATCAGATCGAACACGAACTGCGCCGCGCCTTCTTCTCTGAAATGACAGTGGACGAACTCCGCACCACGGTCATTCTCAATGCGAAGAGCCTCATCGAGAAAGACGCCGACTTCGCCAAGTTCTCCGCCCGCATCCTCCTCACCTACGTCTACGAGGAAGTGCTCGGCTGGGATATCATGCGCGATGGATTTGAAAAACTGCCGGTGTTTCACCGTCGGGCGTTCAAGACCAACCTCATGCGGGGCATTGAGATCGAGCGTCTCAGTGACAAGTTGCTGGACTACAATCTCGATAAACTGTCCGCCGCCATCGATCCGGCTGCCGATCTGGATTTCGACTACCTCGGTATTCAGACTCTCTACGATCGCTACCTCATCGTCGACAAGACCTCGCGTCCGCACAAGCGGCTCGAGACCCCGCAGCTGTTCTGGATGCGTGTCGCCATGGGACTCTTCATCGCGGAGAAAGAGAATCCCGAAGACAAGATCATCGCCCTCTACAATCTGTATAAAGGTCGCCGCTTCTGTTCTTCGACGCCGACCCTTTTCAACTCCGGCACGCTCCACTCGCAGCTTTCCTCCTGCTACCTCTACAAGGTCGACGACAGCATCGAGTCCATCATGCAGCGCGGCATTGCCGAGAACGCCTTCCTTTCCAAATGGGCTGGCGGACTCGGTGGCAGCTGGACCGCCGTTCGCGGCACCGGTGGCTACATCAAAGGCACCAACGGCGAAAGCCAAGGCGTCATTCCTTTCCTGAAACTGCACAACGACCAGCTCGTGGCGGTGAATCAGGGTGGTAAACGCCGCGGCTCCGGTTGCGCCTACCTCGAGACCTGGCACAACGACATTACCGACTTCCTCGAACTGCGGAAAAACACCGGTGACGAGCGCCGTCGCACCCACGACATGAACACGGCGAACTGGATTCCCGATCTGTTCATGAAACGGATGGAAGCTCGCGAGAACTGGACCCTGTTCCGGTCCAACGAGGCGCCTGACCTTCACGATCTTTACGGCAAAGCCTTCGAGGCTCGCTATCTCGAGTATGAAGAAATGGGCCGTCGCGGTGAGATCTTCGCCAAGGAAGAGCCCGCCATCGATCTGTGGAAGCGCATGCTCAAGATGCTCTTCGAGACCGGTCATCCCTGGATCACGTTCAAAGATCCCTGCAATGTCCGCAGTCCTCAGGATCACGCCGGCGTCATCCACAGCTCCAATCTCTGCACCGAGATCACGCTGAATACCAGCGATGAGGAAACGGCCGTCTGTAACCTCGGCTCAGTCGTTCTGGAGTCCCATCTCACCGAGGACGGCGAGATCGATCATCCGAAACTGCGCGAGACCATCCGGACCGCCGTGCGGGCCTTGGATAATGTCATCGACATCAACTTCTACCCGACCGCTCCGGCCAAGACCGCCAACCAGCGTCACCGTCCCGTCGGTTTGGGCATCATGGGGCTGCAGAATGCGCTCTACCAGAGGAATACACCGTTCGGCTCCGACGCCGCCGTCGAGTTCAACGACGAGTTCATGGAAGCCATCGCCTACTACGCCTACGAGGCCAGCAGCGATCTCGCCGCCGAGCTCGGCAGCTACTCCAGCTACGAGGGCTCCAAATGGGCGCGCGGACTCATGCCGCTCGACACTCTGGAAATGCTCGAAGACGAGCGGGGCGAAGCCATCGAAGTGCCCCGCGGCAGCAAGATGGACTGGGCCGCGCTTCGCGAAAAAATCCAGAAGCAGGGAATGCGGAACAGCAACGTGTTGGCCATCGCGCCCACCGCGACCATTTCCAACATCATGGGCAGCACGCCCTGCATCGAGCCGACTTTCCGGAATCTCTTCGTGAAGGGCAACCTCTCCGGCGACTTCATCGTCCTCAACGGTCACCTCGTTCGCGACTTGAAAAAACTCGGCCTCTGGGGCGAGGAAATGGTCGAGCGCTTGAAGTATTTCGACGGAGAACTCGCCGACATCGACGAGATCCCCGCCGACATCAAAGCCAAGTATGCCACCGCCTTCTCGGTCGACTACACCTGGATCATCGAGGCCGCCGCCCGTCGTCAGAAATGGATCGATCAGTCCCAGTCGTTGAACCTCTTCATCGGCACCCCCGACCTGAAGACCCTGTCCCACATGTATCGGGCCGCCTGGCACAAGGGACTCAAGACCACCTACTACCTACGCAGCATCCAGGCCTCGAACATCGAGAAAGCCACCACCAAGGCCCGCAAAGAGCCCGAAGCCAACGGAGCCAAGCAGTACACCGAGCAGGAAAAACTCGTGTGTTCCATCGAAGCCATGAGAAACGGCGAAGAATGCGAAGCCTGCCAGTGACGGTGGGCGAGGGGATGCGGGAGGAATCGACCTGACCCAGTCAGGTCCCTTGATCCCCGCTTTTCGAATCAATCAATCACTCACCCCTGTTGGCTTCCCGAGCTGACAGGGGTGTTTTTATTGGTGTCTCCTGCCCGCTTCGAAATCGGATCTTTGCGGGGTGTAACGGAGATCCCATGATTCGATTCTGAAGCGTCCCGTTTCGAATCAACCCTAGGCCGACTCGACTCATGCTGTGTTTGATTAGAATCATCCCCATGCTGAGTCGAGACAAAGCAATCTTGATTCGAAACAAAGTCATTTTGATTCGAAACAAAATGAGATTGTTTTGAATTGGGTTCACAACAGCGTGGAAAAAAATCCAACCATTTGGGAAAATTAGCTTGTTGGTTTGGGAAAACATTCCTTAAATGTTGGTCGGAGCCGGTCAGGTTTGGCCGGCTATCACCAGGCAACCTCACAAAAGAATGCCCTACTACGATGAACCAGGAGTGCGCTGGGACGATCCGTTGATCCGTTGGGACGATCCCCGGACCTACCAGCAAGTCCTGAATGACCAACAGAACCAAACCCCAAGTACCATGTATGATGTAGCCCTAGATATCAGCCGACTCAGCGTGCCCGACCTCATCAGCCGCGCCCGCCAGATCAAGGCCGCCACCGAAGCACACGACGACTTCGCCGCACTGGCGGATGACCTCACCGCACTCGGCACCGCGATCGACGCATTGGTTGCCGCGCAGAGCGACATGTCCACGGCCAAGGCTGTCGCCACCTCCAAGACCGAGATTCGCGACACCCAGTTTCTGCCTCCCGTGGTGGCGAAACTGAACGCTCTCGGAATCGAGATCGGCAAAGCCGCCACCAGCGAAGCCGCCGTGGAAGCCACCACTCTGCGGGTATCGCCCCCACCCGGACCCAAGCCCGTGCCCAGTCAGCCGACGGGTCTGGAGCTGACCTTCGGCGACGAAGACGGAGTGCTGGCGGGACAGTGCGATGGTCAACCCGGCATCGTTGACTACTACGAGATTCGCTACACTACTGGCGATCCCCTCGGTGACACGCCCGGCTGGCAGTTCGCCGACACCAGCAAAAAGAGCCGGTTCGAGCTATCCAGCCTCCCCAGTGGCGAAAAAGTGTGGATCGCCGTCCGCGCCTGCAACGCGCGTGGCAAGAGCCCCTGGAGCGACCCCGCCTGTAAGCGGGTGCCGTGAATGCCGCAATCCAGACTCAACAGGGTACCGTCACCGACTCTACCCTGTTGAGTCTCCCTCCCCGTCAGCGCTCGGCAGGCGTTTCCCGCTACCAGCGGGAGCACTGGGAATACTTGGGAGATCTTGATTGCCCGATATTTTAAGCTTTGATATCAGAAATTCGGGTGAACCAAATGGTTCAGAGATGAAAAACAAAAATTCCGCTCGATTCCCCGCCACACCTTGCCTCCCAATGCCTTGACTTTGTTAGAGAAATCTCGTTTCCTAGCAAAACTATCTCACCGTGTTTCGGCAGAAAAATATCGATATACGAGTGGGTAAACCAATACTGTTAGCCTTGGAAAAACCCGAAATGAGAACTCTGACAATACTACTCACCTTCCTGATCGTCCCGATTTTCGCTGACGAGAAGTCGCAGAACGATTTACAAAAAATCGAAACAGCACTCGAAGCGAAGCCAGACGATCCGATGCTTCACTACAAAAAGTGCCAGGCATTGTTCGCATCCGGAAAGGAACAGGAAGCAATCGACCATGCGGCTACAGCGCTCGAAAAGTTCAAAGAAGCTAACGATGATCTTTCTTGGATGCTCCTCGGCTCGATCATGACCGAGAAGCACAAAATTGATGTTCATTACAATATGGGCGCAAGCGAGCGTGCAGATCAAAAAAGAGGAATTGTTCGTCCATATAGTTTCAGAGTCTGGACGAAGACCGACGATCCGGAATTGGTGCGCATACTCGATTTTGAGTTGGGCTACCTCGGTGGGGAACTGATGTCTGCCGCAATCGGAGAGATGGTCGAGAACGGTCATGCAAATCTCGGCATTGTCGATCCCGATAGCAAATTTGAGACGATCAAGAAACAAGTGTTGGCGATCGTCGAAAAATAGCGGCTAACAAGGCGTCGATCGTAAGCCTGATCACGTTCCGAGTTGATCGACTACCTTGATTCGAACCCTTACCCTTTCATCGAAACATCGCCCTCAGATCAGGCTACGATGACTCAGACGTTAGTCTTCAAAATTGAGAACCATGAACAGAACCAAAGGCAAAGTTTGGATCACATTCCTGGCGTGTGCGTTCCTCGTGGGATTTATTCCAGTTTGGGCTGAAGACGTTCCCGAGATGACGCTTTCCGTTGAATCCAGGAAAGCCGAAATCAATTGGAAGTCGTGGAGTACCAACTATGAGCCTCTTCATATCAAGGCCGATAGTGACGAGGCAATCGTCATATTCCGGTTTGAACAACAGCCCGAAGATCCAACGAAAATCAGGGTGACGAGTAACGCAGCTGTGTACATTGCAACAGAATCAGGATTCATTCCGATCACCGAACGCGCCAGGCAAAACCCGAAGCCGAACATCAATCCAAAACGAAGAGACTAGCAAGGCGATGATCGAAACGCCTGCCCCGCGGTGAGCTCAAAGCGCCGTGATCCTTCAACCATCAATCCAGAAGTCGGAGCGCGTCCCCGGTCAGGCGTAGGATGACTTGATCGTTGGTATCAAAATGAAGGTCCGAAAAGCCATACAGAATGATGCAGACGCTATCCGGAGCGTTCATTTGGCGGCCTTTCCTGAAGGCGAACGTGATCTCATTTCTGACGTGGCAGTCGAGATGCTCTCCGAGGCGGCATCCCCGCCTGTGCTCTCGTTGGTTGCAGAAGTTGATGACATCATCGTCGGACACATCGCCTTCAGCCCTGTGACATCAAGCGACACGAAGGAACACCTTGGCTATATCCTCGCACCCCTAGCCGTAAGCCCAAGTCATCAGAAGCGAGGGATCGCGTCACAACTGATCAATAGTGGCGTTGAGCGTTTATCGGAACTGGGACCGGGAGTTCTCCTTGTATACGGGGATCCGGACTTTTACAGCAGGTTCGGATTTGGCGCAGACCGCGGAGAGTGCTACACGCCTCCCTACCAACTCGAATACGCGTTTGGATGGCAGGCGATGGCGTTGGGGGATTTCGATTTCCCGTCTTCTGAGATCAGCATTTCCTGTGTGTCTTCTCTTTGTAATCCAGCCCTGTGGTAAGAATCAACAATGCCAACATACGCCTGAGGCCATGGGTCAGCGAAAATAGGCGGCCCAATTCATGACCGCTCCGCTGGCTTCCGGCGTTTCAGGATGATTGGGTCATTGCCCCCCTCTGAGGTCGGTCGGCCCCTATTCTTTCGCCTTGGCGCGGGCCTTTTCCATCACCTCGGCGAGGGGCACGGGAGCGCCGCCGCGGCGCTTGCTTTCGTCGGCAGCGGCCATGAAGGCGAAGATCTCCAGGGTGGTCTCGGCAGAGACGGGCGGTTGTTTGGTGCGGAAAAACTCCATCATGGCCGCCATCTGCTCGGGGTAGGCGCCGCCGGCGGATTCTTCGATCACGGCCTTGGAACCGAAGACTTTGACGCCATAGACGGTCTTGGAGGCGCGGGTGCCGATGAGGGTGCCGATTTTTCCGCCTTCCCACAAACCGGTGACCACATCGGTGCCCTCGGTGTGGGTGCGGGTGACGCTCTGGCAACCGGTGCCGATGACGGTGAACAGGGCTTCGGTGGGGTGAATGCCATACCAGGCGAGGTCCAGGTGATGCTCTTCCAGCGAAGCGGGACCGAAACTGAGGACGGCGGAGATATCGCCGACATCGGCGGCGGCGGCTTTCACCACGCCGGCGTGGTAGCGGAGATTGGAGGAACTCCACACCGGGGTGCCGTGTTTTTTGGCGAGGTCGAAGATGGTGATGACATCCTCCAGAGTGGCGGCGGCGGGTTTGTCGATGTAGGTGGGCTTGCCCGCGATGATGCAGGGGCGCGCCTGCTCCAGATGGGGCCGACCGTCGACGCTCTCGATCATGACCACATCGACGTGGGGCAGCATGGCCTCGATGGTATCGTACATCTTGACGCCGAAGTCTTTACTCAGGGTTTCGACGTAGCCATCGATGCGGGAGACGCTGGATTCAATGTCGGGACTGGATTGCGGCACGGCGGCCACGACCTTGGCTTCGTAGGCGTTGGCGGGATCGGCGAGGATCTTGGTGAAGGCGAGGGCGTGTGAGGTATCGAGGCCGATCATGCCCACGCGAATGGTGTCCTTTTGATCCTGGCTGATCGCCGAGGAGGTGAAACCGAGGGCCGCGAGCGTGAGAAGTGAGAAAAGTCGTCGTGTCATGGGGGAGTTCTAGCGTCCGGATCACGAACCGGGTAGTCCGTGATGCGGCCAACCGTCGCGTGGAGACGCTTCGCCGGCGGCGACGGCAAGGAGATTGCGCCGTTCGGAAAGCTCTCGAAGTGAACCGTCCCGATGGGACGCCCAGATCAATGCGATTCTCGATACCCGGCTCTAAAGAACCGGGCTACCAATGAATCGTCCCTACGGGACATGGGGCATGCCATTTCCACGAGATCGTGGCGTCTCGCTCGGGAAGCGGGAAAGCGGGAAGAAACCTGGTGATTCCTTACTTTCATCCGGCTCCATACGAGGCTGGCAAGTCGTCCGGATTTGGCGTTCAATACTGGCAGATGTCTCTTCGATTCGGAATTCGCAGCAAGATCGCCCTGTTGGTCGTGGTATCGGCGGCAGTGTCAGCCTACTTGGTGGCACTCCTCCTGTCTCGCTCGGCGGAGGATCTGGTGCGAAGCCACGAACTGGTCGACCTGGGTGACGAGGCGCAGCTCCGCGGTTGGGAGCTGGCCGATCAGGTGGACGGATTGCGCGAAGACATTTTTGCCCTCGGCAGTCGATCAGACCTGGGAAAGGCGTTCGCCAGTGGAGCCGACAACGAGCAACTTCGAGAGGAAGCGGAAGCAGTCTGTCGACGCTATTGGTCACGCTACCTGAGTATCGACCTGATCACCTGGGACCAGACGACGAATGTTCCCGTGATTCGCTCGATCGAGGAGAAGGCGACGCTGGCGAAGGAGTCTGCCGATTGGATTCCTGATCCTCAGACATTTCTTGGCGAGGGATTTCAGCGGGTCATGGTGTTGTCCGAGATTCAGCGAGCGAAGATCCGTCGTCAGCATCCCGATACCGGGGTCGTGGTCGAGCGCTGGGAACCCGTGATCTGGGCGAGCGCCACGCTCTCTCGACCCGATCCCGAGAGCACGGTGCCGCCTCCACTGGTGAGGGTGCTGATGACTCTGGACGATGCGCAATCGCCACGGCATCTCTTTACTCTGATCGACCCCAAGGGAGAGGTATTGGTGCGACCGGATGAGTTTGAGGGAGGCGATCGCGCGGCCAACGACTCGATTTTCGAACAGATGATCGCCGATCCGGAGGTTCAAGAGGGCATGGCTCAGGAGATGAGTGAAGTCGATACGGGGATGAATCTGGCCGCCATCGATGAACCCCAGGTGGATGGGCTGAAGCTCTTCGAGTATCTGCCGCTGGAATCCAACTACTGGTTTCTGGAAGGAATTCCGAGCGAGGCGTTGCGGCAGGCGATCGAAGCGGACGATGAAGAGGATCAGGGCCGATTTCTGGATCAGTTGCGACTGGAGTGTGAGGACGACGGGCGGATCGGTGGGCTGAGCAGCGGAGTGAAAGAGCTGCGTCTCCTCGCGCCATCGGCTGAGAGGCTGGCCACCTTGCAGGAAAAGGTGAGGACCGCGCTGGAAGGACGTTTCGGAGAATCCGTGGTGGATCTTCAATGGCGGCAGCCGGTGATCTGCGACGAGATCCATGCGTGGGCGGTTCGGCTGGGACTGGGAACGGTGAATCAAAAATCCAACTACCTGCTGATCTACGCCGTGCTGGATGACGAACTCGCCTCCAGTATTCATCAGGAGATGACTCTGCTGCGGCGATATGCGCTGGTCATCGCGGCGCTGGCCGGGGCGATTGCTTTCATGATTTCGCTGTTTTTTGTGCGTCCGCTTCAGCGCATGACCCAAACCGCGCAGCGAGTGGCCGAGGCGGATCCTGAAAGGCTGCCTGCGCAACTGAGACGTTTGGTCGATCATTTGCCGGTGAAGCGACGCGATGAGGTCGGGGACATTGCCCGCGCGTCGAAACGACTTTTCGAGGAAGTGCTGGAGAGTCAGGAGAAACTCGAAAACCGGGTCCGCGAACGGACCGCCAAACTCGCTCAGGCGAATCTCGATCTGGAGGAAGCGAATGATCAACTAATGAGCCTGAGTCGGGAGAAGGACAACTTTGTCGCCAAAGTCAGTCACGATCTCCGTCAGCCGCTCAATGCGATCTTTCTCCAGGTAGAGGCATTGAAATTGTCGACGCTGGATGATCAGCAATCCAAGGATGTGCAGCGTATTCATGATCACGCGGCCCGAGAGCTCAATCTGGTCAATGACATCCTCGAATATCAGAAGATCATCATGGGGGCGGACACGCTGAATCGGGATCAGATCGATATCGCTCGTCTGCTCGATGACTTGTCCGGTGCCCACGAACCGATGGCGAGAGCCAAAGGTCTCGCTTATGTGATTCGGTGCGAGGATGGCATCGGTATTCTCGAGGCCGATGCTCGACGGGTCCGTCAGATCCTCGACAATCTGTCCACCAACGGCTGCAAATTTACGACTTCGGGTTCCGTGAGGGTCGAGGCTCACGCTCGCGAGGTGGGAGGCGAATCCTGGGTGGAGTTTTCCGTGGCCGATACGGGTCGGGGGATGCAACTCGACGAGCAGGCCAAGGCTTTCGTGCCCTTTGTCTCCAACAAAAAAGGGAACGAGGGCGGCACTGGGCTCGGTCTCTCCATCTGCAAAGAACTTTGTCTGCAAATGGGCGGCAAGATCGGCTTCGTCAGCGAGCCCGATGAAGGGACCAAGTTTACCGTTCTCCTGCCGCGACACGCCGACGCTCCGCGTTATCGATCCCGCGAGGAAGCGTCGGAAGGGGAGTCGCTGCCGCGCCCTGAAGTCGAGGAAGCCTTCGAATCGTTGTCCGGCGAAGTGCTGGCCGATCTGCCACCTGCCAAACCCGGCGCGGAGGTGCTGGTCATCGACGACGATGAAGCCGTGCGTGCCCTGCTCCAGCGCGCGCTAGAAGGGGAGGGCTATCGCGTCATTCTTGCCACCAGCGGAGAAGACGGATTGCGACTCGCGCGCGAGCGGTTGCCGCAGGCAATCACGCTCGACATCGTCATGCCGGGGGTGGATGGCTGGGAGGTCTTGTCGAAACTCAAGTCCGATCCGGTGACGCAAGCCATCCCGGTTATCATGGTCTCGGTCATGGCCGACCGCTCCGAAAGCCTGGCCCTCGGGGTGGAAGATTGCCTGGTGAAACCGGTCGACTTGCACCGCCTTTCCCGCGTCATTCATCGGGTGACCGGAGAGGCACGGGAGCGACACATTTTGCTGGTGGACGATGACCAGCCTTCCCGCGAGGCGCTACGTCGACTCTTGGCGGAAGAGGGGTGGGAACCGGTCGAGGCCAGTTGCGGTAGTGACGCCCTGACTCGGTTGAGGAATCTCCGGCCTGCCGCGATCATCCTCGATCTGGTGATGCCGGGCATGGACGGCTTCGAATTTCTCCTCGAGTTGGCCCGCCACCCTGAGTGGAATTCCATTCCCGTCCTCGTCCTCACCGGCGTCAGTCCTTCCGGAGACGAATCAGCTTTCCTCCAGCGTCGCGTCGAGGGCGTTATCGAAAAAGGCGAATCCTCGGCCCACCAAGTCATCGAGCAACTCCGCGCCCGATTGGGGTGACCTGAAATCGCCAACCATTGCCATTCCATGCCCCACATCCTCCTCATCGAAGACGACGCAGATAACATCAGTCTGTTGACGCGCTTGCTCGAACATCATGGCTACCAGATGTCGGTGGCCGATCACGCATCAGACGGATTGGAAAAGGCGAGAACCCTCGGTCCCGATCTCATTCTCATGGATCTCGAGCTTCCGGAAGGACCGGACGGCCAGCCCGATCCCAATGCCGGGCTCAATGCGACCCGGGCCCTGAAGGCGGACGCGGCCACTGCCAGCATTCCGGTGATTGCTCTCACCGCGCACACCATGGCGCAGCATCATGAGCGCATCGCCTCTGCCGGTTGCGATGACTTTCAGGAAAAACCCATCTTTCCCTTCCAGAGTCTGCTCGACAAGATCAGCCAACACCTGGGGCCGAAACAGTAGGGAAGAGGGGAGAAGCGAATCAAAGAAGCGATTCGCGAAAGGCTTTCACCTCAAGCGCATCATCGAGTTTTTGCTCTTCGGTGAAGCGATCCTGCATCGCTTTAAGCGCTTCCTGATACTTCGTCAGCAGCGTTTGCTCGGCTTGCTTCCGTTCCTCGCCATACTCGGCTGATTTCTCGCGATAGGTTCGCCGGATTTCGACCAAACCAGCCAGAAGCGAGGGATCATCCGTCTCCGGGAGCGGTTCCCCGGCGCGAACGCGTTCGGCTTCCGTGCGCCAGGCGACGGCGTCCTCCAAGCGCGCGGCATTTGCCGCTTCGGCCTGCCGCTCCTCCAAGTGATTCACGTAGAAATCGTTCAACTGCTTGATCGAATTTTCCCACGGCAGGCTGACCTGGTCCTGATAAGCCAGTTCGAATTTCTCCTGTAGTTCAGCAATGGCTCGGCCCGCCTCAGTCAGAGTGACCGGTGGCGGTGTGGGAACGACGAGAGTATCGTTCGCCTTTTCTTCCATTGGCGTTCCCGCTTCGGAAAGATTGAGCCGCAGATCGACCGGACGAAAGGCAAAGGCCACGCTCCCGGCCTGAGCGATCCGGACATCCCGCGATAGTTGGCGCATCGGATTCGGGAGCGGCATTGGTTTGCCTTTGGAGGTGTGAATAATCAATTGGCCGTCTCGATTCCTCGCGATGAGAGAATCTCCCACGCCATAGATCTCTTCGATCTGGGCGTCCGGCAAGGCATTGTCGAGGCCGGATGCTCCCCATGTCACCACGCTTCCGTCCACTCGCAGGGCGTAGGTGTTGCCAAAGGTGCAGGCGATCTCGCGGATAGTTCCCAGATCTTCAGGTTGATCCAGTTGGCCAAAATCATTCGCTCCCCAGGTGGTCACGCTGCCATCCTGGTGCAGGGCGGCCGCGTGATTATAGCCGGCAGAAATGGCAGTGACGTTTTCGCTTAGGGCATCGGGCACCTCTGCAATGACGGGGGCTCCCCAAGCGATGACTTTGCCATCCGATTTGAGAGCCAGTGAGAAATTTTTCCCGGCAGCGATTGCGGTCACGTTTTCCAAGCCTTCGGGCACATCGCACTGACCCTCGGAATGGTCTCCCCAAGCGATCACGGTTCCATCCTGACGAAGGGCAAGCGCGTGTGCCGCGCCGGCAGCGATGGCCATGAACTTCCCATCCTTGTCGGGGAGTTCCGTCTGATTTTCGGAATTGTCTCCCCACGCGACCAGTTTTCCATTGCCCTGAAGAGCTACGGCAAATCGGTGCTGAGAATCGACCTGAAGGGGGCTCTGTCCGATGCTGAGTTGCACGATCGGCTTCAGATCTTTGGGCACTTTCGCGATCGGCTCTTCCTCTTCAATCATCCCGCCGTTTCGGCTCAAGATCATCAGGTTGGCCACATTGAGATGACCAGCCTGCGCAGGTTTCCGTCCCAGTTTGTCGCGAAAGGCCGCGGCAGTTCCCGGTCGCATCTCTCCCGGCCCTCCTTGGCGTCGGGTGAAATCTCGAGGAGGCAATCTCTCGCTGTTTTCCGGTCTCGGCTCGGGACGAAGCTTCGGAGTCTCTGCGGGACGTGGTTTCTCGGTACTGACCACCACCTTAGGTTTCGGCGGGGTTTTGGTGGCTGGCTCGTGGGAAACCGGCGCCGGCTTTGTCTGCCCCACGTCGCGCTTTTTCTGCCGATTCGACGCGAGAAAGAGGCCGGTGATCACCGTGATCGCGACAACACCGGCGACAATGGGGAGCAAGTTCCGGCTTTCTGGTGGCTTCGCCTTGAGGTCAGGCTTTGAAACCTTCTTTTGGGGCTCGATGATGGGAACGCCTGCCGAGGGGGAGTGAAGAATCTCCGTGAGTCGGGTCGCGATGGCCGAGGCACTCTGAAAGCGGGCGCTCGGTTCGCTCTGCATCGCTTGGAGCACGACCTTGTCGAGACGCTTGTCGATGTCGTCATCGATCTCCGAGGGCAAGGGAAACGCCCCTCGCGGCAGTTTGCCGGTGAGCATCTGATACATCACCACTCCGAGTGAATAGATGTCGGACCGCCAGTCGATTTCGGAGGATGCCTCCATCTGCTCGGGCGAGGCATAGTCCGGAGTTCCCATCGAGAGATCCGCCAAGGTCAGGGCCGTCTGGGGTTGGTCGATCCCGATCAGTTTCGCCAATCCGAAGTCAGCGATGCGGACGCGACCTTCGCGGTCGATGAGAATGTTGGCGGGCTTGATGTCGCGATGGACGATGCCGCGGTCGTGAGCGTATTGGATCGCGTCACAGACTTGGGGAATCCAGCCGTAGAAATGATCCAGCGTCAGTTGTCCGCCGGTGATGAGCTGGTGGAGGTCGGCTCCCTCCACGTATTCCATCACGAAATAGAGTTGTCCGTCGGCGGTCTCACCAAAGTCATAGACCGGGACAATGTGCGGATGGCTGAGCTGGGCCATCGACTGGGCTTCTCGTTGGAATCGTTCCGCAAATCCCAGCTCGTCATCGGGAATCGGAGGCAGAATCTTGATTGCCACAAAACGGTTCAGTTTGGGCTGGCGCGCCTTGTAGACCGCGCCCATCCCGCCCACGCCGATCATTTCGACGAACTCGTACTGCGGCAGGGCCGCATTCATCTCCTCGATTGTGGGCGGACGGAAATGCCCGCCTCCGTGCGAGTGGGAAGCGCTGCCTTGAGATTCAGGACGCGTTGGAGATTCGTCGCTCACCATGGGAAAAACTGGAGCATTGTCGCATGATCCAACCCGAAGTCATCCCGGGAGTTCCGCCCGAAATCACTCTGCGGAAATGGTTCCCACCGGGCGGGCCTCAGTCTTCAGCGACTCCTGATAGTCGAGGCAGAGTTTGCTGAGCGTTTCGATCAAGACCTTGTGCTCCGATTTGGCGTGAAGACTCCGGGTTTCTCCGATGTCGTTCGACAGGTCATAAAGTTGCGGATGATCGTACGTCACCATGCCGCCCTTTTCACCCGAGGTCGGGGCGGGAAAGACCTCCTTGTATTTTCCGGCCAACATCAGTTTCCAATTGCCCTGACGCACTACCCAGGGGCTGTAGAAGAAAGTGTCGCGTGGAGATTCCTCGACCGCTCCGTAAAGATAGGGCCACACATCCATGCCATCGATCTTGCGCTCGGCGTTCAATGTGGCTCCCGCCAGTGCGGCAAAAGTGGGGAGAAAATCGATGGTCGATACGATCCCGTCCAACTCCGAGTTGGGCGCGATTTTCCCCGGCCACCGCATGACGCAGGGCACTCGGTGACCACCCTCGAAGCGCGTGAATTTTCCATCGCGCAGCGGATCGGCCTTCCCACCGTGAGCGCCCATGGAAAGCCAAGGGCCGTTGTCCGAAGTAAAGATGACCAAAGTGTTCTCCTCCAGATTCAATTCCCTCAGCGTTTCCAGAATCGCGCCGACGCTCCAGTCGAGTTCCTCGATGACATCGCCGTAGAGCCCGTATTTCGCGGAACCGCTGAAAGGCTCGCTCACGAAAAGAGGCACATGCGGCATGGTGTGGGGGAGGTAGAGAAAAAACGGATCCTCGCTGTGTTGTCGGATGAATCCCACCGCCCGCTCGGTGTAGCGACGCGTCAGGTAGCGTTGATTGGGATTCGTCTCGATCACGTTTTCGTCTTCGAGCAGCGGCAGGGGCGGAAAGTCCTTCTTGAAGCCCTCCGGTTGACCGGCCCACCAACCCATGTCGTTCGAGTAGGGGAGGCCGAAGTATTCATCGAATCCCTGTTTCGTCGGTAGAAAATCCGGGTGGTCGCCCAGATGCCATTTGCCGATGCAGATGGTGGCGTAGCCTTTCTCCTTCAAGACTTCGGCGATGGTGATCTCGTCCGGATTCAGGCCCTTGTCGCCATGGCCGGCCGGTTGACCATCCTTTGCCCTCGTCGGAAAAAAGACTCCGGTCACGCCGACTCGATCCGGATACGATCCGGTCAGCAGCGCCGCCCGCGAAGCCGAGCAGACCGAGGCGGGTACATAGAAATTGGTCAGCCTCGCTCCCTCGCGAGCTAATCGATCAAGATTCGGCGTCTTGAAATCCTGCGCCCCGAAACTCCCCAGATCGGCATATCCCAAATCATCGGCAAAGATCAGGACGATGTTCGGTGGACGCTCGACACCCGTCGCCGAAATGGCCTGACTCAACAGGGTCAAGCCGACGAGTAAACAGGGTAGGACGAATTTTCGGAAGTCCATGAGACGACACAATGGCCAGTGGTTTCGGTGAGAACAAAGGGAGACTTGGGCACGCTCAAAGAAGCAAGCGCTCCATAGTTCAGTTTTTAAGAGTATAATAAAAACAAAGACTTTTAATTTTATGAAAATTATGTAAAATATTTGAAATGAAGGTGAAACTCACAAATTTTGCGTTGATCTGCCTACTGCTTTGCCCCTCTCCGGGCTCTGCTGAAGAAAAACGATTGCCCTTGATTCCGGATCGATTTCTGACGGAGGCGCTTGAACGCTTGGATCGATCCATCAAAGACGAGAATGCGGAAGCCATGCCTTCGCAGGCCTATTTTCTGAAACGCGCCAGTGAACGCTTCGCCATTGTCTACGGCGAAGAGCGGTGGCTGAGCATTCGGCCATCCGTCGCCGAGGCCCTAAAGGATGCTGAGAACGTGGCCAACAATGTCACTGAGAAATCCAAGATCGAAGGCTATCGGCAATCACTTTTCGAAAAGGAAAAGGGCAATTGATCTTGATCGACGTAAGGCGGGCTCTTCTTGACTGGTGCCACTTTATTTTTCAGGAGAATCAAGGCTTCGCGAGTCGTTACTTCGGCAGCCTCTGACAACGCGTTCCCCTCCGACTCGCCGTAAACGATACGGCAACGATCAACCGCCCGATTCACCAAGTGTCTGGCTTTTTGCACCTCGCTGGGATCACCGGCTTGAATCGCTTCGGAGAGGTCAGAAACACGCTCGGCAAGGAGAGAATCATAAATGATGCGGCTGGGGGAATCGTTGCCCCGCGCGGCGGGAGAGACTCCAATTATCGCCAGAGATAGGATGGTGAGAACACGGAGCATTTACTTAATTAATCTTAATTTTATGGTTTACGCAAGTAATGTCGGAAGGCTACTTCCAAAAGTTCCGTCGGGTTCTCATCAGCGTTTCAGATAGGTTGGAAACGTTGGCACCCTCCAGTTCTTCCACCAATTCCTCCACTTTTTCTTCCAGAATTCTCAACTCTGCGGACTCGGGCAACTCATTTCGCCAGCGGGCCAAGTCAGACCATTCGGTCTTCATCGCGGCGCGAATGTGTTCGAGTTCGAGCGAGGCGTCCGATCCTTCATTGAGTTTGTCGATAGAGTCCACCAATTGCTCTGCAATCTTCCTGGCAGAATTTTCGGCTAGAAATTCTCCGGCAATTACCTCCTTTGATCCCTGAGAATACAGGCTCAGCCCGGAAATGATGATGGTCAGGACCAGGAGTCCACTGCAATACCACCAGTTGAATTTCTTTGTGCAGTCCTTGCCATCGCACGAGCGAAGGCTTGGCAGGACGTAGACAAACGTCAGCCAAAGCGTCGCGATCGCGGCAACACTAGCGTGGTGATAATTCATAGAGAGAGAGCCTGTGGGCGGGTGAGCGCTCCGGGAGGGGTTGAAAATAAGGGTGTCTTAATTAAAAAGGCAAGATATTTCGAACGCACTTGGGCTCCAAATGCCGGTATCGCCGCCTCATTGTTTCCCTGAGTTCTTTCCTTCTTGTCGGCTTGATTGCGACGGGTCCGTGAAATAGCGTGGCCTTTCCTCATTTCGCCTATGGCTCGACTCTCTCTCGCAAAACTGAACCGTCACCTTTACGCCGCCGCTGACCGGCTGCGACAGGAGGGGTTGGATGCGGCGACCTACAAGGATTTCATTTTCGGAATGCTCTTTCTGAAGCGTTGCTCGGATGTCTTCGATGCCGAGAACGAACGCATCGTCGAGCGCAAGGTCGAGCAGGGATGACGATGAGTGACGCCAAGCTCACCTATGCGGAGAATCCCGATTTTTACGACGGATTTTTCGTCCCGGAGCGAGCGCGTTGGCAATATCTGGTGGAGAGACTCAACGTGGCCTCGGAACCCTTCGGCGGCATTCTTGACAAGGCGCTTGGGGCGCTCAGCGAGGCCAACGAATCGCTGGAGCATGTGCTCGATCACATCGGCTTCATGCGCACCCAGGGAAACAAGCGGGTGATCTCCGACGATGCCTGCCGGGACCTCGTTCGCCACTTCGGCAAATACCGGCTCCGCAATGAGGACTTTCAGTTCTCCGATCTGCTCGGCGCGGCCTACGAGTTCCTCATCAACATGTTCGCCGAATCGGCGGGGAAAAAGGGAGGCGACTTCTACACCCCGCGCGATGTCATCCGGCTCATGGTTCGCATCCTCAAACCCGAACCAGGAATGAGTATTTACGATCCCACTTGCGGCTCGGGCGGCATGCTCATCATCGGTCGCGAGTTCATCGAGCAGTCGGGTGGCGATCCGACGAATCTCCGCCTCTGCGGTCAGGTCAATGACGCGTCGGCCTGGTCGATCTGCCGGCTCAATATGCTGCTCCACGGTGTGCGCGGGGCCGATATCCAGCTTCAGGACACCCTGCTCCATCCCCCATGCACCGCGAGGGCGGGGAGCTGGAGCGATTCGACCGCGTCATCGCCAATCCGCCCTTCAGCCAGAACTACACGCGCAGCGGCATGGAGTATCCCGAGCGTTTTCGCTGGGGCTGGTGTCCGCCCACGGGGAAAAAGGCGGACCTCATGTTTGCCCAGCACATGCTCGCGGTCTGCAAACCCGGGGGCGCCGTCGCCACGGTACTGCCCCACGGGGTGCTCTTTCGCGGCGGGGCGGAAAAGGAGATCCGGAGACAGTTTCTCGAACAGGACATCGTCGAAGCCGTCATCGGGCTGCCGCAGAATCTGTTCTACGGCGCGGGCATTCCCGCCTGCATTCTCATCATGAGGCCCAATCTCACCGGGCAGACACCCAATGCCGCGAAACCGACCGAACGCCGGGAGAAGGTTCTCTTCATCAATGCCGACGCCGAATTTCAAGCCGGACGCGCCCAGAATTATCTGCGCCCGGAGCATGTGGAAAAGATTGCGTCCACCTTCGACCGCTATGCCGAGGTGCCCGGTTATGCTCGTGTCGTCCCCATCGCGGAGATCGCCAACGAGGCCAATGACTGGAATCTCAACATCCGGCGTTATGTGGACAACTCCCCGCCGCCCGAGCCCCACGATGTGCGCGCCCATCTGCTCGGTGGCGTGCCGGTGGCCGAGGTGACGACAAAGCGCCCGCTCTTCGACGCGGTAGGCTTCGATCCCGCCCGGACCTTCGTGTCCCGTCCCGGCGATGACGCTTACCTCGATTTCGCGCCCGTCCTGACCGAACCTGGAGGGATCCGCCCTTTGGTGGAGGAAGATCCCGGAGTCATCGTCCGGTATGAGGCGGTGCGGACGCAGCTCGGAGCTTGGTGGGCGGAGCACGCGGCCCGGATCGCCGATTTGCCCTCCCGTCGGGATCTGAATGCGGTGCGTAGCGAATTTCTCGATACCTTTGTCGCCTCTCTCGGGGCGGAGAATGCCGATCTCGTCGCGCCGCCGCTCGACCGCTATCAGCTCGCCGGTATCATTGCCACCTGGTGGACCGATTCACTGGCGGATCTCAAGACGCTGATCGAAAACGGATTCCCCGGCGTCATCGATGGCTGGGTCGATGCCATCGCCGACGCCGCCGAGGACGATGATCAGGCCGGACCGGCCTTCGATCCCTTCGGTCACAAGCTCGTCCGGCGCACCATGGGAGACTACTTGGAGCGGCTGGCCGAGGCCAAAAAGGAAATCTCCCGTCTCAAGGGCGAGAAGGAAGCCTTCGAACAGAGCAACGCCCCCGAAGACCTTGAGGAGGAGGAACAGGCCGCCTGGAATTACGCCAAAGACCTCGATCGCCAGACCCGGAAGTTGAAAACCGAACATCGCGACGCCCTCCGCGACTTGAAAAAGCTGGAGCGCGCCGCCGCCAAAAAGAAAGCCACCGTCGAGGAGAAATCCGCCTTCGCAAAAGCCGAGGCCGCGCTGAAGCCGGCCCTGGATCAGTTGGTGGCACTCGACGAGGCGCGGGCACCCTACGAGCAAATCAAGAGCGATCTCGCGGCGGTGCGATTCGCGTTCCGGACGCTCAAGAGTGAGTTTGTGGATGAGCTGAAAGGCCGGTGCCTCGGATTCGGCGAAGCGGAAAAGCAGGCGCTGGTTCTCGAACTGTTCATCGAAGATGTCCAGGCCGGACTGGACGGCGCGCTGGCGGAGAAACGGCAGGAGTTGGTGCGCTTCGTGGAAGGGATTTGGGGGAAGTATCGGGTGACCTTGGAGAAGTTGCGGGGGGAGAGAGTTGATCTTGAGCGCCGATTGGGGAAATCCTTCGATGCGTTACGTTACACATGAGCATTTCCACCAAAGAAGTGCCGTTGGGGAATGCGATTTCCATTCTTTCGGGTTTTCCGTTCGCATCAGAAGATTTTACTGATCGCATAGGGAAACCACTGATTCGAATTAGAGACCTCATTCGAGGCAGGACGGAGACGAATTTCGGTGGGGACTTTGATCCCGCATTCCTGGTACGTCGCGGTGACGTCCTCGTAGGAATGGATGGTGATTTCAATGTGGTAAGGTGGGATGGGCCTGAGGCCCTCTTAAATCAACGAGTATGTAAGGTTACATCCAGCAGTTCCGACCTTGATGGGCGATTTCTCTATTGGTGGTTGCAACCCCACTTGGAAAGGATTCATCGCCGCACGCCACAAACCACTGTAAAGCACCTCTCAGTGGGAGAGTTCTTTCGAATTCCCAGACCTGCGTTTCCTGTCGAAGAACAGAGAGTATTTGCGTCAGTGCTGGACGCCGTGGACGAAGCAATCGCCAAGACGGAGGCGGTGATCGCGAAGTTGCGGCAGGTGCGGGCCGGCCTGCTCCACGACCTCCTCACCCGCGGCCTCGACGAAAATGGACACCTCCGCGACCCTATCGCCCACCCCGAACAATTCAAAGACTCCCCCCTCGGCCGGATACCGAAGGCGTGGAAGGTGACAACATTAGAAGAATTGGCCGATGTCGATAGAGGAAAATTCGCGCATCGCCCAAGAAACGAACCCAGATTCTATGGAGGGCACCATCCTTTCGTCCAAACTGGTGACATTACGGCAGCTAAGGGTGAAGTTCTGAATGATTTCACTCAGACTCTAAACGATGACGGGGCTGCGATCAGCAGGGAGTTCCCTACGGGAACAATAGCGATCACGATTGCGGCAAACATTGCAGACACGGCGATTCTTGGGCGTTCGATGTTCTTAACTGATAGTGTGGTCGGAGCGGTCGTTAGGAACCCGCATTGTGTCAGGTTTGTTGAACTAGGCATTAGGAGGGCGAAAGACCGGCTAAAAGCAGGAGCTCCTCAAACTGCCCAGATGAACATTAATTTGCAGGATCTTCGCCCCTTGAAAATTTCAGTCCCGATTGAATTTGAGGAACAACATCAAATTGGTGCTATTTATGATACGCACACCCTTGCGATAAGAAAGGAGGAAGCAATTCTTGGAAAACTTGAAGTAGTCAAATCGGGCCTCATGACTGACCTGCTCACCGGTCGGGTTAGGGTTCCGAAAGGAATGGAAACCCCATGAAGCAATTCCTTTCTCCAACTCTGGATGATCTGCGGACCGAGTGCGTCCTCATGCAGGCGTGGAAGAAAACGGCGGGCTACCTGCGTCAGCACAGTTGGTACGCCGACACCTTTGAGATCGATTATCAATCGTTGCGCATTCCGGACTTCATTCGGGAGATTCAGGAGCGTCTTCAGTCACCCGAAGCTTGGACGCCGTCGCCATTGGAATTTGTCCCCGCGCCCAAAGGACAATCGTGGAAACTGAGGGAGAATGAGTGGAAGCCCCGCGAAAATATCCGAACCAAGATCCGGCCTTTGGCCCATGTGAGCCTCCAGGATCAGGTGGTGGCGACAGCCCTGCTAATGTGTCTGGCCGACCGGGTGGAAGGAATTCTGGGCGACCCGCTCCTCTCGATTGAGAAGCCAGCCAATCGGCGAAACGTGTTGGCCTACGGGCACCGGCTTTTTTGCGATTCGTCCGATGGGTTGCGGCATCGCTGGGGCAGTTCGAAGCTTTACCGCCTTTTTTATCGGGACTACCAAACGTTTCTCCGGAGGCCCGAAGTGGTGTCGAATCACCTCAAAGTTGCTGCCGCTGTGATGGATCGCGAAGTGGCGATTGTTCAGAGTGATCTGTCGAAGTTTTATGATCGAGTCCGACCGAGTCTGCTTCACGACAAGGTTCACCGCCTTCTCGGTGGTTCCGAGGAAAACGATTTCTCCGTCCTCTTCCAGAGTCTCTTTGATTGGCGATGGAAGGATCGGGAGAGAGCTCAAGCATACGGGAAGCTCCACGAAATTGAAGATTTCGATCAGGTCGCCCTTCCCCAGGGATTGGTCGCTGGCGGTTTCTTCGCGAACGTCGCGATGCGCGATTTTGACGCAGCTTTGAGAGGGGGGCTTGGCCAACCGATCGATGCGGAGGGCCGATTCGTTCTTGAGGATGTCTGCTACTATGTCGATGACCTGCGCCTGGTACTCATGGTTGAAAAAGGGGCGGACGAGGTGGCCATCGAGCACGCGGTCCAGAATTGGTTGCAGGGATTATTGGACCTTCACACTCCCGGTTTGCTGGTCGAAGCATCCAAGACCAAGGCCACGGTAGAGGGCCGCCAAAAGCGGTTCCTGGTTCCCCAATCGAAGACGGCCACGCGGATTCAACATGATATCTCGGGAGTGTTTGACATGCTCCACGGAACCGAGTTGATCGGAGCTATCGAGGGATTCTTTCACACGCAGAAGCGATATTCATCGACCTCGGAACAAGGGGCAACCGGTCGTTCTGGCTTGTTGGTGGGAATTTCGGATATGCGAGATGAGACCGCCGCCCGCTTTGCCGCGGGGCGCTTTCGTCGGACGTTTCGTTCTCTTCGTCCGCTCCTCACCGATGAGTCGGTGAATGATCCCGAAAATTCAGACGAGGAAAATGATGGGAGTACCGGGTCACCTTCCCGGCTGGTTCTGTCTCGGGAACAGTTAGACGAACGTGGTCAGCTTTTCTCGGCCATGCTCATCGACGAGTGGGTGGCGAATCCAGGCAACGTCCGATTGCTACGCATCGCTCTCGATCTCTATCCCGATGCCGAGTTCCTGGATCGCGTTTTGGGCTTGTTGCGTCCCGGATGGGATTTGGGTGGGGCGAGAGGAGAGAATCGGGAAGTGCGACAGTATTGTCTGGCTGAACTTTTTCGAGCGGGAGCAACCGAGACTGGGATGGTTTCGGATGACGACTGTTTGCCATCGGATATCGACATTGATTCCTACCACCAACGTCTCACCGAAGAAGCAACCGCAGTGCTCATTTCGGCTTTCAGCACGAATACGGCCCCCAAGCGGTTTCCCTGGTTCCTCCTTCAGCAGGCATTCCTCTACCTGGCGATTCGAAATCAGGTTCCCGATGTCATCCTTGCATCGACGACACGGAGTCGGGGGCTCTTTCGTCACCTGCGGTTTGCTCGATTTCTTTCGGGCGCAGGCCGTTTGCCTTTGGCGGAGCGCTCTGTTTTTCTGGTCTTGGCTCTGTCATCGTTTGGCTTGGATGAGGCGATCGATGGAGTCGTTTCGGGGCAAGTTTCACCCAAATTTCTACTCAGCGTGGGTGAGGTTTCGCCGATCACGGCAGCTAAGGTATGGCAGCGACTCAAAGAAAACCGAACGGAAGGTCAAAGTCAGGTGGCAAGATCGCTCGGGCTTGAGATGTCAATTGCCCCCAAAGGAAAAGCGTCCGTATTGGCCGATCTGGTGACGCGAAAAGACAACCCCTTTTGGGAGGAAGAGAATCTGCTGCGATTGGCTTCCGAACTATTGGCGAGACCCGAAAGCGATTGGCCGGAGGTATTGACACCTTGGCAGATCGTCTGCGAGGTCAGGAAATTGGCAGGAGTGAAGGGCGTGGCGGTGAAGAAAGAGACCGTCAAGATCACCGGTGCACTTCCGAGAAGTGCTCATCTTTTTGTTCCTCCGTCGTGGTGTGAGAGCACTGAGGATAAGCGGCGTTTTCAACTGGGTGCCATTCTGCGATATTCATTGCGGGGATCAGTCGATCTCTTCAGCAGTTCGTTCGCAAAACCGCGAGCCGGTCTGCGTCCTCGATATCGAGCGCCAATTTCCCATTGGGAGAGGCAACGATACTCAACTTTTCAAGGTCGGACGGCGTTCGGCCCGCCTTGGATTCCGATTTCGTCCTGGACGGAAGATTTTCTGTTCGATCTTCTTCGGTGGCCAGGATCTGGTTTGTCTTCGCCATTGGTGGATCTGTCCGAATGGGCGCAACGGCTCGAAAATCGGCTTGGAGTACTGAAAAAAGCCCGCGGAAATGCAACCCGTTTGGCGTTCCTCGAACAGTCCGCTCCGTGGCCCGACAAACCACCGACTTCGGATTGGAAGCGCCCGCTTCGGGTTGGGATCGTTCAAGCGATCATCCCGGATATGGGTGACTATGGCGAACATTCGAACGATCCACAGCTCATAGGTGATCCCTCCTTTAGAATTCGACACCGCCAACATCTAGCCGCAATTCTGGAAGCGGTTGTTCAACTCCTGCAGGTCAGGGAAACTCATCGGACTCAGAATCGTCACGACGGGCGGATCCTTGATCTCCTTGTTTTTCCAGAGCTTTCAATCCATCCCCTCGATATTCAGCCGCTGATTCTTCCCTTTATCAGGACCCACAAGTGTATGGTGTTGTTTGGTCAGGTCTATCATCCGCTCGATCCAGATTCTGATTCGCCGTTGATCAACAGCTGTCTCTGGGCAATTCCAGAATGGCGGGTCTCCAGTGGTTTTCAGGTCAGGTTCGTGGAACAAGGAAAAGAACATCTGACTCAGGATGAATTGGGTTTGAACCCATCTCCGGTTCCGTTTCGCCCCGCGCAGTGGCTGGTGAATTATCAATGGAGCAGCAACCGTCAGTTTCGCCCACTGACGATGAGCGCCTCCGTTTGCTATGATGCGACCGATCTTTCTCTTGCCTCCGATCTGAAATCGCGGAGCGACCTCTACTTGATCTGTGCTCTCAATCAGGATGTGGGAACGTTTGATCGGATGTCCGAAGGATTGCATTATCACATGTACCAAGGAGTGATAGTGGTAAACAACGGGCAGTTCGGAGGGAGTAGTTTTTACATGCCATTCGGACAGTCCTTTCAGCGACAGGTGCTTCATCTTCATGGACAGCCGCAGGCCACGATTGCATTCGCCGAAATTTTACCGGAGAAGTTGGTCGATCGGCCTTCCGAAGCGCATGATGAACCTCCCGAAGGCGAGTGGAAAACGCCACCTGCCAACTGGCCTTGAGCTTGGTAGAGGAGGGGCCGTATTTTTTGGAGAGAGGCGGAGATGCCAAAATGAAGAGATCTGAATCGAAGAATCGAACGGGTGACGAAACATTATCGCGGCTCACGGGATTTTCCACAGGAGCACTGGAACGCGGGGATTACCGCAAGGCTTTGCGCTGGCTCTGCGAACATGAGGTGGACACCGTCGAGATTTCCGCGCTTCGATTTTCTGAGTTGAAGCCCCTAATTTGCGATTTGGATCGGTTGGAGACGACGTCCTTTCGTTACGTTTCGTTTCACGCTCCAAGTTCATTTGAGCCGGAACAGGAGAAGGAAGTGGTCAAATTGTTGGAACCGGTTTTCCAGCGTGGGTGGAACATTGTGGTCCATCCGGATGTCATTCGGAAACCAGCTCTGTGGCGCCATTTTGGCAGTTGCCTGTTGATCGAAAACATGGACCGCCGGAAATCGGTGGGCCGGACCGTCAAGGAATTGGTGGCGGTGTTTGAGCGCCTCCCGGAAGCGAAAATGTGTCTCGACGTTGCCCATGCTCGCCAGCTGGACACGACCCTGACCTTGTTGTTCGAATTGATCCGCCAATTCCAGGACAGGATTGCCGAGATCCACATCAGTGAATTGGATTCGCACTGTCGCCATGTGCCGATGTCGAGATGTGCCGTGAATGACTATCGGTCGCTTCCCTGGCTGAAAGCCCTCGCGGTGCCGGTGATCATCGAGTCGATGCTGGATGGCGGGCGCAAAGATTGGCGAACGGAAGAACTCTCGCTGGCGAAGCAGGCTCTGGATCGTCCGGCATCCCCGGAAACGCTTGCCGCTCCGGTTGCCAAAGCGGGCTGAATCCGGGTGCGATCTAAGAGGATTGGGAAAGTTGCAGGAGGCCCAGTCGGGTGCTTTACGCTGGCGAAAGGACTTGCCGCAATCAACAGACGAACGTAAGATTGACTTACCATGAAAACGACGCTTTCGAGTAAAGGGCAGATCGTGCTGCCGGCGGCGGTGCGGCGAAAGCTGGGATTGGAGACCGGAGCGACGCTGGAAGTGGGCACGGAAGCCGACCACATCGTGCTGAAGCCAATTCGGCCCCGAACCAGGGTGCCAAAGATCGCGGTTAGCCGAGTGACGGGCCTGCCGGTGCTGAACGTGGGAGAGAATTCTCCCGGCATCACCGGGGAGCAGGTGAGTGAACTGCTTTCCGAGTTCCCATGATCTGGTTGTTGGATGTGAATGCCCTCATCGCGGCGCTGGTTTCTGGTCATGAGCACCATGAACCGGTGGAGGCTTGGCTGGCGGGCCTGTCGGACGAAGACGGACTCGCGACCTGTTCGATCACCGAACTGGGCTTTGTCCGGGTGATGAATCAGGCTCCCCAGTACCGGGTGCCGATCCGGGATTCGATTCGTCTGCTGACTCGTTTCCAAGGCAACCAAACGCGGACGGTGATGCGCTTGACTGATGACCGGGGCGTGGCCGATCTGGCCGCGTGGGTAAAGACGGCCCGTCAGACCACGGATGGGCACCTGCTGGGACTCGCGGAAAGCCATGGCGCTCACCTGGCCACTCTCGATACTGGTATTCCCGGGGCCTTTTTGATTCCACGATCATGAGCAAAATCCAATGGGAATACGACCTGGTCGAGAAGCCGTTCTGCGAGCAGCTCCAGGCGATGGGCTGGCAGTGGATCGAGGGCGATACGGATGTGGCGGAGTTCACCGCGCGCGGCAGTTTTCGCGAAGTCCTCATCAGGGGACGGCTGGAGGTGGCTCTGCGAAAGTTGAATTTGCGAGATGGACAGCCCTGGTTGGACGATGACCGGGTGCGGCGGATCATCGACAAGCTGGAAAAGGCAGAAGGGCACCGGCTGATGGAGATCAATGAGTCGGCCACCTGGCTGTTGCTTCAGGGAACCGAGATCGCCGGGCTGCCGGACTGGAACGCGGGCCGGAATCAGGCGATTCGTTTTATCGATTTCGAGAATCCAGCCAACAACGATTTTCTGGTGGTCAACCAGTTCAAGGTCGAGCTGACCAGCGGGCGGGGTCATGTGATTCCGGACGCGGTGCTGTTCGTGAACGGCATTCCGCTGGCGGTGGCGGAATTCAAGAGTCCAGGTATCGAGAACCCACTGCAGAAGGCGATCGATCAAATCCTCCGCTACTCCAACCAGCGCCGGGAGATCTGGCCGACGCTCTACTCCGACAACGAGGGGGTGGAACGGCTCTTTCACACCAACCAGTTGCTGATCGCGAGTGACTATTTCGAAGCGCGGGCGGGAACGGTCGGAGCCCCGCCGGAAGTCTGGCTGGAATGGGCCGACACCAGCCCGGTGCCGTTGAGCACGGTGGCTGAGGATCTGGGAGTGATCTCTCCGTCGGGTGACCTGACCGAGGCGGTCAGCGAACTGATGGCCGTGGGGCCGGAGGAATCGGAGCGCTGCGGAACGCCGCTGTTTTTCCGGAAGCCGGAGCAACGGCCTGAAGAATTAAGAAATGGGGCCGGGACGGCTCTGCAAAGCCAGCAGATCCTAACTGCCGGAATGCTGCGTCCGGCGCATCTGCTCGATCTGGTCCGCAATTTTTCCGTTTTTCAACAGGTCGACGGCAAGACCCGCAAGGTGATGGCGCGTTACCAGCAGTTTCGCGCCATCCAGAAAACGGTCGCAAAACTTCAGGAAGGAAAGACCAAATCGCAGGGAGCCAAGAGGGACGAAAGGGGCGGCATCGTCTGGCACACCCAGGGTTCAGGAAAAAGTCTCAGCATGGTCTTTCTCGTCCGCAAGATGCGGATGACGCCGCAGCTCAACCGCTTCAAGATTGTGGTGGTGACCGACCGCACCGATCTCCAGGCCCAATTGGGGGCTACGGCGCAGCTGAGTGGCGAGTCGGTCAGGCCCACTGACGAGGACCTGAAATCCCGCGAATCGCCCACGGCGCTGACCCAGCGCCTGTTGGCCGATCCGAACCCGGACATCGTGATGGCGATGCTGCAAAAGTATCAGCCAGCCAGCGGCCGGAAGAAGGAAGGCAAGAAACTCGAAGTGCTGCCCCAGGCTGGCGAAGACGTTGGCGACAAGGTCACGATGACCATTGTTCGCAAGGAGAAGAAACCAGGCAAGGAAGAGGAGGTGGTCGAGAAAGAGGTCACGTTCACGGAGACGATCCGATTCGAGGAGTTTCCATTGCTCAATGATTCGGAGGAGGTGCTGGTGCTGGTGGACGAGGCCCATCGTTCCCATACCCGCACCCTTCATCGCAACCTGCGCAAAGCCCTGCCCAACGCGGCCATCATTGGATTCACCGGCACCCCGATTCTGAGTAAGGAGAAAAAGGAGACTCGAGAGATTTTTGGTGGGTTTATCGACAAATACCTGGTGCAGGACGCGGAGCTGGACGGTGCCACTGTCCCCATTCTCTATGAAGGGCGCACGGCGGATGGTCTTGTGAAAGACGCGCCCAATCTCGACACGGTGTTTGAGGACATGTTCCGAGACTATACGCCGGAGGAGTTGGCGGTAATCAAGGCCAAGTACGCGACTGAAGGTGATGTGATGGAGGCCCCGATGTTGATCGAGCAAAAGGCTCGCGACATGATTCGGCACTTCGCTGGAGTAGTGTTGCCGGAGGGATTCAAAGCCCAAGTGGTGGCCACCAGTCGGCAGGCGGCGATCACTTATCTGGAGAAATTGGAGAACGCACGAGGCGAGTTGATTTCAGCTCTCGAAGCGCTTCCGGACGCGACCCTGGTATTGCCGGACAATGAGATGGAGCAACTCGATGAGGAGACGCGCTTTCTGATCAGCATTTATCCGGAACTTCCCAAGCTCCAGGCACTGGAAATGGCGGCGATCTTTTCTGGGAATCACAACGATCCGGAATCGTGGTGGGATTGGGCGGACAAGGCCAAGCAGGAGGTCTTCATCAAGCGGTTCAAACGGAAATTCGGCCAATCGAAAACCGACAAGACAGATCCGCTTTCCATCCTCGTGGTGATGAACATGCTGCTGACCGGTTTTGATGCGCCGGTGGAGCAGGTGCTCTACCTTGATCGAAAAATCGTGGCTCACGATTTGCTTCAGGCCATTGCCCGAGTGAATCGGACTTCGGGTGCGAAGAAGTGTGGATACGTGGTGGATTACATCGGCGTCGCTCGTCACCTCACGGAGGCGTTGTCCGACTATGATGGCGACGATATTGCAGGCTCGATGATCGACATCGCGCTTGAGCTTCCGAAACTGTTCGACCGGCGGGCGCGAGCGGTGGCGGTATTCACGGATCGCGGAGTCACCGATTTGCAGGGGCAGGTGGAACGATGCGTGGAACTGCTCGTTGACCTGAAGACCAGGGCGGACTTCATCAACAAGCTGCGCTCGTTTTATGAAATGCTGGGACTGCTCGAGCACCGCCCTGAGGTGCCTGTCGATGTGTTCCGCGATGCCAAGTTGCTCGGATTTATCAACAAGGTCGCTGCCAATTTGTATCGGGATCCCGCGCTCAACCTCTTTGGGGTGGCGGAGAAGGTGAAAGCCCTGATCAACGCTCATGTTTCAGCCAGAGGAGTCGATCCCAAAATTCCGCCAACTTCGATCACCGATGCCGAGTTTGAGCGAGTGTTGCAGGCGCAGGGAACTAGCCGGGCGCGTGCCGCCCACATGCAGCACGCCGCGCGCTATCACATCATCGGCTTTTCCAATCAAAACCCGGCCTACGCTCGCAAAATGAGCGAGCGGCTGGCGGAAATTCTTCAATGATTCAAGGACGACTGGGATGCGATTGAGCGAGAACTGCGCCGATTGATCGACGATCTGAAACAGGGGGATCGCAATGATTTTCCTGATCTCGACGCCAAGGTACAGGTTCCCTTTGTTCGTCTCGTCCTAGAGGAATGCGGCGAGGATTGGAAAAATGACGACGACTGGCGGAACGTAACGCTGGCGGCCACCTTGGAGATGGTGGAACGCATTCGCCAGGAAATCAGGAAGGTAGGATTCTGGAAGAATGATGCGATGCGCGAACTGCTGACCAAAGCGTTGGTTCGCGATCTTGATGAGGTGGGCATTTGCCGCACCGGAAAGGAACGCAATCTTGCGCAAAAGCTCGTCGCATTGGCTCGGGAGAACCATGAACACTTGATCAACTCATGAGGGAGATGCTTCAAGTGGACGGACTGGAGTTCGAGATTCGACGAAGTGATCGCCGAAAGACCCTCGGTTTGACGGTGGATCGAGCCGGGGATTTGGTTGCCCATGCGCCAACTGCAACGGAAGCGGCGGAGTTGGAACGCTGGATCGAAAAAAAGCTACTTTGGGTCTATCGCAAGCTCGCCCAGAAGGCGGAAATGGCGCCGCAGGTGAAAGCACCGGAATTTGTTTCTGGAGAAGGGTTTTGTTATTTGGGGAAGCGCTATCGCTTGAAGGTTGTGGCGAAACAGGAGGAACCCTTACATTTCACGGGAGCGGGATTTCGGCTCAGGTCTGGAATCGCCGATCCTGAGGCGGCCTTTCGAACTTGGTATCTAGGAGTCGGAGACTCTTGGTTGAAAGAACGAGTCAACACCTTTGCACCTCGCGCTGATGCGAGCCCAAAAGATGTGTTGGTTCGCGATCTCGGCTTCAACTGGGGGGCATGCGGACGTGACGGAAGCCTGTATTTCAATTGGAAGCTTCTTCAGCTTCCTGTGAAGCTGATCGACTACGTGGTCATGCATGAACTCATCCATCTGCGTGAGCATCATCACGGTCCCGAATTTTGGAGTGCCTTGGAGCGGGCGATGCCGGATTGGAAACTTCGCAAAGAGTCGTTGGCTGGTTCGGCCCGTGAATTCTTGCGATTCGGACTCGTGGAAAGTAGTGATTAATCTACTTGGGCGGTCCCGCGAGACGAGGCATCATCAGGGCAGGAGAGTCAGCGTGATCTCGCCCAGTTTGCCGGAGAAGGCGAAATCCTTCGGGTAGTCACCGGCGACGTCGTTGTTGTCATTTCCTCCGCAGAGCGGGTCCAAGGGTGTCTGGGTGAGCGGGCCGGCGGTTTTCTGATCGATGACCACGGTGTTCCCGAGCTTGACGGTGAGGTCGCCACTTTTTTCCAACGTCATCGTGAGCGCGTAACTGCCCGCGGGAATCGCATCGGCCTTGGCGACGACGGTTTCCAGTTTTCCTTTTCGGCGCAGGGCCACGGCGGGGGCGCCGGTTTTTTCGTCGAAATAGAGTGCCCAACCGTGGTTCACTCCGCCTTGAGCGATGACGACGCCTTTGCCGGGTTCTTCGACCTGAGTGGTGACCGAAAATCCCTTTCCGCCGATGTCGGGATTGCCTTTCAGCAGGACGTCACCGGCGTTGAGGACAAACTTCTTTTTCTTTTTGGCGATGGCATTGCTCTGATCCTTGTCCCACTTCCACGGCTTCACCAAAGCACGTGTCGCCCAGGCATCCCACTCGGCGGCGAGTTCCTTGACCAACTCGGGTTGGCTCGAGGCGAGGTCGTGCATTTCGGTTCGATCCTTGGCCATGTCGAAAAGTTCCCAGGGACCGGTGGCACCTTTGGCGACCAGTTTCCAATCGCCTTTGCGAATCGCGCGATTCCCTTCGTGTTCCCAAAAAATGGGGTTGGGACGACCAAGGTCTTTGCCTTGGAAAGCGGGAGCCAGAGACACGCCTTCCAGCGGGTGGATCGTTTCATCGCCCAATGTTTTGGGGTAGTCCGCGCCCGCGAGATCGACCGCCGTCGCCATGATGTCGATGAGGTGGGCGGGTTGGGACTCCAACTGATTTCGTCGATCCTTTGCAATGCCCGCCGGCCAGTGAGCGATGAGCGGAGTGGAGATACCGCCTTCGTGAACGTAGTGCTTATAGAGTCGGTAGGGTGTGTTGGAGACGTTGGCCCATTGCTCGCCATAGCCGATGTCGGTGTCGGCGGGACCGGGCATGACGCCGAGACCGTCGCGGACCGGGTAGCCGTCGCGGGTCTGTTTCGGGCGCATGTCGGGCTGGAGATAATCGGCGGCGAGTGGCGGCAGCGAGGGTTTGTCGAGACGGGGGCCGTCGTTCTCTTTGCCGCGACCATAGTTCTCGGCGCAGCCACCGTTGTCTTGGAGAAAAAGGATGAGGGTGTTATCGAGTTCACCGTTTTTTTCCAGTGTCTCAATGATGCGGCCGATGCTGCGGTCCATGGAGTAAATCATGGCGGCGTAGACTTCCATGCAGCGAGCTTGGAATGCTTTGTCCTCCTCCGATTCCCAATCACCTACCAGCGGAGCCGGGTCCCAGGAGGGATCGATGAGGCCGAGTTGCTGGAGTTTTTCCAATCGCCCCTGCTGAACGGCGGGATAGCCTCCGTCATACTTGCCTTTAAATTTCTCCACGTCCGCCTCGAGCGCATGCATCGGCCAATGAGCGGCGGTGAAGGCGACATAGACGAAGAAGGGATCGTCGGCGCGTTTCGCTTCGTGCTCGGTGATGAAGCGCGTCGCATGATCGGCGATGGCGTCGGTGTAGTAGTATTGCTCGGGCTGATACTCGGGATCGGCGTAGGGAGAAATGTAGGCGTTGTCCTTGGTGAGCGTGTTGGGATCGTAAAACGAACCGGCCCCGTGGATGGTGCCGTAGAAGTGATCGAACCCGCGCTGCAGCGGCCAGTTGTCTTTGGGGCCGTCGGGTGCGGTGTGCTTGGTGACATGCCACTTGCCGGCCATGTAGGTGCCGTAGTTGGCTGGCCGAAGCACCTCGGCGATGGTCCGGCATTGCTGGTTCAGGTCGCCCTGATAGCCAGGCAGCTTGTCATCTCCTGTCATGTGACCGATCCCGGCCTGATGAGGGTAAAGTCCGGTCATCAAACTGGCTCGGGTGGGACAGCAGCGACCGGTGTTGTAAAACTGGGTGAAACGCAATCCGTTACCGGCGAGTCGATCCAGATTGGGCGTGGGGATTTCACTGCCGTAACAACCGATGTCCGACCAGCCCATGTCGTCAGACATGATGAGAATGATGTTGGGTCGCGGGGCGTCGGCGGCGCGGAGGGTTCTGCTGGAAGCAGGTAGCAACCAGATCGCGGCAGCAGCGAGTGCCAGGGAAAGAAATGAAGGGGCTTTCATGAGGGAGTTACCATTGAGGAACGGGGGTGCTTTGCAAGCCGGAACGAATGATCTCGATGCCGTTGAGGTAGGTCTCTCCATCGATGGCTGAAAGGCTGATCGCGAGCTTGCCATCAGCACCGACCGGAGCCTTGGCGAAGGTTCGCACCATGGACCTGCCGCTCGCGGAATCCTCGGCGGTGAGTGTCTCGGTCTGGTCATTCAATTTGATTTCCAACGCACCCAGTCGCGGCATCGAAACGGGGTCAGGCGCGCAGAAAGTCAGGCGCACCTCGTAATCGCCCGCCTTCAGTCCTGCGATGTTGATTTCTTTGATTCCGCGAACTCCTGATCCCGCCACCCAGGGCCAGCCTTGTCCACCAAGGGGCAGGAAAAGCGAATGGCGATAGAAGGTCGGCAGTTCCGCCAACGCAGGCACGGTGGTCACGGCGACCTCGGGGGAGGGCCCTCCGATGTTCGGGAGATCGAGCCACAGGGTGCCGTCGTCGGTTTTTCGATCTCCAGGCGCGCCGAAGTTCAGGCCGATGCGCTGGATTTTGCCATCGAGCGTGCCTGGTTCGACGGCACCCCAGGAGGCCCACTGTTCAAAGGTTTCCGGCATGCTAACCAGCGACAACGCGAGGGGCAGGGGGTAGCTGCAGGTGCAGCCCTCGTAGAAGTAGGGGAGATTCAGCACGCCATTCGCGGGAATGACGCTGTTGGTGCAACCGCTGCGGGGGCCGCTGATGTTGATGGTGCCGCTCTCGGTTCGTTTGTCGTAAAAGGCGGGCGTGCCGGAACGCATGGAATACATCAGGCCGTAGTCGACGCCGCCGTCGCAGCCATAGCTTTTCGGGAAAACGCGTGGCTCAGTTTCTCCGGTCAGGGGGTTGGTGCGTTCTCCGGCGCGAGGCGCTTCCGGTTTCCAATCATCCTTCTGCCGGGGCGGTCGATACTGGCTGGGCTGAATGGTTTCCTTGTCGACTTCGGTAAAGCTCTGTCGCAACTCGGGTGCTTCCTCTTTCGTCAAAATTCGACCGGTGTAGACATCGGTAAAGGTGGTGTCGAGCAGTCGATAGTCGACCTTGCCCTGGCGCGTCGAGGCATCGGTCCAGTCCTTGGGATTGGAGATCATGACGCCGTCGATGAACTTGGGCTGCGGGGAGCGTTTGAAGTGAGTGATGGAATCGCCGAACCACAGCAATCCCATCGGGGCCTTGACCCGGAGATCTTCGCTCGCCGCCCAGTCACCGGTGTAGTTGGACGCGCCTTCGAGCGCGCCTTCGCGAGTGATGATGCCCCAGCCATCGTTGGCATCGGCGGTGGCACGGGGGAGTTTCGCTTCCGCCGCCAGGGTGGGGAGTTCGGTGGCGTGACCGATGAGGGTGCCGCCGTAGGGACGGAGCGCCTCGTAATAGTGACGCAGTTGATCGACCGTCAGGGGCAAGGACGAATCGATCAGGATCAGGTCGGCGAGATAGGGCGGAAGCTGCACGGTGGCGGGATCGGAGTCGATCAGGTGAACCCGATCACTGGGGTAACCCTGTTGCCTCAACGACTCAACCCTGTCAGGTCGGGACTCGACGACGATGATCTGGAGTTCCGTCGTGGCGAGGAGATGCGGAATCTGGGTGTCAAGTTCGATGCCAAGAAGCACGGCGTGTCCCTGCTGCGGCAGATTCATCAGCTGCTTGCCTTCGCCGGGCGCAAAGTCTCCGGCTTTCTCAAGGAAATGGAAACGGGCCGGAAGTTTCTCTGGGTTTTCGCCGAGACAGAGCAGGCTACCCGATTTGGTGACCACGAAGAGCTTCCCATCGGCGGCGGCCAGAGATGCGATCTCATCGCTCACGCCCGGCAGAGTCTCGGTGAATTTCCACTCCCGATTGCCCGTTCGGATGGTGCTTCGAATCGCGGGCAGGCCTTCGGACCGCGGTTTGTCTTCGTGCGGCTTGGTGTTGACGTCGCTGTCGAAAAGAAGACCGCGGCGTTTGAGTTTCTGCTCTTCTTTGGCCGAAGGAGTCGAGGCAAACCAACCCCCGGGTTTGCGACCGGGGGCGGGGAGTTCAAACTCCTTCAACTTGCCCGTCTTCAAATCAAAACGCGCTGGATAAGCCTGACTGCTCGGCACGATGAGATCGTCGCCGTCGATGAGTAGATATCCCTGAGGCGCCAGTCCGCCATAGGCTTCGGCATTGTGAGGATGCACCTGGTAACGGTAGGCGGCGCGATCGTTGCGCCAGATTGTCTTGCCGGTCGCGGCATCGACGCAAAAAACGAAAGTGCCCTCCAACGGCCAGACTCCGGCGGCGAAATAGACTTTTCCCTCGTGAAGCACCGGGCCACCTCGAACGGGCCACACAGAAATGAGTCGCCCGTTGCCGAGCACCAGGCGCTCGGAGGGAACGGCGCGCTTTTTCCAGACCAGCGAGCCATCCGAGGCTTTCACGCAATAGACGCAGCCGTCGTCCGAGCCAAAAATCACCCGTCCCTCGCGGCCGACCGGTGCGAAGCGAACGGGGCCATTGGTGAAAAACTTCCAGAGTTGCTCGCCCGTGTCCGTATCGAACGCGGTGACGCTATCATCGTTGTTGGAGCCGACAAAGAGTCGTTTGCCCAGCACGATGGGCTCGTAGTTGCCATCGAACTGCAGCCGGGTGTCACGGTAGGCCGGCGCGGGCGGGGGAAGGGCTCGGCTCCAGCGCACCTCCAGCTTTTCCGGCAGGAACGAGGGCGAGGCGGCGGTGCGGCCGGGATCATGACGCCACATAGGCCAGTCGCCGGCCAACGCGGAGACGGGAAGGGCAATCAGGAGAAGCGGGGCAAGGCAACGAAAGCGCATGAGAAAAATCTAGGGGAAATCTCGGACGAGGGAAAACCCAAAGCCGGACTGAATCGCGCAATGGCTCCGGCAATTTGCTCCCTCAATTGCGGGCTTTGCAATTGTAGGGCGCAAATGTCAGACTTCTCCCGTGTTCCGCCTTCGCTCATTTACCTCCCTCGTCTTTCTGCTCGTGTTCCTGACAGTGTCGGGAGTCGCTCTCGCCTGCCAGGTCCCGGTTTTCCGTTTTGCTCTGGAGCGTTGGGTGGCGGATTCCTATCAGGTCATCATCACGCCGGGTGCGTCGGGAAAATTTTCCGAAGAAGAGCAGGCGGCCATCGATTTTCTGAAAGCGGCGCAGTCTGATGGTTTGAATCCGGATGCTCCCGGTGTTTTCGCCAACATCGCGGTGGAAATCAAAGAAACCCCGGCGGCGGATTCTCCGGTGGCGATTCTTTCGGTCACCTATCCGGAGAAGATTCGCGGGTTTGAACTCAAGCCGATCTGGACCGGCACGCTGACCCTCGATACGGCGAAGCGTCTCATCGATTCTCCGTTGAGACGCCAACTCGTGAAGCAACTGCTCGCGGGCGAGTCGGCCGTGTGGGTGTTGGTGGAGAGCGGCGATGCCGCCGCCGATGATGCCGCCGCCACTGCCATCGAAGAATCGGTGATCAGAGCCAAGGAGACACTGAAAATTCCCGATGGCGTCATGACCCGACAGGAAGCGGATTCGGCCACGAACTTTGCCGCGGTGAATGCGGACGATATCCTGCGGTCCGAGGTGCCGCTGAAAATCGATTTCACGCTGCTGCGGGTTTCCCGCGACGATCCCGCCGAAGTCATGCTGCTCCCCATGATCCTGAACATCGAGGATGATCTCGGTGACTATGCGGGCGAGCCCATGGTTTTCCCGGTGTTTGGCCGAGGCCGGGTGTTGGAGCCGCTGATCGGACGCGGGGTGAATGGAGACAACGCCCTCGAGTATGCCACCTACATTTGTGGAGCCTGCTCCTGTGAGGTGAAAGACCAGAACCCGGGGCTGGATCTCCTCATCGCCGCCGATTGGGATACGGCTCTGCATGGCAGCGAAGTGGTGATCGAAAAAATCCTGCCGCCGCTGGAAGGAGCCGGAATCCTCGCGCAAGCCGCTGCGGCCACCGATGCTTCGCTCGTTCCGGAGGACACCACCGAAACCAGTGAGTCCGAAGTCTCGTCCTCAACCTCGCCTGCGGCAGGTATCGCCATCGCACCGATGATCTTCGTCGCCGCTGCCCTTTTTATCATCATCGGGGCGGGAACGTTTCTTTTGATTCGACGCAAATCCTCATGAACCTCGCTCGACTCGTGCTCCGGGAGATTCGCCACCGGAAAATCAATTTCGCCCTCTCGCTTCTCGGCGCGGCCTTGGCGGTGGCGGCGGTGCTGGCGACGATCGGAGCCCTGCGCTCGCACGATCTCCAGACCGAGGCAATCATCAGCGACATGGAGGCAGCCACCCAGTCGGAGATGAAAAAGCTGGAGGACGAGATCAGGAAATCAATGAAGGGGCTCGGGTTCAACATCTACATTTTTCCCGCCGGACAGGAAATGAGCGAGGTCTATGCCGATGGCTATGCCTCGAAGACCATGCCCGAATCCTATGTGTCCAAGTTGGCGGACAGCAAGATCGTTACGGTGAATCATCTCCTGCCGAGCCTGACTCAAAAACTCGAGTGGCCGGAGCAAAAACGCACCATCATCCTCATCGGCGTTCGGGGCGAGGTGCCCATCGCCCATCGCGATCCGAAGGCTCCGTTGATCGATCCCGTGGTGCCCGGTCACCTCGTGCTCGGATACGAACTTCATCGAAGTCTCGGTCTGAAAAAAGGAGATCCGGTCACCTTCATGGGGAAGGAATTCACGGTCGGCGACGCCTACGAGGCGCGCGGCAGCAAGGACGACATCACCATCTGGATGAATCTCGGCGAGTGTCAGGAACTGCTCGGCAAGGTGGGCTTGATCAATGCGATTCAGGCTCTGGAATGCAACTGCGCCACGCTGGATCGTCTCGGTGAAATTCGGGCCGAGTTGATGCAGATCCTGCCCGACACCCAGATCATTGAAACCCAGAGCACCGCTCTCGCACGAGCCGAGGCTCGCAATCAGGCGGCGGCGACCGCCAGGCAACAGATCGAATCGAAGAAAGCGCAACGCGCCCAACTGAAAGCCGAGCGACAAAAGCTCGCGGGCGTCTTGTTGCCAGCCGCCACCCTGGTGTCGATGATCTGGATCGGTCTGCTGACTTTCATCAATGTCCGGGAGCGGCTTCCGGAGATTGGGATTCTGCGGGCCATCGGGGTGAAGGGACGAACCATTCTCGGCGCCTTTCTCGTTCGAGCCATCATCGCGGGGCTCGTCGGTGGCGCGATGGGTGCGGCCGTGGCCAAGTTCGTGAGTCCCACCATTTTACCCAAGGAGTGGTTGATCGCCATTTGTCTCGCCCCGCTGCTGGCCGCGCTCGGTGCCTGGTTGCCATCGCTCGCCGCTGCTCAACGCGATCCCGCCGATGTTCTTCGACATGACTAAACCTTGGTGAGCGGACTTCCGTGTTCGACCAAGCCGAATTCTTTTGAGATGACCGAATCCATCAACAGCAATTCACCTGACGCTTCGGCGGACACTGAGGTTCGCCCTCCCGCTCTTTGCTTGGACGAGGTGAACAAACAATACCGGACGGCGGAAGGACACGTTCAGGCGCTCGATGAGGTTTCGCTGACTTTGGAAAATGGCGAGTTCGTGGCTCTCCACGGTCCGAGCGGTTGCGGAAAATCGACGCTGCTCCTGATGGCTGGCGGTCTGCTTTCACCCGACAGCGGCACGCTCACCATCGCGGGCGGACATCCCTACGCGCTCGGTGCCGAGGCGCGGGCTGCCTTTCGGGCTCTGCATGTTGGTTTCGTGTTTCAGCAGTTCCACCTCATTCCCTATCTCGACGTGCTCGACAATGTCCTTGTCGGAGAACTGGCGGGCACCGGAGGCGATCATCGCGAGCGGGCGAGGGAATTGCTCGATGCTTTTCAACTCGGGCATCGGCTACATCATGTGCCGTCAAAACTCAGCATCGGAGAACAACAACGCGTCGCGCTGGCTCGCGCCTTCCTGCGGTCACCGGCCCTCATCCTCGCCGACGAACCGACCGGTAATCTCGACACGGAAAACGCCGCCATCATTCTGGAGCACCTCGGTCGATTTGCCGCCTCTGGCGACGGAGCCGTGCTCATGGTTACCCACGATGATCGCGCGCGCGCGGCGGCCAGCCGATCCGTTGAAATGCGGGATGGTCAGCTCGTCTGATAGTTTATGAAATCCGCAAAGATCCTCCGGGAGAAAATCGCCAACGAAAACCGGGTCACGACCGGCATGCTCTGCACCTTCCATTTCTGGCCGGGCATGGTCGAGATGGCGATGAAGGCGGACCTCGACTACCTGATCATTGATCTGGAGCACCTGACTTTCGACGCCTCCATGGTGGCCGAGGCCTGCGCCATCGGGCGGCGCGAGGATTTTCCCATCCTGATTCGTCCTCCCGCAGCCGAATTCACTCCCATGCGGCTGGCGATGGATCTGGGGCCCTGTGGTCTGATGGTTCCGATGGTGGAAAGCGAGGAGACCATGCGGGTGATTCAGGATGCCGTGCTGATGAAGCCGCGAGGCCGGCGTCGGCCTGGTGGACCGGGAAATCTGTGGGTCGATGACGTGAACTACGAGACTTGGAAATCGACGGTGGAGGACAACCTCATCATTCTGCCGCAGATCGAGAGTCGGGTCGGG
>JAGROX010000043.1:104997-107211 GCA_020440025.1 Verrucomicrobiia bacterium
GGTCGCGCGGTCGGAAAAGGCATGTGGATGATCGGGGATGGTCCGAAGCTGGTTGGCCAGGGTTATCGCTTTCTCTGCATCACCGAGCCGACCATGTTTCAGCAAGCGAAACTCAAGGAATTGAGCGCGGCGACGCGGGCGGGGCAGTCGGGCGATTCGACGGGAATGTCGTCGCCGGAGTTGCCGCTTCCCTGATCCTTACTTCGCCGTTCTCACTTTGACCACATAGAGACTGCCGTCGGCACCGCGCTCCTTCGCTGCGGCTTGGTCGACATTGGCCTCGGAAACGGTGATCCATGATTCGTTCGGATTGAGCACGGTAACGCCCGAGTTTCCCAAGGTGGCACCGCGTTCGGGAACGAGAATTTTCTCCGTGGAGCGGATGACCTGTAGCTTGTCAGGATCGACCTGCGCCATGAACAGCGGGGCTCGATGTCGCATGACGTGGTCGTTGTCGGCACCGCGTCGGGTGTAGACGAGGAAAAGGCCATCGCCCAGAGTGACCCAGTGGGCCTGAGTGTTGTAGCTGCCGAGATCTTCGCCATCGTCGAAGGTCCATTCCTGCTGCGGGGCAAAGTGAAGCCCGTCATCGCTGACACTCACGTATGTCTTCAGATCGTTTCGCATCGTCAGGTAGTAGCGACCTCGAAAGCGGACGATGGAGGGTTCGTAGAGTCCGCGTTTGATATCGAGTGCCAGCACGTTGCCATGCTCGAGGTAGCTGAGTTTTTCGCCGTCGAATCGGCAGCGCACCACGGTCGTGGAAAAAGGCTTGTGCGTTCCCTCTCCGATGTAGAAAGGCAGGAGAACGGTGCCATCGTCCTCAACCAACCACTGGGCACAGGCGGATCGGGCGAAGTTGAAATGATCGCCCTCTGGCATTTCCAATCGCTGCCATTTTGTCCACGTTTCGGAGGCGGGATCGAAAACGGTGTAGGCAGTCTGATGCGCGCGTGGTTGATCTTCCAGTTGCTTGCCGGTGGCACTGTAGCGGACCTGGGCGCCGATGGCGATGAGCTTCCCGGAGGGTGAGTGCCAACCCGGGGTGACATCGGCGACCGCGATGTTGACGTCACCCTCGCTGATCCAGTCGAGTTCCTTGCGGAGTTCAGGTCCCTGCCAGGTTTTTCCCAGATCATCGCTTCGCATCGTGTGCATCCCTGAGTAGAAATCGGAGCGACCCAGGAACTTGAACAGCACCATCAATGCCGAGGCATTGGTTCGGCCCTTGGTTTCGTCGGTCGGAATGATGGCGGCGCGCGGATGCATCCAGTATGAACCATCGGTAGTTCCCGGATCGCGTCGCAAAATGGTGCTGCGTTCGATTTCAAAAGGCACAGTAGGCTCCTGAGCGAGCACTGCTGAAACTCCGAAAGAGATCGTCAGAAAGACAGCGATAGAAGGGGTGGGGAATGACATGACCTATCCCTTGTCTCATGAATCAAGGGAAAAGTCGCCATGAGAAACCTCGCTTCATCGCGGATTGATTCTGATTGGTTTTTCCGGGTCCAGAGGATTGAATGACTCTCTCGCGTCATGAATATCCTGCGCCTTTCCTCGATACTCTTCCTGTTCCTTGTTGCGATGGCCCTGCCGCCGGCGGTTGCTCAGGACTCTGCCTTGCCAAAATTGGACCAGGAGCTGGCATCGGGCGAACGGCCCGTAAAGATCGTATGCTTTGGAGACAGTGTGACCGGCCTTTACTATCACACCGGTGGAGTGCGCACCTACACCGACATGCTCGGGATCGCGCTGCGCCAGATTCATACCAAGGCCGATGTCACCATGATCAACGCCGGGATCAGTGGTCACACCACGGTCAATGCGTTGGCTAGGATCGAGAAGGACGTGCTGTCACATCATCCAGATCTCGTCACAGTCATGTTTGGTCTCAATGACATGGTGAAAGTGCCCGTCGAAGGCTACCGAAAAAACCTCATCGAGATTGTGCGTCAATGTCGGGCGGCAGGTGCCGAGGTCATTCTCTGTACGCCGAATGCGGTGATCACGACGCCGAATCGGCCCGTGGAGAAACTGATCGAATACTGCGAGGTCGTTCGCGCGGTGGCTCGTGAGTATCAGGTGCCACTCAGCGACTCCTTTGCCGAGTTCGAAGCGTTCGGGAAGCGCGAACCGGACGCGTGGCGATTGACTCTGAGTGACGAAATCCATCCCAACATGGCGGGTCACAAACGGATCGCCGAACAGATCGCC
>JAGROX010000309.1 GCA_020440025.1 Verrucomicrobiia bacterium
GTAAACCCACCCATGGAGCGGGCCGTTGCGCCAGCGACCTTCGGAATCGTATGCCTGATCCCAGACGTAGTCATTCCAGTCGCCGATGCCGACGACGAGGTCCTGATCGCCATCGCCTTCCCAATCGACGTAGCGCCACATACGGGCTCGGGTATTGCCCGGGTGAAAGCGGGCGTTCTCGTAGAGCTTCTTGCCGCCCTTGTTGGTTCCGGTCTTTCGGAAATCGGGGAATTCGAAATTCTCACGCAGCACCCGCGGCTCCCCGTCAACGTAGCTGACCTGAACGTTGTGATTGGTTTCGCCAAGGCGGACAGCGGGTTTGAAGACCGGCATCTTGACCTTTGGATCCTGAGTCGGGTTCTCAAAGTAATAGAGCCCGTTGGTGGGTTTGTCGGGACCGGAAACGACCAGGTCCATGTCACCATCTCCGTCATAATCCATCGGCAGAGGCCAGGCCCAGAGGCCAACTCCGAGATCAACTTCGAGTCCGGGGTTGTTGTATTCCATCGGGAGAAGTTTCCAGTCATCCTCTGCCAACGCGTTTGTGGCAGTAAGCGCGACGAGGGCGCCGATGAGTCGGTAGTTTCGGGAGCGTTCGGTTTTCATAAGAGAGGGAGTGGCTGGCGGAAGTTCAGGTATAGGGCGAGGGAGTGTGAGGAATCAAGGCAAAGCGGGAGTACCGTCATGGCGCATCGGCGTGGTCGATCATTCTAGCGTTTGGGCCGCTCGCTATTCGCCAGCGGCTGGGGCGTCAACTTGCTGGGATCGATGACGACATGCTTCACTCTCTGCCGTTTCCAGGTGTAGGTGATGTGGACGAGACCGTCGCTGGTCTGGATAATCGCGGGATAGCTGAACTCCTTCTTGGGCTCGTCTTCGAGGACCAGTGCGGCTTCCCAGGTGCTACCATCCTTGCTCAACGCGAGGTTCAGTGGGCTGCGTCCTTTGGCAGTGTGGTTGTAGACGAGGAGATGTCGCCCGTCCTTCAGCGTGACCGCGTCGGTTCCGGAGTTCGGATTGGGGAGGGTGGTCAATGAGATGTCACCCCATGAGGTTCCGCCATCCTCCGAAGTGATTTGGAAGATTTTTCCCTGTCGGGTGCGGCCAAGGGCACGGAGTTTTCCGTCGCCGAGGAAAAGAAGGCTCGGCTGAATCGCGCTCACGGCGATCCCGTCGTGGAGAAATTCAGTGCGCTTCCAGGTTTTGCCGAGATCGCTGGTGCGTTCAAAGTAGATGGTCCACCGGCTCGGACTCTCCTCGGTCTCGTTGCTGGTGGGGCACAGGAGGTCACCATTGGGCAGTTGCACCGGTTTGTTCTTGATGGGGCCGTGGATTCCGTCAGGCAGTTTCCGAGCATCTGACCAGGATTTGCCGCCGTCATTGGAAGTCTTCAACTCACCCCACCAACCGCGCGCCGACGGGCCGACTTTGTAGAAAAGCATGAGAGGCGCGTCCTTTGGCTGAAACAGAACGGGGTTCCACGTGGGGTAGCGCGAGCCATCCGTCTGGATGCCATTGGCCGCTTCGACACTCTCCGTCCATCTTCCCTCCACTAGGCGCGAAACCCAGATGCAGACATCCGGGTTTTTCTCCGCGGTGCCACCAAACCAGGCGGACACGAGACCGGTTGGCGTCTCGACAATGGTGGAGGCGTGGATTGATGGGTAGGGACCGGTTTCGTAGATGAACTCGGATTTCACAATCGCCGGATCGGCCGCGAATGCCGAGCTCAGGGGAAGAAGAGCGGCCAGAATGGTGGGGGCTTTGGAAGGCATGGAAGACGGGCTGTTAGTGGGGAAGAAAACCGGCCAAGGGGGAATCGTTCAGAAAGTTGGCGACGCGTTCCCTTTCAGGAGCGTGGAAAGCATCGAATGGGGCGGCCAGCAGGCCGGAGCAAACGCCCCGAAGTTCGAGCCCGCATTTCACCGATTTTAGAAACGCCGATCCGTATTTGCCGATCGTGTAGAGTTCCTGAAGATGGATCACCAATTGCTGAAGCCGTTCCGATTCTGTGGTGTTACCGCTGCGGAGCGATTCATAGAGAGCGACAAACAAACCCGGGACGAGATTGGCCCCTCCGGCGACGCCACCGCTGGCTCCGAGGGCAATGGCATCGGCCAGCAGGTGTTCGGGACCGACGAGAACTGGCCAGCCGGGACGTCTATCTCCGGCCAGATCAATGGCGCTGCGCAGATAGGTGAGATCACCTGAGCTGTCTTTCAAGCCGATGATGGATTCATGGTCGATCAAGTCCGCGATGGTTTCGAGTTCGATCGCAATCTTGGTGCAGCTCGGAATGTTGTAGAGCAAGAGTGGCAGCGGAAGATCGGCCAAAAGCTGCTCAAACCAGTGGCGGAGTTCCGTCTGTCCGGCCTGGAAATAGAAGGGAGGCGCCGCGACGACGGCCGCCGCTCCGGCATCGGCACTGAAATTGGCCAGATTGATGGCATCGACGAGGGACGTGTCCGTGATGCCCACGTAAAGCGGGAGTCGGCCAGCCAGCAACCTCGCGGTGGTTGCGACCATTTCACGTCGCAGGTGATGGCTCAAACTGGGGCCTTCACCGGTGGTGCCGAGGACAAAAATGCCATGAACACTTCCGGCCACCAAGTGGTCGAGAAGGCGGGATAGGCCATCGACATCAAGCGAGTCGCGGTCGGCCAGCGGGGTGATGATCGGCGGAATGAGTCCGTGAATTGGGGAGAGATTCGACATGAGGATCAGTTGGGAAGGGGGAAAACGGGAATGGCTTGGCCATCGGCGAGCAAGCTCAGCGTCAGTTGTCGGCTGTTGCGAATGTGAATTACCATGGCGCGCCGCACCTTTTCCGGATCACGCTCACGCAAGCCGGAAAGAATCGCGAAATGGTCGTCGATGGTCATTTCCAGCACCTCGGCATCGTAGTCGTGACGATCTGCGCCGATGATGCCGGTGAGCAGGTGAAAGTCGCCCACGACCTTGAGCATCCGACGATTGTCGGCGGCCTCTAGAATGGTGAGGTGGAAACGTAGGTCGGCCTGATCGAAGGCAGCTGCTCCCTCCCGGCCTACCTGCTTTCCCGCGAGAGACCGGGCATGGACGGCACGCATCGCTTCCATGGTGGCATCGAGAGTCTTCAATTGGCGGACACCGATCAACTGACAAGCCTTGGCAGCAGCGAAAGGTTCGATCGCTTCGCGCATCTCGTAGACTTCTGCGGCGTCTTCCCTAGTGGGGCGCCGCACGATGGCTCCGGATTGGGGGACGAGTTCCACGAGTCCCTCGCTGGCGAGACGACCGATGGCTTCACGAATCGGGGTCGCGCTCATGCCGATCTCTTTCCCGACCGGACCGTAGCGAACGCGGGAACCGGCGACGAGTTCCCGATTGAAGATCTTTTGCCTCAGGTATTCGTAGGCGATCTCGGATTGATTCCGGCTCATATCGATAGATGGAACGAAAAATCTATAGATTTACAAGAAGAAACGATTGGCTTGATCGCGGACAGGCTGATTTCTTTCGATTCATTTTCCGATCCAACCCTGTTGACTCGGCGACTGAACCCTGTTGATTCGAGGGGTCTTTCCCCTTCCACGCATGTCCTATCGCGAAGTCCTACAACGCCGAATCACGAGCTCAGGATCCCGACTCTGTGTCGGCATTGATCCGCGGCCGGATCGGCATCCCGGTGGTGTCTCCGAGATTCAAGAATTCGTGACTCGCGCGGTCGAGGAGACGGCGGAATTTGCCGGGGCTTTCAAGCCGAACATCGCCTATTTCGAAGCGCTGGGAGTGCCTGGGTATCAGTTGCTGGAGGATCTCATTGCTCGGATGCGGCAGACGAAAGTGCCGATCATTCTGGATGCAAAACGTGGAGACATCGGGACGACGCAGGCGCATTACGCTCAGGCCTATTTCGATCTCTGGGATGTTGATGCGGTCACCTTGAGTCCCTACATGGGTTACGATTCGGTGGAACCGTTTCTCGGGCATCCTGACAAAGGCGTCTATTTGCTGGGAGTGACCTCAAATCCCGGTGCAGCCGACCTAGAAACTCGGGCGCTCGCGGACGGTCGCGAGGTCTTTGAACTGGTCGCCGAAATGGCATCGCGAAGTCCGGAAGAGATTGGGTTGGTCGTGGGATTGACCAACGCGTCAGCCGATGTCCTGGCGAAAATTCCCGACGTGCCGTTGCTGATTCCGGGACTCGGAGCGCAGGGCGGCGACCTCGAAGCGCTGGCCGGGGAAAGCCGTAGCGCGCCTTCCGTGATCAATGTTTCCCGGGGAATTCTCTACGCGGAGCCCGAACTCACCTTTGCCCAGAAAGCCAAAAATTATGCGAACCAAATTGCCGACGTCCTCGGATGAAACCATCGCGCTGTTAAAAGATTACGGCGC
>JAGROX010000310.1 GCA_020440025.1 Verrucomicrobiia bacterium
GAGTTTTGCGAGTCCGAGGAATTGGACAATGTCCTTGCCGAGATGGATGTCGAAATGACGGTCATCATCCCCGAGCACCTCAGCGAACGCTGTCATGAGGAAGTCGTGGACATTGCTGAAATCTTTTCTGATCAAGCCGACTACGTCATCGCCCATCTGCCGATCACGGCCAAGGGTTCGGTGGAAGAAAAGTGGAAAGGTGGCTATGCCGCCAAGGCTTTGAACTATTTGGGAGCGCTGGAGATCACGATACCGCCCATCGGGTCGGATCTCGCCACAGCGCTCGAGTCCGGCGATGTCACGCTCGGTCAGGCACTGGGACAAATGGAGAATTTGCCCCGCTTTCTTGAAGTGCAAGTGACCGAGTGGCGTGAACAAGCCGCGTTGGCCTGCGAGCAAGCAGGAGATTACTTGATCCCCGAGAGGATTGATGGTCTGGTCAGTGCGCACTGATTACCGATTTACTGGAGCATTCGTTTGGAGGACGATACTGGAACGGCCCGATAGGTCGGACCAAAAGAGGCCCCCGGTCCGAATAGGACCGGGGGTTTTCTTGTTCTAGCGCAGGGCTTTCCGCATCTTGCGATGCGGTATCGTGACTTCCAGGAATGCCGGCCCCTCGACTTTGTAATCATGCCGCAGGTAGAACGCCACCACCTCGGCGCGGGCGTGAAGTTCCACTTGGTGGGCGCCGTGAGATGACGCGAAGGCTTCCGCGAATCGGACCAGTGAGGAACCGAATCCATGATGTTGCCGATTCTCCACCACCGCGACCTGCCGCATCTTGACCACCCTCCCAGTCAACGGAGTGAGCACCAGGCAGGCCACCAACTCTCCGCTGGCGGGATCGAATCCGCCAAGATGCCAGTCCGCCGATTCGGCTTCCAGCTCCGCCTCACTGAATGACAGTCCGAGCGGCGCGCGCAAGATTCGATCGCGCATCGCCACCGCGTTTTCATAATCGGCGCTGCGATGGAAGATCTCTCGGAACTCAAGGCGCGGAGGCATCGAGCAATCAATCCCGAGCTTCCGCTTTCGCAAGTACCCAAACCACCCAAGCGGCGGCGTAGAGACAGGCGTCTTTGGCAATGCCTCCATGGAGATCCTGGAGCGATTCGGGATGATTGCCCACCACGAGAAACACCAGAATCGTCATCGCAATCGATGCCGTCATCACGGCGGCGCGTTCCAGCCAACCGCTGCAAATGATGATGCCGGCAATAGTCATGGCGACGCCAAGTCCGATGAGAAAACGATCCGGATCCGGCCAGTAGAGCCCGGAATTGAGGACCAGTTGGCGCTGCACCTCGGTAGGGGCGATAATCTTGGGCACCAGACCTTCCCAGATCCAGACAAAGCCGAGAGCCCATCGGCAGACCAGTTTCAGCTGTCGGAGTGTGGTAGGTGTGGTGTTGGGTATCGCTGCGGTTTTCATGATTGGGTGGGTTGAGTGAGAAAGTGAGGACGCCCCATGGCGACATCGCCGCTGCCAGGGGAAAAATGGGCGAGCGTGCAGGTCATGCCAGGAGCCCATTGCGCGGCTCCGCAGACATGCGTCAGCAGCCCTTCATCACGGACGTCAGCGGTGACCCGAACCTGAGGCCAGGGTCGATGCCACACTCGGAAATAGCCGAGTAAACCGCCACGCCAGGCGACGAAGGCGGTGTAGCGTTCCAGCAGAAATTCATCGATAGACCCCCGAGGGCACGGTGCGAAATGCGCGGGGACTGGGATTTCGGCTTCATAGCTCAACGCGGTGCCGTCCCCATGGTTTTCGATGCGTCCTCGCAGAGGTTCGTCATCTTCGGGCGCGTGATGATAGTCCAGCGCGCCGAGTCGATAGGGCAGGCCAAATACGATAGGCCCTAGGATTGCGGCAAGTCGGTTGGGTAGCCATTCCGTCAGAAAATGGATACCGGGCTCACCGTTCACCCGGACATAGGTGCGGACATTGAGAAACGGATGGGTGGCGATGGGCGAAAGGAACCAGCGACTCACTCTGCCGCCGAACCCGGGACGCATCCCACGCATGGTGAATGCAACCAGTGTGACCCACGCTTTTCCGTCTCTCAGGTCGAGAGGAAACGGAACCGAAGGTTGAAGTCGCTCAGGATCGACCGCGAAGTGAAGAAACACCGGGCGTTCCCAATCGGCGAAGAACAGGGGTTCGAATCGATGCTCATATAGTCGACGCCAACCCTCAGCGCTGGGGTTTCGATGGTCACTTAACAGGGTTAGGTCGTCGACCTGACCCTGTTGAATCGCGCGGGTGGCGTCAGGTTTCATGGGCTTGCCCGTTCTCAGGTGAAAGCGGCGATGAGATAGACGGTGGCGCAACCACCGTAGGCGATGGTGAGGATCCAGTGGATCAGGATGAGGCCGGGTTGACCGCGCCAGTGCGACCAGTCGTAGTAGCACCACTGGATGCCGGTGCGAATGGCCCAAAAGATTCCGATTCCGGCGGCCAACCAGTCGGCGACCGGATTGTCACCAGCGGTGAAAACGGGGGCGAAGCGAATGGTGATCACTCCGAAGATCAGGAGGATGATGGTGATGAACCATTTGTGAACGGTGAAAACTTCGCGGAGCAGAAGGGGTAATTTCTCGATGTCAGCCTGCCAGTTGAGAAGTCGATCCAGGCGAAGGTTGATGAAGGCAATGATGATTTGGCCGATGGCGGCAGCGATGAGTAGGGTGGTCATGATGGGTAGGATTTAGGATTTAGAGTTTAGGATTTGCGCTAGCTTCGATGGCGGCGATTGCTTCTGAGAGGTGGGAGAACTCGAAGCGGAATCCTTCATCGAGAAGTCGACCGGGAACGACGCGGCGGCTTTTGATGACGAGTTCGGTTTCGGTGCGAAGAAAGAAGGCGCCGATCTCGAGCAGGAATCGCGGAGCAGGTAACCCGAAGGGAACGCCGACGGCTCGTCGCAGAATGGCCATCATCTCGGAATTGGGAAGCGGGTTTGGCGCGCTCAGGTTGTAGGTGCCCGAAGCGTCGTGTTTTTTGATCAACCAATCGACGGTACGACAGAAGTCCTCGGCATGAAGCCAGGAGACATACTGGGTGCCACGCCCCATTTTTCCACCGAGACCGGTGCGGGCGAGACGACGCAGGACCTCATAGACCCCGCCGGGTTCTTGGCCGATGACCATGGCGGTTCGCAGTGTGATTTTGCGGGTGGTGTCGGGAACTTCTGCCTGATCGAAGGCCTGCTCCCAGAGCTGGGCCACTTTTACCGAGAAGGTATCCCGCGCCTCGGGTGTGGGGCCGGTGTCCCCGGTTTCATTCCAGGCAGGGCCGAGGGTGTGTCGGTAAATTGTGGCCGTGCTCGAATTCAGCCAGACGGGCGGCGGTTCCTGACAACGGCGGATAGCCTCGCCCAGAATTCGCGTCGAACGGATCCGCGAATCCATGATTTCGTCGCGGTTCTTTCGATGGTAGCGGCAGTTGACTGAGCGACCGGCGAGATTCACCACGGCCATGGCCCCGTTGAGTTCTTCCGCCCAGGGACCGAGTTGACGACCATCCCAGGCGATTGCTTTGCCATGGGGGACGGCTTTTGGATGGCGAGTCAGAATGACGGGGGTGATGCCTCGCTCGGCCAGCCACTGGGCGAGGGTGCGACCGAGAAAGCCCGAGCCTCCGGCGATGATGATTTTTGGCGATTCCACGGGATGAACGAGGTGAAGGTTTTTTTACCGAAGAGGAAGCAGCGG
>JAGROX010000311.1:0-10127 GCA_020440025.1 Verrucomicrobiia bacterium
TCGCCACCACCTTTGGAGTGAGCCGCCCGGTGGTGCGCGAGGCGACCAAACGATTGGAACAACAGGGCTTGCTCGAGGTGCGTCAAGGAATCGGGATTCGCGTCGTGGATCGGCTTCACACGCCGGTCAGTGCGGCGGCACGATTGCTCCTGCCGGATGAGGCCGAGAGATTGCGGCAATCATTGGAAGTTCGCGCTGCGCTCGAACCCGAGATCGCGCGCCGGGCGGCGGAACGTGCCGATGAGAGCTCCATGAAGATCCTGCGGGAGATTCAGGGTGCCCTGGAGGCGGCAAAGGATTTGGCCGAAGCGATGGAGTGCGACCTCGCGTTTCACCAGCAACTCGCGAAGATGTCGGGCAATGATATCTTTGGGCTGATGCTGGACTCCATCGCAGATCTGGGGCGAGAGAGTCGTCGTGCCACCATGACTCAGGCGGGGGTGGAGCGGGCGATTCGGCAACATGCCGCAGTGCTCAAGATGATCGAGCGCCGTGACGCCAAAGGAGCCGAAAAGGCGATGAAAGTTCATATGGACACTGCGGTCGTTGACCTGCTGGCCCACCTCAAGAACGCAAAACAGGGAGGAGCGTCATGAGAGGCATCGGAATTTTCTTTCTCGGGATGTCGATGGTGGTCTCCGCTTCGGCAGTCGATTTTGGTGCCGATGTGCGCCCGATTCTCGAATCGCGCTGTTTCGAATGTCACGGGCCGAAAAAGCAGAAGTCCAGTTTTCGGATCGACCTGCGCTCGGCGGCAATGAAAGGCGGCAATGAAGGTGTCGCCATTATGCCGGGAAAAAGCGCCGAAAGTCCCTTGATCACTCACGTCGCCGCCGCCCCCGATGATGAAATGGCAATGCCTCCGGAGGGAGATCGATTGAGCCCCTCGGAAATCGAGATTCTGCGCGCCTGGATCGATGCCGGAGCGGTGTGGCCGGATGCCTTGGCGGGCGAGGACGAGCGACTTTCGCATTGGGCCTATCAGCCGATTGTGGTGCCAGAGATTCCTGCGGTCAGCGGTCAGAAGCCGACACCTAACCCTGTTGACTCGTTCATTCAACAGGGTTTGGTCGAGGCCGGTTTGACCATGTCACCGGAGGCGGATCGCCGAACCCTGATTCGTCGACTCTCTTTTGATCTTCACGGGCTGCCGCCGACGCCGGAGGACGTGGAGGCTTTCGTTAATGATCCCGATCCGAAGGCTTGGGAGAAATTGGTCGACCGGATGTTGGAGTCTCCCCACTATGGTGAGCGTTTCGCCCGGCACTGGCTCGATATCGCGCACTACGCGGACACCCACGGTTTCGAGCGGGACAAGCGGCGCGACAGTGCGTGGCGGTATCGTGACTACGTCATCGACGCCTTCAATGAGGACAAGCCCTACGACCGTTTTCTCCGCGAACAGATCGCGGGCGACGTGAGGTGGCCGGACGATGATGCCGCCGTGATCGCCACGGGATTTCTCGCGGCCGGGCCATGGGATTTCGTGGGACAGGCTGAGACCAAGAGTCCCGTGTTGCGTCGATCCGCACGGGGACTCGATCTCGATGACATGGCGACTCAGGTGATGACGGCGACCATGGGCATGACCGTGAACTGTGCCCGTTGTCACGATCACAAACTCGATCCGATCAAACAGGAGGAATACTATCAGCTCCGGGCCGTGTTCGCTGGCGTGAAGCGCGAGGAGCGCGTCATCAGTGAATCGGCATTGAAGGATTACGAGCAGAAGAAAGCGGACCTGATGGCAGCGCGGGATCGCGTGGATGTCGCCATTGGACAGATCGAGGGGCGGGGAATCGATCTGGCGGACATCGTTGGTGGTGGCAATGGCTACGGCACGGGGAGTTATCGCCAGGGAATTGATGCTCGTAGTGGCGAAGTCCAGACGCGGGATTTCGGGAGATTGGGAAATGTAAAAACGAACCACTTCGCCAAGTCGAAGGCAGCCTTCGTCGATGGCGTTGTCGTTCCCGATGGAAAAGAGGGTGCCGCCGAGATTCCTGTCAGCTCGACTGGAATCACCGTGACCGGGTTGCCGACCACCTCGGGCGAGGCCTGGGATTTGATTCGCAACGGGCCGGTGGCGAGTCAGCATTCCAACGAACTGGGAGGGATCGATTTTACCAAGGGAGGCCACAGCCTGATCGGACTGCACGCCAACTCCGGGATCACTTTTGATCTGGCCGCGATTCGCTCGGCAACCGGAGAAAAGGCGATGCGTTTCACGTCGCAGGTCGGCTACTTTGGGGCGGAAGGAAATATGCGGGCCGATGTCTGGGTTTTCGTCGATGGCAGAAAAGTGGCCGAGTTTCTGGCCCTGAAGCGGGCGGACGGATTGAAGGCGCTCGATCTACGAATTGCCGAGACGGCAAGGTTTCTCACACTGATGTCCACCGATGGTGGGAATGGAATCGGGCACGATCAGGTAGGCTTCGGAGATCCGCGATTGAAGTCGGATCCACCACGAGATGCGACGGATGATGATCGCCAAAAGCTCACGCAACTGAAGTCCCAAAAGCAGGATCTCGATGCGGCTCTCAAGACCCATGGTCAGCCTCCCAAAGTCTATGCCGTGGTGGGCGAAGCGGAAATTCCAGAGATCCGCGTTCTGCGGCGGGGAGAGACCGAGGAACCCATTGGGGAAGCATTGGAGCCCGGGGCTTTTGCCGCCTTGCCGATGCTCGATCCTGATCTCGGGAATCATGACACGGATCAGGGACAACGTCGCTTGGCTTTGGCTGAATGGATCACCGACCTGAAGAATCCACTCACTCGACGGGTGATCGTAAATCGACTCTGGCATTGGCATTTTGGGCAGGGGCTGGTGACCACGCCCAGCGATTTCGGTTTGGGGGGAGATCGTCCCTCGCATCCAGAACTTCTCGACTGGTTGGCCGAGGAACTGTTGCATCGTGATTGGTCACTCAAAGCGATGCAGCGGATCATCCTGACGAGCGCAACCTATCGACAGCGGTCCCGGTATGCCGAAGACGCTCCGGGAATCGCCATTGATGCCGGGAATCGGTTGCTTTGGCGTCAGAATCCGAATCGACTGGAGGCCGAGGCCATTCGGGATGCGGTGCTCTCGGTCAGCGGCAAATTGAATGCCGAGCGGGGTGGTCCCGGCTTCGAGGATTTTACCTATCAGGAAGCCTACGCGCCGATCTACACCTACGTGACTGCCGACCAGCCGGAACTCTGGAGGCGCAGTATCTATCGCTATCTCGTGCGCACGACGCCGGATCGTTTCATGACCACGCTGGATTGCCCCGATCCGGCCAACCTGACGCCGAGCCGGATGACGACGACGACCGCGCTTCAGTCTCTCGCGCTCTACAACAATGATTTCATGTTGCGACAAGCCCGCTACCTCGCGGAACGAGTGAGATCGGAAGCGGGTGCCAATGCCGACGATCAGTTGGCTCGCGCCTTTGCCCTCGCCCTGTCGAGAAAGCCCTCGGCGGAAGAGGTCAGACTGGCGGCGCAATTTGTCGAAAGCGAAGGCCTCTTCGCCTTCTGCCGATCCCTTTTGAATGCCAACGAATTTGTCTATGTCGATTGAATCCAGATCCCGTCGAGCGTTTCTCCAATCCGCTGGCGGCGGACTGGGAGGGCTGGCGTTGTCGGCGATGCTCGCCGGAAACTCGCGGGCAGCTTCACCCACTCATTTCCCGGCGAAGGCGAAGCGGGTGATCCAGATTTTCTGCCCGGGCGGCTGGAGTCAGGTCGACACCTTCGACTACAAGCCTGAGTTGGAGAAGCGGGCGGGCCAACCCTTCGATCCCGGGGGCGAGTTGCAGTTCTTTGCGTCGAAGCCGGGCAACTGTCTGCCGAGTCAGTGGAAATTTCGTCAACACGGGGAGAGCGGTCGTTGGATGAGTGACCTGTTTCCTCGGCTGGCGACCTGTGTCGACGACATGGCGTTCATCTACTCGATGCAAAGCAAGACGGCTCTGCATGGGCCGGGCTGTTTCATGATGAACACCGGGCAGACTTTGCCGGGTTTCCCCAGCATGGGGGCGTGGGTGACTTATGGGCTGGGAAGTGAAAGCGAGAATCTGCCGTCATTTGTGGTGTTGCCGGATCCGCGCGGTCTTCCTCCCGGGGGCATCATCAACTGGGGAGCGGGTTTTCTCCCGGCGGTGCATCAGGCGACGACTCTGGATGCCAACAATGTGAAGGCGCCGTTCGCCGATTTGTTTCCGCCAAAGGATTTCGCTGAAGTGACGCCGGATCGTGACGCGGCAGGACTCGATTTTCTACGTCAACTGAATGATCTCCACCGCAAAGACCGTGCGGGAAACAGTGAGCTCGAAGCTCGGATCTCGGCTTATGAAATGGCAGCGCGGCTGCAACTGAGTGCGCCGGAAGTGACTGATTTGGTCGGAGAAAGTGAAATCACCAAAAAGCTGTATGCGATCGATCATCCCGAGACAGGTCCGTTTGGGCGGCAGTGCCTGCTGGCCCGGCGGATGGTGGAACGTGGCGTTCGATTCGTCCAGATCTACTGCGGGGCTGAAAACACCACGGCCAAAGAGATTCGGCCCAACTGGGACAGTCACGAGGACATCGTTCGTGATCACGGATACTGGGGCGAGGTTCTCGACACGGGAGCGGCGGCCCTGCTGAAGGATCTGAAATCCCGCGGCATGTTGGAAGATACGCTCGTGATTTGCACCAGCGAGTTTGGTCGTCAACCGGCGGCGCAAGCCAGAGCGACCAGTGACAGCAAAGGCCGCGATCACAATGCGGGAGCTTTCACCACCTGGATGGCGGGTGGGGGAGTGAAGCCGGGAATCGGTTACGGGTCGACGGATGAGTTGGGCTTCGAGTCGGTCGAAAATGTGGTCCATAGCTGGGAGTTGCACGCGACGGCGTTGCATCTGCTGGGACTCGATCATGAACGGTTGACTTGGTATCACAACGGACTCGAACAACGATTGACTGGTTTCGAGGGGAAAGGTGTGGTTCGTGAATTGCTGGCGTGACAGGTCGCCTACACCTGATAAGTATCGAATAATGATAGCGAGGATCGCTCCCTTTTGTCTCTGGCTGGTTGGATGTCTCGGCAGCGCCTTCGGGGGCGAGTGGCATGTCAATGCGGAGACCGGCAAGGATGACCAACTTGGAACGATGGCTGCTCCTTTTGCCACCATTCAGCGGGCGGTTGATTTGAGCGCGGAAGGCGACACGATTTTTCTCCACCCCGAGGGCGCTCTCTATCGCCAATCGGCGACCATCAGCGGAAAGAGTGGTCTGATGATCGAGGGAAATGGCGTCACCCTTGACGGGGCCGACCCGCTTCCTGCGGAGGATTGGGAAAAGCTGGAGGCGGATCTGTATCGGAAAAGAATGCCCCGAACTCAGTGGGATCGGCACTTGCTGATTTTTAACGGCCGCATGGAGCGAATGGGTCGCACCCAGAGCTCGAACTCGCCCGAGTTTCCGCCGGTTGGCGAACTCAAGTCGGGTGAGTTTCGATTTGAAAATATCGATGATGCCGAGGGCTGGCTATACGTGAGGGGAACGGTGAATGATTTGGAATGGGCGACGAGGGTGAACGGAATCGGAACGGGTGGCACCCTGACAGGGCTGAGGGTAAAGAATCTGAAGGCGCGTCATTTTCTCAACGACGGTTTCAACATTCATGGAAAAGCCAGAGGCTTGCTCTTCGAAAACGTGGAGGGATATGACTGCTTCGATGAGGGCTTTTCCGCCCACGACACCTGTGAGGCCGAGATCGTGAACGGACGCTTCTGGGGAAATGAGAATGGTATCGCTGATGTGAATGCGGCCGAAACCACCTACCGTCAGTGCGAGTTTCGCGACAACGTGAACACCGACGTGTTGCTCATAGGTTTGCAGCACCAGTTGATCGATTGTCGAATCGTGAACACGACGACGGCAGCCGCATTGGTCGGCGGGCCTCGTGGCGAGGATCAGGGATTCCGCCTCGAACTTTCGAAGGTAGAAATCATCGCCGAAGGAAAAACGGGAAATGCCCGAGTTCGTGTCAATGGTGGTCGCTTGAAAATTTCCGATTCCACTTTCACGCAGGTCGATTTCAACGTCATCGGTGCGGAGATGGAAGCCGTCGCTCTCACCGTGAATGGCGCGGCTTATCAGCCATAGAGATGGCTAATCCAACAACGCCTGAATGCGTTCCCGCGCCGTTTTGTTGAGACCGCTGAGGACCAGATCGAAGGAATGCCGGATTAGTTCGTCGACGAAGGCATCCGACAGTGATCCATCCAGCAAGAGGGTGTTCCAGTGCCGCTTGTTCATGTGATAGCCAGGCAGGATGGCTTCGTGCTCATCGCGCAATTCCATGGCCCGATCCGGATCACACTTTAGATTCATCCGCACCGGCACCTCTTCGGGAATCATGAGGGCAAACATTTTCCCAGCGACTTTGTAGACCGGCACGTCGGGACCGAACGGCGTTTCCTCCGTCGTCGCCGGCAGTGCCAGCATCGTTTCTCGGAATCGTTGGAGATCGTTCATGCGGGGTGGCGATGGGATTCTTTTAGCCGCAACTCAGGCACCCCGATCCGCAACATCCCGGTTTCAACGCGAGAGCCGAGGGGGTGACAGCAAGACCTCCTTTGGAGGTGCAGCGGAGTTCCGATGGCATCGCAAGACCGACGGCATAGACGGCATCGATCGTTTCGTCCAGCGGGATGAAGTTGGTGTAACCGCCGAGTACGAGATCAGCATTCACGAAGGCGTTGGCGGCGGCTGCTCCATTGCGGGTGTGGCAGGGAATTTCGACCATGCCATGGAGGAGGTCGCAGACGGTTCCCATGGTATTTTGAAACCCGATGGCAGCGGCGTCACAGGCCTGCTTGGCGCTTCCGCCTACGGCATCCACTACGGCGGCCGCGGCCATGGCTCCCGAGGCTCCGATCTCGACCTGGCATCCCGCGACCTCGGCGGCAAAGGTTCCACGAATGGCGAGAATCATCCCGACGGCACCAGCGGCGAGCAGGGCCAGAGCGATTTGCTCGCGCGTCAGCTGGCGCTCTTCTTCCAAGGTTACCAGGGTGCCCGGAATCACTCCCGCCGAACCACCAGTGGGCGCCGCGCACACCACGCCCATGGAGGCATCCACATGCATCACCGCCAGGGCGCGGGCGGCGGCACGGGTGTGAAGACTGCGGACGGAGAGTCGGCCTTCGGCCTCTGCCTGAAAGATGGAGCCTGCACAACTCGGTAGCAATTGCAGTCCGGTGAAGTCGGGATCGAGCCCGAGTTCGACCGACCGTTTCATCACGTCATAGCGGCGAAGCATCTCCGCGATGACTTCTGCCTCGCTCAGTCCGAGCAGTTGAGACTCGTGAGCGAGCGCGATTTTACCAAGAGAGTGGCCGCGTTCTTCGGCGATCTGCAGGATTTCGGCGGCACTGGAGAAAAGCGGTTCGCCTTTGGACACAAAATAGACGGGAGCGGATTCCCAACAGACGCGACTCTCGGGATTCAATGCCTCGAGTTGGTGGCGCGTCGCAGGAGAGAGCGGCTCCCGGCGACGGGCGGTCCAGCGAGTTGATCCGTTGTTGCCGGTAATCCGAGGAGCCTCGAAAAGTTTGCCGTCGTTTCCCAGTAGCTCCCGGGCGGCGTCGGCTTTGCCGGTGGGCACTTCGACGAGGATCTCGTAGCTGGTGCCATCGAAGAGGACCGGTCGCTCATCGATGCTGGTGATTTCAACCGATCCGCCGCCGACGGATCGAGCCACGACGTGCAGGGGCTTGCCGTCGGCGGAAGTGAGATCGAGGTCGGTGGTGTTGGGGTGATCGGCATTCTCCAGAGTTCGGGTCTCATACCTCAGGTCCATCCCCGCTCCGGGCGCATCTTTCAGGATGGTGAAGAAGGATTCGTCGGTGAGTGGTTTCGCCAGCAAGCCCATGGCAAAGCCGCGATCCGCTCCCTGCTGCACATAGGTGGCCGCGTAGGAGCCAGCGGGATCGAAACTCAAAACGGCGCGCTCCGGGGTGCCTCCGAGGATGGATCTCGCCATGCTGCCAATGTGAAAGGCACCTGCCGTGTGAGAACTCGACGGACCACGCATCACGGGACCGAGGACGTGGTTGAAGATGCTGATGGCTTTCATTGAGGTGAGGTGCCCGCCGGGCTTTTGTTATCCTGCCGGATTTCCCAAACTTTTTCGAGCACTTCGTAGGCCAGAGGATCGTGTGCTTTCAACTCGGCACGATCAAAGGGAAAGAAATCATTTTTCCCGAAGTAGGCTTCGGTGACTTCGGCGAAGTATTCCTTGTGATTCGACATGGCATAGGCCTTGTCCATCACGGTGGTTTTTCCGTTGAATCGCTTCACCGAGTCATAGCTGCCGGAGTCGCGGGCGCGCTCGAAGGCGGCAATGATCTCGGGTTGGTCGAAACCGAGCACCCGGTCGTGGTAGGCGTGGGTGAGTTCATGGAGGAGCAGATAGGGCATTCGAATATTCTCGAAGGGGAAGTTGGATACGTTGGTAATCTCGATCGCTTTGCCCATGACCGGGTCGCGCCCATTGTCTTTCAGCCAGCCGGCGCCGGGGTGATACTCGGCCGTTGGGCGTATACCTTCATAGGCCGGATTGATCCAGATGGGGACTTCGCGGAGTGGTTTCAGGGCTTTGGCAGGAACGGCCTCGATGACACGGTCGAGTTGGAGCACGAGCAACTCGAGCATTCGATCAGTGGCTTGGGGATCTTTCTCCCATTGGGCATCACTGAGATTGACCGTCCAGCCCTGCACGTCAAAACTGGCATGTCCGGGAAGGACAAAGCGCGGATCGCCGCTTTCGCGTAGTTCACGAGTGAGTTGTTTCGAGAGCCGGTTTCGGTCGTCGCGATAATCGGGATCGGCAGCGATATTGTTCAATTGATCGGGATCTTTCTTCAAGTCGTAGAGTTCTTCGCTGGGACGGTGACCGAAGGCGAGTTGGAAAAGTCGGGCATCGTCGCCGGACTTGGCATTCTCCACCATCCATTGTTTTGCGGGACCGGGATCGACGTTGTAGGAAAAAGCTCCGGGCGTCGTCGGCCAGGGTGTTTTGATAAAATCGTAGTGAGGCGGCTTCTGGCCCGCAACGATTCCGGTGGGCCAGGCGGCGGCCGCGAAATTGCGGATGTAGAGAAAGTCAGCGTTACGAATGGCGCGCGAGGGATGGGGGGATACATGGCGCTCCATACCGGTGAGGACGTGGTCCCGTTTCGCTTCGATCTGGCCCGCATTTTTCGAGGTGAGGTGTGCCATCAAAGAGCGTCCGGTCATTTCCCCGGGAACCGGAAGGCCAACTGCTTCGAGGAAAGTCGGAGCGAGGTCGGTGAGATTCACGAAGTCGGTCAAGGTGCGTCCGCCGGGAACCTTGTCGCCCCAGCGAATCACGAGGGGAACCCGTGTGCCGAGATCGTAAAGCGTGGCCTTGCCCCGCGGAAAAGGCATTCCATTGTCGCCACTCATCACGACGATGGTGTGGTCGAGTTCGCCGTTCTTTTCGAGCAGTGCGATCATTCGAGCGGCGTCGCTGTCAAAGCGTTGCACCTTCAGATAGTAGTCGCCGAGATCGGTGCGGGTGGTTTCGTTGTCAGGTAAGCAGGCGGGGACTTTGATGGCATCCAGATTCATCCCGGCGCGTTGACTGGCCTGCCAATCGTAGGGGCGATGTGGCTCGCCTGCTCCGTACCAAAAGCAAAAGGGAGCCCCGGGTTTCCGCTGAGCGTAAAAGGCCTCGAAGTCTTTGAACTTTGGACCAAAGGGGTCGTTGCCACGAAAGGAGTGCTGGCTGGGAGCGGTTCCCTTTCGTGAAAAACCGGTGACGTATCCCGCGTCGGCCAGCAGATCGGGATAGACCGGGGTCTCCTTGGGGATGGATCCGCCGAGATTCATCCCATTGCCGAGACGCCAATGAGATTGCCCCGAAGAGATCGAATGGCGGCTCGGCGTGCAGGACGGAGCGGAAACGAAGGCGTTGTCGAAGAGGACGCCTTCTTTTACGAGTCTATCGAAGGTCGGAGTTTTCACCACCGGGTCTCCGAGAGCGCCCGCATGAGGATAGGACCAGTCGTCGGCCATCAGGAAAAGGATGTTGGGACGGTCTTCCGCCGGGGCACTGCCCGGAAGCGTCA
>JAGROX010000311.1:10291-10969 GCA_020440025.1 Verrucomicrobiia bacterium
GCCCCACGCTTTCTCCGCAGCGTCGCGAATATCGACCACTTCCATGTAGCCGGCGAAGTAGGTGGAAAGTTGAACCGATGTCAGTTGGGCTCGACGATATTTCCCTGCCGCTTCCCGCTCTTCCTGAAAGGCATCGTCCACCATCAGGCTCATGGCGGTCTCTTCATCGATTCCGTCGAGATGAATCATCTGATCGAGCAGGGCATTGGTGACACCGCGCAGATTCCACTTCAGCACGATCAAACGCATCAACAGGTCATCCGGAAGAAAACCTTCATCGACCATCATGTCCTCCGAATAGACCGCCCAACCTTCGATGAAGGTGCCTGAAGCGAGGACGGAGCGCAGGCGGGTGGAGGTGGCGTTGGACCGAAGCAACTGCACGTAGTGACCGGGCATGGCCTCGTGAACGGTGAGGTTGTGCAATGAGCGCAGGTTGTATTCACGGAGGAAAGAGTTCACCTGTTTTTCGGTCCAATTCGTCGGTGGTGGTGAAACGGCGTAGAAGGTTTCTCCTCCCGCCTCCAGGGGGCCGGGTGCATCGCAGTAGGCGACGGACACGCCGCGCCGGAACTCTGGCATGAGGATGATTTCCAACGGATCGTCGGGAAGCGTGACCAGGTCCTTTTCGCGAACAAAATCGGTGGTGATTTTCAGCGAGTGATAGGCGGCATCGAC
>JAGROX010000312.1 GCA_020440025.1 Verrucomicrobiia bacterium
TTCAGTTGCGGGACCGAGGCGCTGACATTGGGCAGCTTGATGATGTTGGCCTCTGGCGTCTTGGCCAGTTCGCCCAGTTCCGTCAGGGCATCGCCCACTCGCTGCGCGTCGGTGAGAAAATCCGGGAAATTGGCCAGAATGCGGCCGGCGAGAGAGATGTCGCGGGTTTCCACGGCGATCCCGGAGGACTTGGTGAAGGCCTCGATGATGGGCAACAGGGAATAGGTGGCGAGAGCCGGGGCTTCGTCGGTCTTCGTGTAGATGATGGTCGGTGCCTGGGACATGGTCGGATATCGGTCTTAAAAGTTCGGGATTGGGTGGTAAGCCATACCTCGCAAGCGGTCAAAAGCAACCTTGGGACCGCGTGATGGTGCATCGTGGGCAGTGGTCGCCCGCCGGAGCCGGAATTTCAAGCGTTCCCGTCTTTTCTCCGCTGGCAGATTTCACCCGACTCGTTCATGGTTGTCGGTTTGCCCCATGATCATCCGCATTATTGCCACGCTGGTTCTCGTCTCCACGGTTCTCGAAGCCGAGGAAATCTACTTCCCGCTTCCTGACAGTGAGGGCGGTTGGCGAGAGGCCAAGACCGAGGCGGACGCGCGCGATCTCGCGGGGATGGACCTGGCGAAACTGGAACCCGCCTACACGATTGCCGAACGCTCGACTGCCAACGGGGGGCTCGTCGTGGTCCGCAAGGGTTATCTGGTGTTCGAGCGCTATTTTGGTCGGGCCAGTCGCAACGCGAATCCCGACATGGCGTCCACTGGCAAGGCATTCTGCAGCATCGCCTGCGGGATCATGCTCGATGAGTTTCAGGCCAAGATCCCCGATGGTCTCGACACCAAAGTCTTCACCGAAACCTATCTGCCACAGGCGTTTCCACTCAATGATCCGCGAAAGGCAGACATCACCTTCGGCCAACTCCTCTGCATGACGGCAGGCTATTGGGGTGAGGGACAGGCGCCCACCGGTTACGTGAAAGGCAGGCCGAGACCACAGGCATTGAAACCGGTCAAAGGTCAGGACGTGCGCGAGATCGATGAATCGTCGCTGCGCGTACCGCTCTGGTGTGATCCGGGTGCCGGATACTCCTATTCCTCACCGTCTCCCCACATCGCCAGCATCGTGCTGCGTAATGTCAGTGGGATGGAACTGAAGGATTACATCCAGGAACGTCTCGCCAAACCCCAGGGGTGGGGCGAATGGAACTACTGCCTCTATCGCGGCGACGTGGTCATGGCGCACGCCAATGGTGCCGGGAGCATCGCGCTCCACGCGACCGACGTGATGCGCTTTGGCTACTGCCTGGCGCATGAGGGGAAGTGGAAGGATCAAGTAATCGTACCCGCAGATTACATCCGGAAATGCCAGGCTCCGAGTCCTTACAATCCCCACACGCCTTTCAGCCATCAGTTTGAAAACAACGCCGATGGTCACGTCGCCGGGGCGCCGCGGGATGCGTTCTGGAAAAGCGGTGCCGGAGGATTTTGCCTGTTCGTGGTTCCCTCGCTCGATCTCGTCATCTACAAACTTGGTGGCAAGGATCAGCAGTATGAGGAAAGCCTGACGCGGATTCCTCAACCGTCGCCCACCAGTGATCGCAGCGATTGGCAGCCCATTCCGGCCACCGCCTTTCACGAAGGCTCTCTTGGGGGGCAAGCCCTCTGGCGCGTGCTGGAAATGACCTGCGCCGCGGTTCGTGTGGACTGAACCAGGACCCCGGGCCAGCCCCGAATCACGGAGTTGCCAGTTCCAACCGCCGGAGCGACGCTTCCTCCATGAAATTCACTGCGTTAACCCTGTCGATTCTCCTCGTGTCGGGCATCTCTGGCTTTGCCGGCGAGGGACCGAAACTCACCATCGCCAAGTTGGGACCTGAAATGGCGGTCGACGATTTTTCCGGTGACGCATTGAGCTCCGATTGGGTGGTGGCCAAGGGCAAGTGGGCGATCAAGGACGGTGCCTTGGTGGGGGCCGAACTGGAGTCGGACAAGCATGCTGCTGTGCTGAACCTTCAGAAGCCCAACCACAATCTGGTTCTCCAGTTCGACTTCGTGCTTCAGGGAGTCAAAGGCTTTGTCCTGAGTTTCAACCATGCCAAGGGACACCTCTGGCGCGTCACTATAAATGAGGAGGGCGCCCAGCTTCGCAAGGACCTCGACAAAAAAGATCCCACCTCAAAAGCGATCATGATGGCCGATGCCAAAACGGCGCTGGAGAAGGGCAAGACCTACACGCTCACGGCCGAGATCGTTGGAGACAAGGTCGCTGTCCGTATTGGTGATGCCATCACTTTGGCCGGATCCCATGCCGATTTCGACACCGACAAGCCGAACATTCGCTTCGTGGCCCAAGGGGAATTGGTGGTGATCGATAACGTCAAGGTGTGGGAAGCCCAGCCTGCTGGTTAATCGGGGTCGATCTCGACCCAACAGGGGCAAGTCTGCTACCTAACAGGGTTGAATCGGCGCTCTCTCTCAATCGAGCGGGATCTCATTCACGGTGTAGTAGGCCTTCGTGTGGAGCAGGGGTTCGCCATCTCGTGATTTCATCCCGCCGAGATCGAAGTCGTGAATGTGTCCCTTTTCGAATCGTTCCAGTGAGAGTCGGACCGAGAGACCGTCCTCTGACGGAACGGCGTTGGTGACTTTGATCGTGGTCTGGTCCACTTCGGGACTGCCGTAGCCTGCGTGATAAATGTGGGTGTAGGTGGTGATGGCATAGCTGTCCGACTTGGCCGCGATCTGCGGATCGATCGGCTTGGTGAAATTCACAAGGAATCCGTCCTTTTTGATTCTGATCTCTTGGATTTCAAAGGGCGTCACGCCAGTCCAGTCGAGACGTTGGATCGCAAAGGGCTCCGTTCCCCGAACCGGCCACTGCAGGTTGGTGGTGAATCCACCGGCGATGAGTTGGCCCTGCAGCGAGAACTCCACGTTCATGATTCCGGTGGCCAGGCCTTCACGAAAGGGATAGCAGGCGCCCTGCCACACGCCGTTGATTTCCTCGGTCGTGGCCCGCATGATGATGCTGAGCGTGTAGTCGCCGAGGAAAAATTGGTTTTCGAATGGGCCGAATTTCCCCCCGGTCTGGTTAAGTCGGAAGCCGGAGATGGAGCGTCCCATTTTGATGTAGGGAAATTGTACCGCGGGAGGCACCAGTTCCTTCACCCGTTGTCGTTCGGCGGTGAGTCGTGAATCGGTGTTGGGCATCACCGGTTCTTTCATGCCGGGGACAAAGGGATACCAGTTGTAGCTGGCGGGATGCCCGAGGAAGCCACCCGGTTTCAGATGCTTCAGCGAACAACTGCCATTCCAAGGCCCCTGACTCTCGATCACAAACATGGCGCCCTCGACATTCGCCGCGACTCCCGCCGGGCTGCGTAGTCCGCTGCAGATGGGGATCATTTCGCCTTCAGGAGTGACTTTTACCGCCCATCCACGGAACAGATTGTGCGATTCGTAGGAACCGCTGAGGCCGAGCGCGATCCAGATATTGCCCTCGGGATCGGGCTTTGAGGCAAAGGCGAACTCGTGGCCTTCGGCGTAGCCCCAGTTGTTGGTCAATGTGTCATAGCGATCGGCCACCTCATCGCCATCGGTATCGGAGATGCGGGTGACCTCCCCAAAGGAAGTGACTGTCATTGCTCCGTCTTTCCAGGCGAGCGAGAAGATCTCATCCTGACCACTGGCGAAGAGGTGAAACTCAGGCTGCGGTGGAGAATCGAAGGCCCCCTTGATGAAATAAATGTCGCCCCGCCGGGTGCCGACCGCCAGCCTGCCATCGGGGAGGATTTCAAGCCCGCCAGGATGCAGGGGAACTCCCGGCGGAATGGGGATGGTAACGATGGGATAATACTTCGCCTCCTCCGCGCCACTGCCCCACATGGCACCGAGATCCTCGGACCGAAGCCCAGGCGTCAGGGCAACGGCCGCAAAGGCGATGATGATGACGCGGAAGTCTACCATTGGTATTCGAGGGTGAGGGTGGAGATTCCCTTCGGTAGCGTGAGGGGAACCAGGATCTCGCCCGGATCCCCTTCGCGTAGAATGCCGGTGTGATCGCTGGTGAGGCGCAGTTGCAGTCGATCGATGACAAAGACCTGGTCAGAGGTGGCGCTGACTTTCCTGCCGCAAGCCGCACGAAAGTAGAATGGCTCCTGCGGTTCGGCGGCCTCGAACTGGAAGGTTCGCTTGAAGTAGTCGTTCCCGTCCTGAGTGACGACATCCTCGAAAAACTCCTCTACCTCGATCTCCCGGTAGTGATAGCGGAACGTCGGCCTCCTCATTTCGTCGAGATGATAACCACGAAACTGGTATCCGTGATCCTGGGGAAAGCCATGGTTCGTCTTTCCCTTGAAAGGCCAGCTGTCGTCCAGCGATTTTAGATCGTGAAAGGGAATGCCCGGAGGAAATGAGATCCGATCCGTTCCCCGAGGATGAAAGGAACCGAAGTTCACATTGGCAAACTCTCCCTTCCAGAGTTCCCGCAACGCCATTTCCTCGGAATCGAATGCCAGATTGATTCGCCCCGAGTAACCTACGCCGATCCCTCGGAAGCCTGCCGTGCCGCGCCCCCGGCAGATTTCCGCCACATCGAAAACCCGCAGTTCATTGGACTGCCGAGACAGTCCGAGCGGTTTTCTTGCCTGAGTGCCGCTCTCGAGATAGGTCCACAAGGCTTCGATCTGTTGCGCGGGATCGCCGTCGAGAATGGTGGGGCGAATCGATTGCCCGCCGGGCCAGTAGTTCGGCATGATCACGGTGGGATGAAATCGCGAGGGCTGCCTCATGTAGAGATGAAACCAGTTCTTCTGGATGCGCTCGGTGGTGTGAACGAGATCCAGAGC
>JAGROX010000313.1:0-11629 GCA_020440025.1 Verrucomicrobiia bacterium
AAGCTTGAACCTGTTTTTCCACCACACTGACCTTTTGCCATGCCTGCTGTCCCCGCTTTCACTCGCCTCCGTCTCTGGAGTTTCCTGGCCATGATGCTTTGCCCGCTGGCTGCCGATGCACGAACGCCCGTCATCACCAAGCTCCACGGTCGATCGGGCGGGGATCAAGCCTCCTTCGGATTCGGTTTGTCCGTGGCCGCGAATGGCCAGTTCATCCTGGTGGGGGAACCGTTCAACAGTCAGCAGGCTGATGCCGCCGGAGCCGCCCATCTCTACAACGCGAGGACGGGTCGCTACCTGCGAAAACTGACCGCGCCGAGTCCGGCACAGGAAGATTTCTTTGGTGACACCGTGGCCCTCTCCGGAAACTACGCGATTGTCGGCGCCTACGGCGTCAATGACCGCGAGTCGCGTGGTGCCGCCTTCGTGTTCGATGCCAGGAACGGTCGACTTCTCCACCGTCTCGAGGCCCCCGATGGGGAAGGTGGCGACTTATTCGCCAATCTTTCCATGGAGGCCAGTGGTGGCCTGGTGCTGATTGGGGCTCACGGCGATGACACCGCACGCGGAGCCGCCTACGTTTTCGACCTTCGCACCGGCGAGTTTCTCAGCAAATTCGTTGCCGACGACGGAGTGGCAGGAGACGGGTTCGGAATTGAAGTGGCGCTCTGTGGAGATCTCGCCCTGGTGGGAGCGCCTGACAAGAACGGACAGCGTGGAGCAGCCTATCTGTTCGACGCCCGCAGCGGTCGGCAACTGAGAAAGTTTGTGGCGCCGGGAGGGCCGGATGATTTCTCGTTTTTTGGGAGAAATGTGATGCTGGACGGGGAGATGGCCCTCATCGGTGGATTTGCGTATTTTGACGATTTCGACGTGGCCTTCGTGGTGAACGTGCGAACCGGAACCATCATCGAACGACTCGATGCGCCGACCGGAGCCCCCAACGAAAGTTTCGCGCCCGTCGCCTTGAGCGGTCATCTCGCCTATCTTCATACGAACTTTCCTACCGCCGGCACTCACATTTACGATCTCTCCCGCGGCGCTTTCCTCGATTTCATGCCCGATCCGGGGAATGCGACTGGTATCGGAGGAGCCTCCCGGGCAGTCTCGGTCTGTGGGAACCTGGCCGTATTCGGCGACGATGAGGATGACGATCTCGGAAACAATGCGGGAGCCGCATATTTTTATCGCTCGCTGGTGGGGCCACTGCCGCTGACCACCCTGACTCAGACCCGCAGCTATGCTCCGGGCACCGTGGAGGCCGAATTTCGTCGCTTCCAGTCGCCTGTGATCAATGCCGACGGCGAAGTCGCCTTCTGCGCTCAACTCATGGGGCCAGGCTCGGGAGGAAACCGCGACAAGGGCGTGTGGTCGGATCTCGGAGGATTCACCGATTTGCTGGCAAAAAGCCGCGAGGAATTGCCCATGTTCGGTTCCGGAGTAAGCGTTCGCACCGTCGGCCCGCCGTTGTGCAGCCAGACTGCCCAGGCCGTTTTTCCCGGATTTCTCTCAGGACCCGGAATCAACGGTCTCAACAATCGCGTTCTCTTCAATCACGATGGAACCAGCCGCACCAAGCTCTTCCAGAGTGGCGATCCGATCACCCAACTCGATACCGGCGACGGGAGTCCCGCCGCCCAGGTTTTCACCGAGGTAACCCAGAAACGTGGTGCTGCCAGTGGTGAGGTGGGAGTCGCCTATCGCCTCCGTAGCGGGTTGGGTGGAGTCACTCCGACCAACGACACTGGCATCCTGGTGCTGAACGAAAACGGGACCGTGGCTGGCTCCGAGGCGCGCGAGGGAACGGAAGCTTTGAATGGTGATACCTTTGCCCAGTTCTTTGGACGGGTGGCCCAGAACAATTCGAGCTTTTTTGCCCACAGTGCCTGGGTGCGGCCTGCCGCCGGTGGTCGTGCCCTGCAGCAGGCGTTTTCCAACAACAACGCGGGAACCCACTACAACGTGGCGCGCCAGGGAGATGGGGCCCTACTGCGGAGCGCGGACCCCGCCGACTCCGCGACCTTCCGGTCCATGTTGGGGGAAGGGATGCAGGGAAATTTCGGCCTGGTGCGGGCCAGCGTGGTTCCCGATGCCGATCACCGGGGAATCACCGAGGGCATCTGGAAGGAAGGCGGCGCTTTGGCCCTGGTGCTGAAAGGTGAGGAGTTCGCGGCTCCGGGAACGTTTCTCAGCCAGATCCGCGCCTTCTGGCCGGTCGGCAGCGACAAGCTGGTCCTGCTGATCAAGCTGGCCGGCCCGGCGGTGAATCCATCGAACGACTGCGCCGTCGCGCTGGCCTGGTATCGAAGTGACTTTGAGGACTGGGAACTCGAACCACTGCTCCGCGAAGGCGACGAAATCTGCGACCGGGACGGCACGAAAGTGCGGGCGATCCAGCGCGTCGAAGTCGATCCGTTGAACGGCAACTACGCCATCGTAGCCGCCCTCACGGGATCGCCGGCCCGGAACCAGGCCCTTTTCACCGGCAACGCCCTGGTGCCTCATCCCAGTCCGAATGGCGGAAACGGGGAAGATGCTTCGTTTCCCACCGTCCTGAACCGAGCTTCGCTCGCGCTCCGCAAGGGCACCCTCTACAACACGGCCTCCGCCGAATCGACGCGACTCCGATCGATTCTCCTGGAGCCGCGCATCGATCGCACCGGCTCCGGTGGCAAGGGCCTCGGTAGCGCCGTGAATGAAAACGGCGAGGTCACTCTCTGCCTCAGCTTTGACGACGGGGCCAAAGAACTGGTCGTCGGGAAACCGTAGTCTCGGCCGTCGGCAGCTCAGTGCTCGTGATCGTGCCCCGAGGGGGCACCGCCCCAGCTGATGCCGATCTGCAGCCAGATGGAATGCTCGGTGCCGATCTCGATTTTTTTCCGTGGCGTCTGTCCGACTCGAGCCGAGGAGTCGGTCCCTTGATCTGAGCCAAAAGACGCAGAGGGAGCGAAGGCGGGATTCAGGAAGCCTCCACCGGTCGTCGAAGTCGGGACACAAGTCCGGCGAGTAGCCCGTATTTCGGGCTGAAAATCCAAGCGACGAAAAAGAGCGCACCAAGAGTCAGAATGATGGCGGGACCAGTGCCAATATCCTGGTGATGAGAGAGAAAAAGGGCAAAGGTCGCGCTCACTGCTCCGAGAACGCCCCCTCCCCAGAAAAGAACTTCCACGCGATCAGTCAACAGGTAGACGGTGGCGGCGGGGGTCACCAGCAGGCCGAGTGCAAGCAGGCAACCGACGGCCTGGAGAGTCGAAATAAGCACCAGAATCAAGAGACCAAGCAACAGGTAGTTCATCGCCCGCACTGGCACGCCTGCGGCTCGCGCTGCGGAGGGTTCGAACAGCATCAGGATGAGAGGACGGCGCAGGGCGGTGAGCACGGACAGCGCGATCAGGGAAACCCAGAAAACCGTTTGTAGGTCCGCAGGTCCAGCGAAGAGGATATTTCCGAAAAGAAACTGGTCGATATCGATATCGACGGGCGCGAACTCCATCATCACGACACCGCCGGCAAAGGCGGTGGTGTAGAGAATAGCCAGCGCGGTTTCCTGATCCAGCCGTGAACTGCGGGCGATCAGCAGGCTGCCGACGCCAACGATCAACGCGGCCAGAAGGGCACCGGAGAAGAGGCTGGCCTGCGAAATCCCGAACAGCAGCACGCCGAGCGCGATACCCGGCAGCAGTGTATGCGAGAGAGAGCCGACTTGGAGCGCAGATTTGCGCAACACCACGAAGGCGCTGAGGTATCCGTTGGTGAATCCGGCCAGCACGCAGATGAAAAGTGCGCGCTGGATGTGGATTTGTTGAAGGGGTTCGGTGAACCAGTCCATGGGGTAGCGAAGGTGGGTGCGGTCTTCAGGATGACAGGGAAGCGGACGTTGCACTGATTCGGGATGAATTCTTGCCCGCGGTAGGATCGGCAAGTGCAGACGGCTGGCTCCGCATAGAAGTCTGGGCGTGAAAATTGAGGGAACCGAAACAGGCCTCGAGGTTCTTGATATTGAATGCCTCGCTGACGCTACCGAAGGCGATCTGTCTGCGATTGATCAGTAGGACGTCGTCGAAAATGCTGGGGACGGTGTCCAGATCATGATGCGATGCGATGACGAGCCTGCCCTCGACCGCGAGCTGGGTGATGAGATCCTTGAGCAGGTCTTGGGAAGGTCGGTCGAGGCCAGTGAAGGGCTCGTCGAGAAGAAAAACATGGGCCTCCTGGGCCAGGGCGCGAGCGACAAAGGCGCGCTGTTGCTGACCACCGGAGAGGGCGCTGATCTGGCGGCTGGCAAGTTCAGTCAGTCGCATGGTTTCGAGAGATTGATCAACGATATCGCGATCACGTTTTCCGAACCGGCGCCACCAGCCGAGATGCGGGTAGCGACCCATCTCGACCAGTCCGCGGACGGTGAGAGGGAAATTCCAGTCCACTTCGCTTCGTTGCGCGAGGTAGGCGATTTCGGTGCTGCTTTTCTGGATCAGGCTTCCGCGCCAGCGGATCTCTCCGGAAGCGGCGTTCACCAGGCCGGCGAGTGATTTCAGGAGCGTGCTTTTTCCCGCGCCATTGGGACCGATCAGGGCGAGACACCCGGCACAGCGGATGCTGAGATTCACGTCCTCCAGGGCTCGAACCTCGCCGTAATTGACGGAGAGATTTTCGACCCTCAACTCATGGCCGAGAGGATCGTCGCAAACTGACTGGGGTGGTTGATGAAGAGGCACGGCAGGAAAAAAGGAAGGAAGGGAGTTGCGATCACGGTGCCCAGGTGAAGACAGCGGAGTCGGCTACGGACAGCGAGTCGGATTCGTCGGTCCAAAGCGTCACCGTGCGGGAGTCTTTCTCGTTGGGGGCGAGTTCAATCCCCAGCGCGATCGGTTGGTGGTGTTCCGGAGACCCGACGAATGTCGCTTCGACCCAGAACTCAACGCCTTCGTCTGGAATCTCCAGGGCGGGCAGCTCTCGCTCGATGGTGCCTTCGGCTTGCATGGCAGTGTCCTGGAACAGCAGTTGTCCCAGCGACTCGATCCGGAGCGATGCCAGCGGTGTACTGGCGAAAACGCGAAAGGTGGCCGGGCTGGTTTCTGGTTGGGGAGAGGTTTCCCTCATCTCTGCGGTGGCCGTATTCGGAACCGATGCCACGGACGCTCCAGAACCGGTGGCGGAGTGCTTCAGCGGCCACCAAGCCAATGCGAATCCGGCGAGGATCAGGAGAGTGTTGAGTAAGGGAAAACCGCGCATCGCTTGGGAGGGGAGTAGGTTGGCCCGATCAGGAGCCGCCGAGGCCGTCCACTACGGCGCTGATGTTGTGCTCTACGAACGCTTTGTAGGTGGTGACACCGGAGGCAGAGCCATCGGCGATCAAGGGCGAGCCTCTCCGGGTGCCGGTGGCGGCGATGATGGCGTCGAGGGCTTTGGTGCTGGCGTTGTTTTCCGGAAACACTGTGGTGACATTGTTGGCTTTGACCTGCTCGATGGCCTCACTCAGGTACTGCGACGAGACCGCCTCCTCGGTGGGTCCGGAAATCGGGATCGATTTGAAGCCGTATTCCTTGCAGAAGTATCCGAAGGCGGCATGCGAGGTCACCAGATAGCGTCGAGAGCGAGGCACCTTGGAGATTTCCCGCTTGGCCCAGCTTTGCAGTGTCTTCAGTTCGGCGCTCCAGGCCTTGGCATTGGCACGATAGGCATCTTTGTTCGCGGGATCGGCTTTGCCGAATTCCTTGGCCACGTAGTCGGCCGCGCTTTGCATTCCCGAAATGCTGTGCCACCAGTGAGGGTCGATGCTTCCTGCGGCATGCTGCGGGCAGCAGGCGAAGATCGCGTCCTTGGCGGAGAGTTTGATGGAGCGGCAGGCGTTGCCGGCTTCGATGACATGAGTAGTCGATGGAAGGCTCGCTTTCAGCTTGGGCAGGTAGAGTTCGACGCCTTTTCCGGAGGCCAGCACCACGTCAGCGGAGCGTGCCTCGGTCATATCAGAGGAAGTCGGACTGAACTGGTGGATGTCCTCGCCGGGGCTCATCAGTGTGACCACGGTGACGTGGGAACCACCGACCTTGTTGGCGACGTCAGTCATCAGGGGATGCAGCGTGGCTACCTTCAGATCGGCTTGGGCGATCGGAGCGATGGCACCAGCGAGTATGACCGCGCAGGCACTGATCATCCGGGGAACAACGGATTGCTGAAGGAAGCAGAAAGCGAAGTGTTTCATGGCAGGGAATGAATTCGGAGACGGAGGTGATCAATCGGTATCAGCGAACCTCGGGACCGCCGAAATTTAGGCCGACCTGGAACCAGACCGAATGCTCGGAACCGAAGTCGTCGGAGTGATCCCAGTTGTATTGAAGGCGTGCCTGAAGCGTCCGAGCGGAATTGGCATACCAAGTGATCATGGGAGAGAGACGAAAACGATCATCCAGGCCCATTTCGCTGATGCCCGAGACCCAGCCGGCTCGCGCTCCTGCTTCCCAATGCTCGTTCAAGCCGTAAATCATGGTCGAATAAAGACCAAACTCGTCGAAGCTCGCATAGCGGCGCTCTTCGTCGTGTTCATGCTCTTCCTCATGGTGGTCGTGTTCTTCCTCGTCCTCGTCCGCGTGACCGTGCTCGTCATGCTCTTCCTCCTCATGGAGGTGACCGGAGACCCCTCCGAGATCGCGATACATCAGTTCATTGCGCCAGCGAACTGACTGGCCACCCGCGCCGTAGCCGTTCTCTCGCCAGAGATACTCGAAACCGACGCCATAGACTTGGGTTGTCCTGCCGAATTCATTGTCGCCCCAGGCTCCTGAAAAGATCCCGGTGATACGGTTCATGTCGTTGATGTCGTATTGATTTACCCAAGCGGCGGTAACCAGGGTGTTGGTGAAGTTTGCTCCCTCGGCTTCGAACTCCGCCTCCTCGTGATCGCCATGTTCGTGTCCGTGGTCATGCCCGTGCCCGTGCGAGGGAAGTCCGCCGACCGCGACCGAAAGGACCGAGGCCTGCATCATGGAGAGAGGCACGTCGATGGAAACCTCGCCGCCGATGGTGCCCAACTCGCCTTCATTGAGGAAGCGACCGTTGACCAGATTCTGATCAACGAACATCCACCCGTGATTGTGGAGGCTGTTCTGGAATCCGAAACGATTGTAAAACTGACCGCCGCGCAGTTGGATGCCCAAAGGCAGGTCGACCAACTTGAGGAAGCCCTCCTCAAGGACGAAATTAAAGTGCCCGTGAGCGTCGGTGTAGCCATTTGCAGTGGCAAAGCCTTGGAGCATACCGGCTCTTAGCGACATCCCCGGATGCAGCGCCTGCAAGGTGGCGTCGGTCTGCGGATCGTGGTGACCCTGGGCCAGGCTCTCCTGGTTTCCTGTCGTATCACCAAATGCCCCTAAAGCATGAAAGTGAGGAAACAGAAAGCCTCCAAGGTTGGCGTCCGAAAAAGACAGGGAATCGAGAAGGCTCTGATCGGAAATCGCCGCTTCTTGAGCAGGAGGATTCAGAGGGGTAGAATCGCCAGCGGAGAGCGGAGCGGTGAAATGTACTGCAAAACCAAAGGAAGTGGCAATAGCAGTGATGAAGGATTGACGGGAACGGGTGTTCATGGTTACCATTTTCTTGCAGTTGCAAATGAATTGCAATAACATTATTGCGAATATTTCGCGATAGAGGATCCAAGCGGTCTTGCAAAATCCTTAAAATCTAATAATACCATAATTTCCATGAAAAAGAAAGTCTGTCAACTTTTTGCCATCATCGTTTCATTGCCGATTCTCGTCTCTGGAATGGTGTCCTGCCAGACCACGCCGGAATCAGGTCCCTCGCCGTCCGGGACGGCTGGTGGAGGCGATCACAAGCCAAGCTATGATTACTGGCAGAACGGTGGGGGAGCCTGCTGTCCGGCCCACTCCCATCTGTTCGAGGGCTCCTGAGCCTTCGGGCGATAGTGAATCAGACCGACCGGGTTCAATTGGGGCGGAGGTCAAAAGGGGAGAGGCTTCGTTGGCGTTGGCTGGCTCCGCTGGAAGAATTCAGATCAGTTCTCTCTCCACTTGGGCATTTTCCCCATCTTCAATGCGATCTTAATTCGCATTTAATGGCGCGCCCAAGGGATCGATGATCGCCTCTTCGATCGCGAACCAGTAGCCCTGTTGCAGTCCGGGATTGGGCGGAATGGTGTCATAGATTCGAAAAATTCCCCGAACCGCGATCAGTCCCGCGACGAGGGGATAGCTGCCGTCGGGAGCGATATTCGAGCCAAGTTGTTCGACAAAGACGACCTCGCTGGCCGGGGGAATCGACAGATTCACGCCGGGGGCGTTTTCGACGAGGACGAATTGCTTGAATCGCGAGTCGCTGTCGAATCGCGTCATGTGACCGGCGATGACGACGCGCTGGCCATCCAGATTTTCGAGAAAGGCCGAGTGGGTCGGCTTCTCGGCACCCTCGTCCAGTCGCGCTCCTTCGAGGTGTCGAAATTCGACGACCGCTTCCGGTGGTGATTCATCGATGGTGACCGGCGGAACCGTTTCCTTCACCGGCTCGGGCACCTCGACCGTCGTTTCGCGGTTGTTCAGCCAGAAACCACCCGCCGCCAACACCAGCAGGAGCAGAGGCAAGAGGGGAGCGAGAATCCGGAGGACGCGACGTGACATGATCGTGGTGGAAGGGAACCCCAGTTCGCCTGCCGATTCAAGAGGGTTGAGTCGGCGATCATACCCTCTTAGGTCACCGGTTCATGGCCCGAATGCGCCAAGCGAGAAGATTGCGGCTGATCACGAGGGAGTGGTAGGTTTTTCGGGTTGCCCGTCCTGATCCCGTGAAGGTTTCCTCAGTTGTCCTCATTGCTTTGTTGTCAGGCGCTTGCGTCTGCTCAGTCGCGGCGGCAAGCGAGGCGGAGGATCGCGCATTTTTCGAATCGAAGATTCGGCCGATTCTGGTGACGCATTGCTACGAATGTCACTCGCAGGATGCTGAGAAGATCGGCGGGAAACTATTGCTCGATACTCCCGATGCCTTTCGCAAAGGCGGCGAGTCGGGTCCGCCGATGGTTTCCGGCAATCCCGACGAATCGCTTATCGTTCAATCGCTGCGCTGGGAGCATCTGGAAATGCCGCCGGAAAAACCTCTGCCGGCGCAGGTGGTCAACGATTTCGTCACCTGGGTAAAAATGGGAGCGCCCGATCCCCGCGATTCCGAAAAGGCAAAATCGATCGCCGCCGCTGAAGCGAGCAAGCTGGTGGACGATCCAGCCGCCACCACCCACTGGTCCTTTCAACCGGTGACCAATCCTGCGGTGCCCGAAGTTTCCGATCCGGACTGGGGTCGCGATCCCATCGATGATTTCGTGCTGGCGGGAATCGATGGAGCGGAACTTTCCCCGACGGAAGACGCGCCGCCGGCGACCTTGCTGCCGCGTTTGTTTATCGATCTCATCGGTCTGCCGCCGACCGCTGAGCAGGTGGCGGCCTTCACGACCGAGTTTGAGACGGACGGCCAACAGGCGGTGGAGCGCTGGGTCGATGACCTCCTCGCCTCGCCTCAGTTCGGCGAACGCTGGGGACGGCACTGGCTCGACGTGGCCCGCTACGGAGAATCAAACGGCAATGACGGACTCAGCCGCAATCCGTCGTTTCCTCATGCCTGGCGGTATCGGGACTATGTCATCGATGCCTTTAATCGGGATCTGCCCTACGACCGTTTCGTGACCGAGCAGATCGCCGGAGATCAGTTGCCCGCCGAGAACGATGCCGAGCATGACCGCCAGATCGTGGCCACCGGATTTCTCGCCATCGGGGCCAAGCCTGCCAAGGCGATGAACGACAATTTCGAGATGGATGTCGTCGATGATCAGATCAATGTGGTCGGCTCGGGCATCATGGGCATCAGTGTCGCCTGTGCGCGTTGCCACGATCATAAGCACGATCCCATCCCGACGCGGGACTACTATGCGCTGGCCGGAATTTTCAAAAGTACCGAAACCCTGTGGGGACCGGCCGCCTATGAGGGGCTGACCGCTCCGCCCACCGATCTTCATGTGTTGAAAGCTGCGGCCAAGGTCCCGCCGCCCAAGGATTTTGTGGAGACGGTACTGGTGATCGAATCCAACACCGGCATTCCCAAAAAGCAGCCGAAACCGAAATGGGAACCTGGCACGCCGCTGGCGATGGGAGCGCGTGATCGAAAGGAGACCGCCAATTGCAAAATTAACCTCAAGGGCGAATCGAAGAAGCTCGGTGAGGAAGTGCCGCGAGGGTTTCTGCGGGCCTGCGGACTGACGGACAAGCCGGTGGTGTTGCCCAAGGATCGCAGTGGTCGTCTGGAGCTGGCGCAGTGGGTGACCCGCCCCGATCATCCGCTGACGGCGCGCGTCATGGTCAATCGGATCTGGTTGCACTTGTTCGGTCAGGCCATCGTCGGCACGCCGGATGATTTTGGCGTCTATGGTGATCGGCCAACGCATCCCGAATTGCTCGATCATCTGGCGCTGCGATTTGTGGAAGATGGCTGGTCGATGAAGCGACTCATCCGGGCCATCGTGTTGACTCGGACCTATCAGCTCGACAGCGCCGCGGACCTGAACCTGGTCGATGCCGATCCCGGCAACGTCCATCTGGCGAGGCACCTCCGTCGTCGGCTCGATGCCGAGGCAGTGCGGGATCGGGTGCTTCAGGCGAGTGGATCCCTGGTTCTGACGCCCGCCGAAGGTTCCCTGATCCGGCACCGGGACATTCTCATCAATCTCGCGGGAAACCTTCACGAGCCGAGTCCGCATCGCAGCATTTACCTCTGCCAGTTGAGAAGCTCGCCGCCACCGGAACTGGTCGCGTTCGATCTCCCCGACGGGATTTCGGTCAAAGGCAAAAGGTCCGTTACCGTCCTGCCAACTCAGGCGCTGTTTCTTCTCAACAGTCCCTTCGTCGTGGAGGAGAGCCGCGCCTTTGCCCGCAGTCTTTTCGAAAATGCGAATGGGCCGGAGGTCGATGACCTCGCTCTTGCCAACTCGGCGCTGCGTCGAGCGCTCGGTCGGGAACCGGAATCCGGTGAAGCCGAACGTTCGCTGGCGATGATGCGCGCGATCGATGACGAACTGAAACCCAGGGTGCCCGATGCCTCCGTCCGCCGCGAGAAGGTCTGGGCCAGCTTTTGCCAAGCCTTGTTTGCCACCAACGAATTCCGCTATGTCGACTGACCTGACTCCCTATCCAGCTGGCAACGCGCCTCGCTTCACCCGGCGTGGCATGCTGCAATCAGCTTCCTGCGGTTTTGGCTACCTGGCCTTATCGGCCCTGTGTCAGCCGACGCGATCGTATGCCACGAGCCTGATCGATCGACCGGCGACGTTTCCCGCCCGCGCCAAACGGATCATTTTCCTCTGCATGAGTGGTGGTCCCGCGCAGATGGATACCTTTGACTATAAGCCGCAGGTGGGAAAAGTGGCGCACCCTGGTTCGGTGTTCAAATTCCGGAAGTATGGCGAGAGCGGGCTCCTGATTTCCGATCTGATGCCGGAAACGGCGAAGCATGCCGACAAGCTGTGTCTGCTGAATGGGATGCACGCTGATACCGGAAATCACGCCCAGAGTTTTCTCCAACTTCACACCGGGGATCGACTGCGACCTCGGCCGAGTCTGGGATCGTGGGTCAGTTACGG
>JAGROX010000313.1:11746-12111 GCA_020440025.1 Verrucomicrobiia bacterium
GAAGACATGTCCCGGGCGACCATCGCGAATATTGGCGGGGATCATCTGCCCGCCTCCGTAAAGCGTCGGCAGCTCGATCTTGTTCAGGCGATGAATCGTCAGCATCAGTCCAGCCGCCCCGAAGAAAGCGGTCTCGAAGGCGTGATCGAATCGATGGAACTCGGCTTTCGCATGCAGGTGACGGCTCCCGAACTCCTCGATATCAGCGACGAACCTGCCTCGGTGCTGGAAGCCTATCGCGTGGGCAAGGGACGGAGCGAGGGCACCTGTCGGAATTCGGATTTCGGCCGTCAATGTTTGCTCGCCCGCCGCTTGATCGAAGCCGGAGTGCGCTTTGTGGAATTGAATCACGGCAGTTGGGATCA
>JAGROX010000313.1:12194-17063 GCA_020440025.1 Verrucomicrobiia bacterium
GGCTTGTTGGAAGAAACCCTGGTGGTGTGGGGAGGCGAATTTGGCCGCCCCGGACTGACGCCGGAGAACGGCAAAGACGAGACCGGGCACAACGCCAACGGTTTCACCTTTTGGCTGGCTGGTGGTGGTGTCAAAGGCGGTCACGTTCACGGAGCTACCGATGAAACGGGTGCCCGGGCCGTCGATGGCAAGGTTCACTTCCGTGATCTTCACGCGACGATGTTGCATCTCATGGGCCTGCCGCCGGACGATCTCGTTTTCCGTTACGCGGGCCGCGAGCATCGACTCACCGGACCGGAAGGCGGTCGGGTGGTGAGCGAGATTTTTGCGTGAACGGCAGAGGAAGGATCGGTGCGACGCAAGTCACCGAAACGGCCACAGAATCGGGATCAGGATCGACGCCACGATCCAGAGAATCAGGTTTAGCGGGACTCCGACTCGGGGGAAATCTTTGAACTGATAGCCGCCTGCGCCGTAGACGTAAGTGTTCGTCTGGTAGCCGATCGGGGTGGCAAAACTGGCGCTGCAACCAAACATTAGGGCGATGATGAAGGGCCGGGGATCGACGCCGATCTCGCCGCCGTATTCGATACTCTTGGAGATGCCGATGACGATGGGAGTCAGCAGGGCGGCGACGGCGTTGTTGCTGATGAGTTCGGTCAGCGTGGAGCTGAGCAGGTAGACGACAGCCAGGATGACGAAGGGGGAGAAGTTGCCGAAGACGTGCATGATGCCCTCGACCATGAGGCGGGCGGTGCCGGTTTGATCCATGGCCAGGCCGAGGGCCAGCATCCCGAAAATCAGGAAGACAATGTTCCACTGCACCGCTTCGTAAGCCTGGTGGGCGGTGACGCAGCGAAAGAGGATCATGGCGAGGGCCGCGAGCAATGCCAGCGCGGGGATCGGCAGGATCTGGAAAGACGCGCCAAGAATGAATGCGGCGGTGATGGCGATGCCGATGCGGAGCTTGCCGGGAATGATTTTCACCTCCGTCGGTTCGGTGATGATGACGAAGTCGCGGGTCTGTTGGAGCCGATTGATGGCCTCGGTCGGACCTTCCATGAGAAGGGTGTCGCCAAACGCGAGTCGCACCCGATTGAAGTCTTTGCTCAGGTTCATGCCTTGGCGGTGGATCGCGAGCACGTGGACGCCGAAATTTCTGCGGAACCCGATTTCTTCCAAGGTCTTGCCAACCAGATTGGAGCGGGGACCGACGATGCCTTCGATCAGTTTCAGCTCGCGAGTTTCGAGTTCCCGTAGGTGCGCCTGGGCTGGGAAACGAACGCCCTCACTCTCGTGGAGGTGCTTGATGCTCGATCCGTGAAGGGTCACGAGCAGACGATCCATTTCCCGAATCTCCAACTGATCCAGCGAGGTCTCGAGATTGCGCCCCCGGCGTCGCACTTCGAGGACCTGACTGCCTGGGAACTCTTTCAGTAGTGTTTCCGTGAGCGGTTTTCCGATGAGGTTGGACTCCTTTTCCACCACGAACTGAGTGAGAAAATCACGGTCGGGCTGCGGTTCCAGCATCTCGGCCAGCGAACTGCGGTTCGGCAACAGCTTGCGCCCGATGGTGGCGAGATAGACGAAACCGATGGCGGCGTAGACGAGGCCCAGTTTCGACATTTCAAACATGGTGAACGCCCGTTGACCGTATTCCTGCGCCACGCCATCGATGATGAGATTGGTCGAGGTCCCCGTCAGGGTGCAGGTGCCACCGAGGATGGAGGCAAAAGACAGGGGAATGAGGAGTTTCGAGGCTTTCAATCCCGTGGCTCGGGCGTGGGCGAGAACGATGGGGAGAAAGACGACGACGATGGGCGTGTTGTTGATGAAGGCCGAGAGAAGGGCGCACATGAACATGAGCACGAGGAGGACTCGCAGTTCGGATTTTCCGGCCACCCGAGTGAAGATTTTCCCCATGGCATCGATCGCTCCGGTTCGCTCCAGTCCTGTGCTGAGGACAAACATTGCCGCGATGGTGATGGGCGCCCCATTGCTGAAGACGCTGAGCAAACCGCGCTCGATGATGACGCCGTCCCGGATCACGTCGGAGATGGGCAGCAGGCCAAAGAGAATGATGACCCCGAGGGCGCTCAGCGCGACCACGTCGGGGCTGCCCCATTCCCGGAAAAAGGCGAGAGCCACTCCGATGATGAGGATGACGACGAGGACGACCGGGAGATTGATACCCGGCATCAGTGGTTGGATGAAATCGATCACTGTCGACAGAGTAAACCGGTTTGGCTCGCTCGCCAGAGATTCGGAATCCGGGTTGAATCGGGGAGATCGTGGGGTGAGGATGCTCTCCCATGATCGATACTGGAAGACCTCCCACGACATTTGAAACCCGCGTCTATGAGACGGCGCGCCGGATTCCCAAAGGCAAGGTCACCACTTACGGGCGCCTGGGGGCGGAAATCGGGTGCGGCTCGTCGCAGGCGGTGGGCCAGGCCCTGAAACGCAATCCTTTCGCTCCCGAAGTGCCCTGCCACCGCATCGTCCGTGGTGATTTGACTCTGGGAGGTTTCGCCGGCGAAACGCAAGGGGCGGAGATCGACCGAAAACGGCGCATGCTGACGGAAGAAGGCGTTCGTTTCGATGAAAAAGGCCGGGTGGCTTCGGATTGTGTTCACGTTTTCCCCTGAATCGCCAATGGCCGAAGAAGATCCCAACTGCGGTTTCCGTTTCGAGGACATGAGAGCCGATCTGGCCGAGTATCTCGAGGACTTGGCGCGTTATCGCATGCCTTTCGGCAAATACCAGTATCGCTACCTCGACGAATTGCCGCTGGAGTACCTGCAGTGGTTTGTGAACAAAGGGGGAGGGTTTCCCCCGGGGAGATTGGGCGAGCTGATGGCTTTCGTCTGTTCCATCAAAACCGACGGCGCCGAACTGATCTTCGGCCCGCTCAAGCAGTCGCGGCCCCAGCGGAAAAAGCCGACGGGGCGCAGACACGGCCCGTTTTGACTGGGCAAAAGTCGGCACTTGGCAGCATGATTTTCAGATCATGAAAGCCTCCGCCTTTCTGGCAATTGTCCTGGTGTTGGGATTCGCGTTTCCCGGCCGGGCCGCGCCGCCCAATATCCTCATCATCACGGCCGATAATCTCGGCTACGGTGATCTGCGCAGCTATCGACCGGAGTCGCCGATTCCGACTCCGCATCTGGACCGCCTGGCCGCGGAGGGCGCGCGATTGACGAGTTTCTATACCGCATCGCCGACTTGCACGGTGTCGCGAGCCTGCCTGCTGACGGGGCGCATTCCGGAGCGTCACGGGCTGACCCAGCAGTTGCCCGGCATTGAGGGAAACTGGGGCATCGGCTTGGGGCACGAGGAGAATCTCATTCCGCAACTGCTCAAGAAAGCGCCCACACCCTATGCGACGGGTTGCTTTGGGAAATGGAACATCGGCTTTGCCGAAGGCTCGCGACCGACCGAGCGCGGGTTCGATGAGTTCTTTGGTCATGCCTCGGGAAACATCGACTACTACACCCACAACTATAACGGGAAACCGGATCTCTACGACGGCATCGAACCGGTGGTGCGACGGGGCGAGTATTCGACCGATCTCTTTGCGGACGCGGCCATCCGTTTCATTCAGCGAAAATCCGACGAGGCCGTCCCGTGGTTTTGCTATCTGCCTTTCAATGCGCCGCATTTTCCCAACCCACGAAACAAGGCCGAGGGCGAGCCCAATGTCTGGCAGGCACCGGATCGAGCCTTTGCGGCGCTGAACTTGACTCCGGAGGAATCCGATCCGGTGAAACGCTATGCCGCCGTCGTCTGGGCGTTGGACGAAGCCATCGGACGCGTGCTTGATGCCTTGGAAAAAGCGGGAGCCGCAGACAACACCTTCGTCTTTTTCATGTCAGACAACGGCGCCTTTTTGCTGAATCGAAAAGGTCTCGACGTGGGGAACAACGATCCGCTCAGAAGTGGCGGCGTCACCTGCTGGGAAGGAGGTCTCCGCGTCGCGGCCATGGCGCGATGGCCCGGAAAGATTGTGCCCGGCTCGGTGATCGATGCGCCGCTCTGGTCACCGGATCTGTTGCCGGCGGCGGTGGCTCTGGCCGGTGCCTCCTTGCCGAATGATGGGCGTGTTTTTAATGGTCAGAATCCGCTACCGGTATTGACGGGAGCGGAGAAGAAATCGCCGCATCAATCTCTGTTTTTCCAATACGGGAAACACGCCGCCCTGCGCATGGGAGATTGGAAAATCGTGCGCGAGAAACCGGATCAACCCTGGGCCCTGTTTGATCTCGGCTCGGATCTCGGTGAAAAGATCGATCTGGCCAACTCTGACCCCCAACGCCTTGCATCACTCGTCGCCGAATTCGCTCGCTGGCAGTCGACTTTCTGAAGGTTTCACTAATGCAAGTGAGTTGCATTTCAAAGGCTGTCGGCTAATATCGATCCAAGAGGGTTGAGTCGCGGACTTAACCCTCTTGAATCGATTCTTTTTCTCGCCCGTTTCATGTCCACCCCTGCCGTCAGTTTTGATCGCGTCTCGTTTCGTTACGGGAGCACGCTGGTGCTGGAGGACGTGACCTTTGACGTGGAGCCGGGAGCTTCCACCTGTGTGATCGGTCCGAATGGCGGAGGCAAAACGACCTTGCTTCGCTTGGCTCTCGGATTGCTGGAACCTCAGCGGGGAAAGATCAAGATTTTCGGTGAATCACCCGAAGACGGAAGTCGACGCATTGGCTATGTGCCCCAGGCGCTGCGATTCGATCCCATGTTTCCGGTCAATGCCTTGGACATTGTTCTGATGGGGCGGGTCGACAAGGTGCGCTTCGGTTTTTACTCCAAGGATTGCAAAGACGCGGCCCGCGCCGCGTTGGCGGAGGTCGGGCTGGAGCGGGAAGC
>JAGROX010000313.1:17152-17781 GCA_020440025.1 Verrucomicrobiia bacterium
TGGACGAGCCGACGGCCAATGTCGACCTCACCGTGGAAGCCCAGTTCCTCGATTCGCTGGATCGGCTGAGAGAAAAGGCGGCCATTCTGCTGGTGACTCACGACATCGACCTGATCAGCCGTCTGGGCGACTCGGTGTTGTGCGTGAACCATCGGGTGCATCGGCATTCGGTGGGGGATCTCCATGGCAATCTGCTCAGAGAAATTTTCTCTGGAGAACATCGATTGGAGCACGACCGCAAATCCCGTCACCTCGAGGGTGATCATTCTTCCTGCAATCATGACTGATTTTCTCCAGGGACTCGGCGAGTTTTTCGATGCGGTAGCCAGCCCGACCACTGCCCTGGTGCGGAATGCCCTGATCGCGGGGCTCATCGCCAGTGTGACCTTTGGGATCGTGGGTGGTTTTGTGGTGACCCGCCGCATCAGCTACATCGCTGCGGCGATTTCTCACAGCATTCTCGGCGGCATCGGTGCCTCGATTTTTCTCAGTCGCAGTCTGGACTGGTCGTGGTGCACACCCTTGTTGGGATCGATCGTCTCGGCCTTGGCGTCGGCATTGGTCATCGGCATGGTCAGCCTGAAAGCGAAGGAGCGTGAGGACACCATCATCGGTGCGATCTGGGCGAC
>JAGROX010000313.1:17899-20906 GCA_020440025.1 Verrucomicrobiia bacterium
GCTGGGAGCCATCGTGGTGGGCGTGACCGCCTTGAATTACCACAAGCTGGTGGCGGTCTGTTTCGACGAAGAGTTTGTCCGGCTCCGCGGCGTGGCGGCGTCCTTTTACTATCTGCTGCTGCTCTGCCTGATGGGGCTCAGCGTGGTGTTGCTGGTTCGCCTCACCGGCATCATTCTTGCGATTGCCCTGATCGTGTTGCCGGCCGCGACGGCGGCGCGTCTGAGTCAGCGGCTCTGGATCATCATGACGATCGCGGCGGGGCTGTGCATGATTTTCACCACGGGCGGACTGGCCTTCAGCTATCCGACGCAAACCCCGACAGGGCCGGTTGTGGTGATTTTTGCGGCAGCTGTCTACGGACTGGCACTGCTGGTGAAGCCCCGGCGGCGGAGGCGATCTGGCTCGCGATCTTCCTAGGTGTCTTGCGCCTTTTGTGGGAAAGCTTGATTCGCGACGTGCGCCGCCCTATAAGCGGGGATGCTTCCAAAACGAGATCTGCCTCCCCAGAAACATCCCTATCGGGTTCAGCCGAAAGCGAAGATTGATCTCTCTCAGATCAAAACGAATGACGACTCCCTCTACCCGGTCGGAAAGAAGCACGGCAAGGAGTTGTTCAAGGAAATGGCCAACGAGATTGGCGAACTGCAGGAACTGCTCTATGCCGAGGGCAAGCACAAACTCCTGGTGGTGATGCAGGCCATGGACACTGGAGGGAAGGACGGCACCATCAAGGATGTCTTTCGGGAAGTGACTCCCCAGGGTTTGCGAGTCGCGAGTTTCAAACGTCCATCAGAGAACGAATTGGCCCACGACTACCTGTGGCGGGTGCATCATCAGGTGCCGGCGAAAGGGGAGTGCGTGATTTTCAATCGCAGTCACTACGAAGACATTCTCGCGGTTCGGGTGCGCGAGATTCTGCCGGAATCGGTGTGGTCAAAACGCTACGATCACATCGTGAACTTCGAAAAAATGCTCGTCGATGAGGGCACCACCATCGTGAAGATCTTTCTCTGCATTTCTCACGACGAGCAGAAGGCCCGGCTCCAAGCCCGGCTCGATGATCGGAAGAAACACTGGAAATTCAATCCCGGCGATCTTGATGATCGGGCGCTCTGGCCAAAATTCATGGAGGCCTATCAGGACGTCCTCAGCAAGACGAGCACCGAGCACGCGCCGTGGTTCGTGATTCCGGCGGATCGGAAATGGTATCGCAATCTGGTCGTGGCCCAGATCGTGATCGGGGCGCTGCGCTCGATAAAGATGTCTCTGCCACCAGTCGAATTCGATCCAGACGAAATCGTGATCGAGTGATCACGTGGGCTCAATGATGAGCACAAAAAACGCTTGGTTTGACGAGGTCGCGTTCCCGGAACACGCCTGAATCTACTTATCCAAACTGACGGGAAAAGGGTTCTTCAACATGTTCTCAGAGAATGGAGGAGAAAATTGACAATCACCGATTGCCCCCCATCGGCAGATCCCGCTCCAGCGGGCGTGATATCAGCGAGGGAATGCCGGTCGTATTTTCCCCGTCCTGCCGCCCCTGATAGACGCACCCTTCCCGAGAAATTCCTTGTCGCACCGGGGATTTCTCGACATTCTGGCTCTCAACCGTCCGCTTGATATCACTGGGGGTGGTCATACGAATAAAGACTGTTCGCGAGTAAAATGAAATGGCTCATTTGGACAATTGTCGCTGTCACGGTCATGGCCGTTTTCGGTGTGTTCATTGTCCGCCAGAAAAGCGTTCTTCCACCGTCCGTCATGGGCGAATACACCTCACCTAGTCTAATTACTGACGAAGCGTGGAGGCAATCAATCGAAGAAGATCCGACTGCTCATGGCTACAGTGCCTACGGAATTCTCCAAAAACGCGGTAGTGATGTAGCCGTTGAGGAAGGCCTTCGGGATTTAAGCTCCAACGATGCATACGTGTGGGCGAACGCGGCTTCCTACCTTGGAAGTAGAGGGTATTCGGAGGCTGTTCCGTATTTAATTAAGGCACTTCGTCATACAGCTTGGCGTTCCGATGACGAACGGGTCGAATTGCTGCAGCAACTCACGAAGCAATCAATCGGGAAGGACTTCGAACAGTGGCGGAACTGGTATGAGTCTCAGCCCGATCCAATTGAATTGAATTGGGAATCCTCATTGGGTTATTCTCCGCGTATAACCAAAACCAATCGCGAACAAGACGCGGCTGGACAACCCGCTACCCCGCCGTGAGTTGATATGACCCTATTGAATCGGACACTTAACCCTGTTGCGACGCGGCGCTCCCGGTAGCGGGTGCCAGCGCTTCGACGTTCCCATCAAAAAATGCCCAATAGACTCTTGATGGTAGTAGCGATCTTATTGGTGGGATGCGGTTCGGGGGAGCCGGTTGACGGTCTTCAGAGCAGTGAAGCGGCGGCGGCAATTCGAATGCTCAATGCACACGGCCACCAAGTCGATGTGAGTGACGCGGGCCTCACAGGCGCGAAGGGCCATGTGTGCCTTTTAACGGGGCAAGCGGGGGGCATTCGTAGCGAGGATGCTAAGTTACTGTCTCAGGTTCCTGATCTGGTAGAAATACGAGTTATCCCGGTCGGTGGGCCTCCAGTTGAATTCTGGAACGAATTATCTCAGATCGACAGTCTGAGGGACTTCGCAGCACACTACGGATTAACGGAAGAGGGAATTCGTTCGTTATCAAAGTTTCCGAATTTGCGGACCCTGACCATCTGGGGGCGGTCAACGAGTCTTGAACAACTCCCAGCGCTGCCCCATCTTCGATTGCTTCACATTGAAGAGACGCAAGTCAAATTGAAAGACATCCGCCAGGTCAAAGAGTCGTGTCCGGCACTGAAAGAGTTTCTGTGTGACAACGACCTCGAACCTGAAGCGCTGGAATTACTACGGACCATACCCACATTGAAAAACATTTCAGCCGGAGGATTTCATATTGGGAAGATTACCGGTCAATAACAATGCGAACAAGTCGGCCTTTAGAAAGTCGAGCAATAA
>JAGROX010000314.1 GCA_020440025.1 Verrucomicrobiia bacterium
TCAGGCGAATGTATTCGCTGATCCGATTGTCCCAGTTGCGACTGGTGAAAGGGATCTCTTCCGGCGGATATTGCCGGGTAACCGCCTCCGGCAAAATGGCCAGCGAGGTATGATTGCGGAACGGCTCGGCATTCTCACCCAGCGGAATCGTCGCGTGCAGTTCGTAGTAGCGACCGATCTCCAGCGGAACGCCGCTCAGGTCGATCGACGTTTCATAGACCAGGGTGTCCTTCTTCTTTTCCGGCTCGCCCAGCATCATGGTCACCGGCTGATTCTGCTCCGCGCCCCAGTAGTCGCGCACCACCCAGGAAAGCGATTTCTGGTCATCACGAAGCGGCTTGCGAGCCTCGATGGTCACGCCCACCTCCCGCGAGTCATCGGGGAAAAGCAAGTTGCCGAGTTGTGCGGTCGAAAACAGCACTCGGGAGATTCGATCATCCCGCTGCGGCGCCGGGGCGAGATAGGCTGCCGCCAGGTCATCGATCAAAAACTCGCCGTGGGCCTTGTTCAGTTGCGCCTGAAAACGAGCCGCGACCACTCCCTTCGGCAACTCGATCAGTTTTCTCACCGTCTCCCGATCACGCTGGCCGAACCCATCAACGAGGGTGAAGCGCTCGACGATTTTTCCCGCGGAATCGAGGCACTCCAGCTGAACGACGGCGTTGTAGGAATTGTCGGGCGATTTCAGATCGGCCTGAGTCACCAGGCTGACTTCCCACTGTCCCGGCGAGGCGGGAAACGCGGGCCCCGTCACCGAGCACGCCTGCTCCACCGCATCCAGCGTTCGCGAAAGCCTCAGCGCGCCGGCTTCGATCTTCACGTCGCCCGAGACGACCCATTCATCTCCCAACGCCGCCGTCTCAAAATCGCTCGTGAACGCGGCGGGCTGAGCAAAGACCGGCTGGACCACCTCGGCCCGAACCTTCGCCAGCTGGATCTCTGGTCGTTTGTTCTCCTTGTCGGAATCCGCCGTCAAGGAAATCACCAACTGCCGGATCACCCCGTGCCATTGGCCATCGTTCGCCCCTCCCCAGCGATCGCCCCCGGCGAACTCGGCAGGCTTCAGGGTCAGATCATGCCATTCCCCATCGCCGGTGATGGAAAACCCGCGCCGTTGATGCGTCTGCCCGCCGCCATCGACCAGTTGAATCGTCACCGACTTCGCGTTCGCCGATCGATAGCGCAGATGCAGCGCCGGCACTTCCGCCGCGCCCAGGTCGGCCAGATTCCGGATCGCCGCCACGTAGGCACCGCCGCCGGTGAAATCGCCCGAGAGCTTCAGGTCCGATCGCTCCTCGCTCTCCACTTCCGTTAGCGAACCTTTCGCGCCGGGGAACTCCTGGCCGAGGCTGAACTTCCAGTCGGGGAATTCCTCCAGCGACACTTCCGTCCGCATCTCCGCGCCCGGCACCGGCATCGGCTTGGGGGTGATGACCACCTCGTTGAGCCAGAGCGTTCGCACCTGGTTCGCCCCACCGTTGGACAGCAGGAGATAGATCGCCTTGGCCGGTCCGTGCCAGTTGCCGTCCTTGGCCCCGCCCCACGATTCGTATTTCGCGATGCCGGTGACTGCGTCCGCCTGTCCCCGTCGCTCAAAAAATCGCTCCAGCGGCAGCACCACCCGCTGCCATTCCTCGCCCGGCTCCGTTTTCAGCACGATCTGATGCGTCTGCCCGCTGGCATCGCCGAGGCGCAGGGTGAACCGATCCGTCCCCGGGCTCTTCACCCAGAATGACAGCTCGCGAATGTCGATTCCGTCTCCGAGCTGCCGTCCCGCCTGCACGTAGCCGCCGCCTTGGGTGAAATCGCCCACCAGCTTCAGGCTGGCGTTCCCCTGCCGCTCGGCCTCGGGATCGATAGACAGCGATCCGGTGGCACCGGGAAATTCCGCGCCGTGGTTGAAACTCCAGACCGCGTCAGCGTCCGTCGCATCGATCAGCGGAATCCGCTCCTCGGCCCCTGCCTCCGAGCAGGCCAGCCCAACCACCAGCGTCAGCGCCAGCGCGATCCCAACGAAACGAAATTTCATCATGGCAAAATCATGACCGGCACGCCCGAAACGACAAGGGGTATCTGCAAGCAAGTCGAGATCGGAAAGCCCCTCCCAGCCCCTTGGCGAATCCAGATCGGGCCACGTCGGGCAGCTTGCCGGGAAAAAATACCGCGCCTCCGCGATTGCCGAATTCCCCTCGGCAGGGTATATCCGAGGATCCACAGGTGACCGATGAAACGCCTGACGCTTGGTGCGCCGTCACCTGCGCACAATCGCCCCTTTCCTTGAGCCGCCGCTGATTCCCATTCTCAAAGCATGTCCGACGATACCAAGAAAGCCCTCCAAACCCAGCTCTGGAACATCGCCAACACCCTGCGAGGCAAGATGGGGGCCGACGAGTTCCGCGACTACATCCTCGGTTTTATCTTTTACAAATACCTCTCCGAGCGGATGCACCTGTTCGCTGATGAGATCCTGAAACACGACGGGATCACCTTCGACGCCATCGACGAGAGCACCGCGGAGGGGCAGGCAATGCTCGCCGCCATCCAAGAAAACTCCGTCGGTCGCCTCGGCTACTTCCTCAAGCCTTCGGAGCTGTTCAGCAAAGTCGCCGCGAAAGGCGCGCAGAAATCAGACAACTTCATCCTCGAAGAGCTCGGCGCCATCCTCAAACACATCGAGGGCAGCACCATGGGCCACGACAGCGAGGAAGACTTCGAGGGACTGTTCGAGGATCTCGATCTCGGCTCGTCGAAGCTGGGGAAATCGGAGAACGCCAAGAACGAACTCATCGCCAAGGTGCTGGTTCACCTCGACCAGATCGATTTCCGGCTGGTGGACACGGAGGCTGACGTGCTGGGCGATGCCTACGAATACCTCATCGGCCAGTTCGCCAGCGGCGCGGGCAAGAAGGCAGGCGAGTTCTACACCCCGCAGGAAGTCAGCACCGTTCTCGCCAAGATCGTCACCACCGGGAAGACCAGCCTCAAGAATGTCTACGATCCCACCTGCGGCTCCGGCTCGCTGCTGCTGCGGGTGGCGAAGGAGGTCGAGGACGTGGGCAGCTTCTACGGGCAGGAGATGAATCCCACCACCTACAACTTGGCGCGGATGAACATGATCCTGCACGGGGTCCACTACCGACGTTTCGACCTGAGGAACGAGGACACCTTGGAGCATCCCGCGCCCGAGCACGCCGACCTGCGCTTCGAGGCCATCGTGGCCAATCCGCCTTTCTCCGCCCAGTGGTCGGCCAGCGCCATCCATGAGAATGACGAGCGCTTCAGCGCCTACGGCAAACTCGCTCCCAAGACCAAGGCCGACTTCGCCTTTGTCCAGCACATGGCCCATCACCTCGACAGCGGCGCGACCATGGCCTGCGTCCTGCCGCATGGTGTCCTCTTTCGGGGTGCCGCCGAGGGACACATCCGCCGCTACCTCATCGAAGACTGCAACTGGCTCGACGCCGTCATCGGCCTCCCGGCCAATATATTCTATGGCACCGGCATCCCCACCTGCATTTTAGTGTTGAAGAAACAGCGCGAGAACCCCGACGACATTCTCTTCATCGACGCCAGCCAGGGTTTTACCAAGGAAGGCAATCAGAACGCGCTCAAGCCCGAGGACATTGAGCGCATCGTCAGCACCTACCGGAATCGGGAAACAATCGAAAAATTCAGCCACGTCGCCGAGTTGAGCGAGGTCGAGGAAAACGACTACAACCTCAACATCCCCCGCTATGTCGATACCTTTGAAGAAGAAGAGCAGGTCGATCTGGCGGAGGTGTCGGAGAAGCTGGTGACTTTGGAAAAAGAGATGGGCGAGACGGACAAAGTCATCGCGGGGTTTTGTGAGGAACTGGGAATCAAGGCACCGTTTTGATGAGTTCTACCAAGACAAATGAAGTTGGCCATCCGGCTTTGAGATTTCCGGGATTCGATAACGAATGGAAAGCCAGCACCTTCGGCGATGTAGCAGACTACACGAAGGGATTCGCTTTTAAGTCAGCCGATTACCGCAGGTCAGGCGTTAGGATTATCCGTGTGTCCGACCTCGCAGCGAGACGCATCAAGAAGGATAACGATAACGTCCATATTGAAGAATCCCGTCAGGAAGAGTTCGCCAAATGGAAGATCAGGAAGAATGAAATCGTAGTCACCACTGTCGGCTCAAGACCGGATCTCATTGAATCTGCGGTCGGCAGAGGGATCTTTGTCGATAGTGATGACGAAGGTTTACTGAACCAGAACATGCTCAAACTTGAGAGCAAAAACGGGAACGAACCCCGATTCATTTTCAGCCAGATCAATACCCCTCGATACACCGATTACGTATCACAGATAAAGCGAGGCAACGCGAATCAAGCCAACATCACAGTTAAAGATTTGATGGCATACCGAATCGCTGTTTCATCGCTCCCCGAGCAGCGGAAGATTGCGGATTTCTTGACGGCGGTGGATGGGCGGATTGGGCAACTGATCCAAAAACGCGCCCTGCTGGAGGACTACAAGAAAGGCGTGATGCAACAACTCTTCACCCAAGCCATCCGCTTCCAAGACGACCACGGCAACGACTTCCCCGATTGGGAGGAGAAGAAGTTGGGGGAGGTTGTGGAAGTTAATCCAAAGAGCACTGATCTGCCCGAATCGTTCATCTACATCGACCTCGAAAGTGTCAACGATGGCCGACTGCATTCGCCTCGTAGAATTGCGAAGTCGGACGCTCCGAGTCGGGCGCAAAGATTGCTGCAAAAAGGTGATATTCTGTATCAAACCGTTCGACCGTATCAGATGAACAATTACCGGTTTGATTTGGACGATGTGCACGTCGCCTCGACAGGCTATGCGCAGCTTCGCGCGAGTTCGCACAACGCTGAGTTCGTCTACCAGTCGGTTCATTTTCCCACTTTCGTAGGTGCAGTCTTGGATAGATGCACCGGCACGAGCTATCCAGCGATCAACAGCAAAGATCTCGCAGAGATCAAACTGGGCGTTCCTTCCATTGGGGAACAAACAAAAATCGCCAACTTCCTCTCCGCCATCGACCGTAAGATCGAAAGCGTCGCCACTCAGGTCACCGACACCCAAACCTTCAAACGCGGGTTACTCCAGCAGATGTTTGTATGAGCGATTCGCCCTCCAACGCCGTGCCGATGACCCAGCCCGAGCAGGTGCTGGAGGATGAGTTGGTGGCGCAGTTGATCGGGCAAGGCTACACAAGGGCAGCGGTGACGGATGAGGCGTCGATGTTGGCAAACCTGAAGGCACAGTTGGAGGTGTTCAACGGGGTGATGCTGACGGACGGGGAATTTACCAAGGTGCTGCATCACCTGAACAAGAAGTCCGGGGTGTTCAACAAGGCGCATATCCTGCGGGATCGGATGAAGCTGACGAAGGAGGACGGCGACACGGTTTACCTGGAGTTCTTCGATTCGACCGATCCGCTGCGAAACCGCTACCAGGTGACGCAGCAGGTGACGATGGAGGGCAGCTACAAAAACCGTTACGACGTGACCCTCCTCGTCAACGGGCTGCCGCTGGTGCAGGTCGAACTCAAGCGGCGCGGCCTGGAGATGAAGGAGGCGTTCAACCAGATCCAGCGTTACCAGAAACACACCTTCTGGAGCGGCCACGGGCTGTTCCACTTCGTCCAGCTCTTCGTGATCTCCAACGGGGTGAACACGAAGTATTACGCCAACGCCCGGAAGCAGTCCTTCAAGCAGACCTTTTACTGGGCGCAGGAGGACAACACGACGATCCGCGAACTGACGCCCTTTGCCGATGCCTTCCTGAACCGGGAACACCTCGGTACGATGATCGGGAAATACATCGTCCTCAACGAGACGGACAAGATCCTGATGGTGCTGCGCCCCTATCAATACTACGCGACCGAGGCCATCGTGGAGCGGGTCAAGAATCCACCGGAGACGGATGCCAACGGCTACATCTGGCACACCACGGGATCGGGTAAGACGCTGACTTCCTTCAAGGCGGCGCAGATCATGACCGGACTGCCGGACGTCCATAAGGTGGTCTTCTGCGTGGATCGCAAGGATCTGGATTACCAGACGATCAAGGAGTTCAACGGCTTCAGCAAAGGCAGCGTCGATAGCACGAACAACACGAAGAAGCTGGTGAGCCAGTTCGCCGACGCGGACACGAAGCTGATCGTGACGACCTTGCAGAAGCTGAACACAGCCATCAGCAAGCAGGCGTATCTGGCGCAGATGGAAAAGCTCCAGGACGAGCGGATCATTTTCATCTTCGACGAGTGCCACCGCAGCCAGTTCGGCGATACCCACAAGCGGATCGTCGCCTTTTTCCGCAATCACCAGATGTTCGGCTTCACCGGCACTCCAATCTTTGCCGACAACGCGGCAACGAAGGACGGGAAGAAGCACACCACAAAGGATCTTTTCCATAAGAAGCTCCACTCCTACGTCATCACCGATGCGATCAAGGACGAGAACGTGCTGAAGTTCGCCGTGGAGTATGTGGGACGCTACCAGCAGAAGGCGGACAACCCGACCAATGTGGACATCGAGGTGGAAGCCATCGACACCACGGAGCTGCTGGAGTCACCGGCACGGCTGGAAAAGATCACCGACTACATCATCGAACGCCATCCGCTGAAGACCCGGAACAAAGAGTTCACCGCCATGATGTGCGTCAGTTCCGTGGACGTGCTGATCCAGTATTACGAACTGTTCGCCAGGAAGAAGGCCGAAGGGAAGCACAAGCTGAAGGTGGCGACGATCTTCAGCTACAAGGCCAATGAGGTCGATCCCGATGCCGATGGCAATCTGGACGAGGACAGCGAGATCATCGGCGGCGAGGGCGGTAACCCGCACACGCGAGACAAGCTGGAGAGCTTCATCGGCGACTACAACGCGATGTTCGGCACCAAGTTTTCCACCAAGGATACGCAGAGCTTTTACAACTACTACCAGGACCTCGCCAAGAGCGTGAAGGCGGGCAAGGTGGACATCCTGCTGGTGGTGAACATGTTCCTCACCGGATTCGACAGCAAGAAGCTGAACACGCTCTACGTGGACAAGACGCTGAAGTATCACGGACTGATCCAAGCCTACTCGCGGACCAACCGCATCC
>JAGROX010000044.1 GCA_020440025.1 Verrucomicrobiia bacterium
CGGAGGAGGTTCGCCGCTTCCTGATCCGGAACCGCACCGGTGAGCTCAATCTCGTCCGCCCAGAACCGGACTTTCAGCGGTTCGGCTGACGTGGCCGGGTTTTGTGAGCGTTCGTTTCCCAAAGCAATCCCGCAAGACAATCCCAATCCCACCAAGGCAAGTGCCTTCGCAAGAGATGATCGGAGAGCTGTCGCAGGGAGGAGCATGAAAAGGGGAGGCGATATGTCGCTGATGCTGAATCGGTCTCTGATCAAAGTCAATCTCGTGAAGGAAAGCGCGACCGTATTTAGCGAACAAAGTTGCCTGAATGTTTTCTAGAAAATCTCAATAGATCGAATGTTTACGAAAAGGACTACGGTTGACCTGCTGGACTGATTCGGGTAGTTAAGACAGGCGCTTCTTGGACAGGAATCGCTGACTTTAGGTCACTGTGTTTGAAAGAAAGGTCCGCAGAACTTACTTCGATGAATCCACGTTTTCTCATCACTCTCATTGCCTCCCTGATTCTGGTCACTGTAGGCGGGATTTTCGCGCTGAAACGGATCGGCCCCGAGAAGGAGGAAGCGCCTCGAACGGTCGAAACAACGTCTCCCGGAGCGGAATCCAGTGATCCCAAGAACGTGCCGACAACGTTTTCGGGAACTGAACCCAACAAAGCGGTCACCACTACTGCGCCGGAGAATGCGAATGAGACGACCGCTTCTCGCGAAGTGTGGGACAATCAGATTGCCGATCTACTGACCAACAATGCCATCGAAAATCGCGAAGCAGGACAGCAACTGGCGGCGATTGCCGCAAAAAGTGAGGCTCCTGAAGAAGTGCGAGTCGACGCGATTCAGCACGCGCTGAACTTGATTGGAGACGAAGAATACATGGACGACATGATGGCCCTCGCCGTTCGAACCGATCTCCCGGAGGAGATGAATGAAATCATTTTCTCGGATCTTCACAATCGTCCTCAGGAAATCTCTGTTCCCGTTGCCAAGGAAATTGGTCGTCTCGCCAAGCATCCCCTCGCCGAAGAAGCTCGGGATTTTGTGGAGTTTTTCGAAGCGGACGATGCCAATCTCGGCGCGGTGCCGGTCAATTGAAGTGGGGAAGTTGGAGGCGGCAAAGGAGAGCAATTCATTACCGGAAGGTTGAATAATTTTTAAAAAAATGATAAATTTCGGATATTCCATGGAAAATGGCTCCGAAATTTATGAAAAAACCAAACAACAAGACTTCTAGCGCCCGCCTGCTGGTGTTTGGTTTGATTCTGAGCTGGCAAGTGGGATTCGCAGTCTCGCCCGCTGTCGCCGAGGGAAATCGTTTCACCATGTTGGGATGGGTGAAACAGAAGTTATCGCCCGGAGATCAGGCGCGAGCGACCAGCCAGATCCAGACCGTTCGGCCTCCGGTGATGCCTCAACCTGCGCCTACCATGGGACAGATGGCCGCCTCGAGTTCTCAGATGGGACAGGGATTGGCTCCGGTTCCAAGTCGTCCTCCCATGAACCCACAGACGGTCGCGGCGATGGGAATGGCTCCGCAGCCGCAGCCTCAGATGCTGGTGCCGCGGGCACCGGGGCCGAGAGGACCTGCCACCGTGGACGAATTGCGCCATCGGGCCGAGTTCCTCGCAACGCGGGGCTTGACCTACAAATTCGGTGCCGATCATCCGTCCGAAGGCGGCATGGATTGTTCAGGCACGATGCAGTTTTTGCTGAAATCCATCGGCTACACCGACATCCCACGCACTTCCTACAATCAGTATGAGTGGCTTGAGCAAAAGGGAACACTTCGCAAGGTCGGATTCTTTCGGAGTCCTGAGCGGGCCATCAGTGACTTTCGACCCGGGGATCTCATCTTCTGGGGAGGGACCTATGACAGCGGCCACAAGGTTTCTCACGTCATGGTCTACTTGGGACGCAGTCGATCGGGCACGCACTACATTTTCGGGGCACGAGGAAAAAAGGTAAAAGGACTCAACGGAAACGGCGTTGATATTTTCGAATACAAGCCGTCGAGCACCGGTGGGCGCCTCGTCGGCTACGGGCGTTTGCCTGGGTTGAAATAGGTGGGAGAGCAGGGCCGGTTGCGGGCACCTGTCCCCGGTCGTAGGATGAGGGAAAGCGATGAAACGCCTCCCAAAATCGCGATTTTCTGATCGCATCATACCCTGTTTGGTCGCTGGCCTAACCCTGTTAAGTGACGTGCGGAAGGGTGGGGCGGCTGACTTTGCGGCAGCGATTCGACCGATGCTGAAGGAATACTGCGTTCGCTGTCATGGTGGCGAAAAAATCGAGGGCGAAGTCGATCTGACGGGGCTGGTAACGGAGCGGGAATTGTTTTCGGATCACGATCTCTGGCTTTCTGTGATCGAGCAGGTCGATTCCGAGGAAATGCCGACGAAGGGACCGTTTCCCAGCGACAAGGAACGAGCAACGTTCACTGATTGGTTGAGAAACCGCGTGAGCGAAATCGATTGGTCCGATTATCGATCCCCGGGCCGAGTCACTCTGCCGCGAATGACGCGAACGGAGTATCGGAATACTTTTCGCGATCTTCTGGGGATCGATCTCCGAGCTGGTGCCAATCTCCCGGAGGATGGGGAAGGAGAGAGCGGTTTCACCAATGATCGTGACAACCTTTCCCTGACGCCTGCACAGATGGAGCAATATTTCATCTCGGCTGAGCGTGCGATCGATGGAGTGTTTGCCCTCGCCAAACCAGCGCGGTCCGTTCGTGTGGAAGCCGAAACAATGGAACGGAGTCCGGCGAAGCTGAGCCCGCACGAGCAGGGCATCGTCATTGTGCATCCCGATCACGAACTTCAGATGGAGTGGAGCTTTCCCGCCGATGGTTGGTACACGTTTCGCCTCGGTGCGGCGGTGTTCGGCGGACAGCCATGCGTGGTGGATGTTCGAGTCGATGGCGAGGTAGTGGCTTCGGTCAAAGTCACTACTGAAAACTATCGCCTTGCGCCCGATCATGAGGCGTTTGGTTTTGTCGGGGCGGGAAGGCGCGTGGTGACGATTCAAAGCCGGAACTTGGTGCCGCAAACTCCCGAGCCGCCAGACATCGTGCAAATCATCGATGATCGGGCTCGTGAACGCGCGCCGAAATTGGGGCCGCTATCGGAAAAGGAATCGGTCACGGTTCGCGAGATTCGGGAGGGTTTGAATTTAAAATCTTGGGGCGTGCAGGAATGCATCGAGTGGTTGCGATTTCTCGGTCCCGGCGGCGATTCGCGAAAGATCGATCTCCGCCGCACTTATCTGGCCGAGCGCCAAGGGCAATGGGATGAGATTCGCGATCAACTGGCCAAGGTGAGCGGGCTGTCCGTGGATGAGATTGATCGGCGATGGCAGGAGGAAAACTCGGAGCGTTTGGCGGACGGTCGGCGGGTGGTCGACTCCGTGGCGTCGGTGAGATGGGAAGACTGGATGCGGTATCAGGGGAAACTATTTGTCGACCGCATGGAGATCGCGGGACCAGTCCGCGGGGAGCCCGCCGAAAACATCAGGCAGGGGTGGAACCTTGTCGATGCGATCTCGGCACCCGATGCCAATCCTGAGACGATCATTCGAGAGCTGTTGCCCCGCGCGTTTCGTCGACCGGTGGAGAAAGTCGAGGCGGATCGTTATGTCGAATTGTTGCAAACCGCTCAACGTCGCGAGGAGCTGAGGGAAGAAGCCCTGGCGATTGCTCTCACCGCAATCCTCACCTCACCAAAGTTTCTGTATCGAGAGGAACACGGAACCGGCGTCTCTGAGCAGGCGGGTGATGATCTCGCCCTGCAGGAACTGGATGACTGGGCGTTGGCGTCGCGGCTTTCCTATTTCCTGTGGCAATCAATGCCCGATGCCGAATTGTTCGATCTCGCAGCCTCCGGATGGTTGAAATCCCCCGAGACTCTCGTGGCTCAGGCCGATCGCATGGTGAGTGATCCAAAGTCTGACCCCTTCTTCGAAGCGTTTTCAGCTGACTGGCTGGGGTTACGGGAATTGGGGCGTGGCGTTGCTCCCGATCCATCGCGTTTTCCCGAGTTCACACCAGCTCTGGCGGAATCGATGAGAGAAGAGGCGACGCGATTTCTCGCCTCCGTTTTCCGTGAAGATCAGCCGGTCACCGCGTTGCTGGATTCTCCCGTGACCTTTCTCAACGAGAAGCTGGCGGAGCACTATGGAATTGCCGGAGTGAAAGGGGATTCCTTTCAGCGAGTGAATCTGCCGGATGCGCGACGGGGCGGCGTCCTAGGGTTGGGCGGCGTGCTGGTAGTGACCTCGTCTCCGGCTCGGACGAATCCCGTTCGCCGCGGTGCGTGGGTGCTTGATCGCCTTCTCGGTGAGGATCCCGGCGAGGCGCTACCGACGGCAGGCGTGCTGCCGGGTGACGCAGGAGAAGCTCGCGGCAGGACCTTGCGCGAAGAATTGGAGATTCACCGCAATCATTCTCAGTGTGCGCGATGCCACGACAAGATCGATCCCATCGGCTTCGGTCTGCAAAACTTTGACGCCACCGGGCGATGGCGTGAACTCGAGGCCGGAGCGCCGGTGGATGCCCGTGGTCAGTTGCCGGGCGGGAGTGTCTTTTCCGGACCGATTGAGTTGAAGCAGATGCTTCGAGATGAGCATCATGGTGCCGTGGTGAAAAATGTGGCCCGCAGACTGCTGGCGTTCGCCCTCGGGCGAGAGCTCTCCTTCACAGACGAAGCGCTGGTAAGGGAGATGGTTGCTGAGGTGGATTCGACAGGTGTTTCCAGCCGAACTCTGATTCGGCGGATCGTGACCAGTGAGGCCTTCCGATTTCAGAGCGTTGCGGAGACCCGGGATGGTGCGACTCGTTGACAATAAAAAGCCCCGCCGTCTCCGGCGGGGCTTCCCCTCCCTAAAAAAAATCTTGGACCCGCAGTGGGTGTCTGGGTTCCTTTTTCGGAAATTGAGGCGAGAAGGTCAATGCTTTTTCTTGCCGGACGCTCGAAAAAAATTGGCGGCGGATCGAAAGGGAATCTTTTCTGCATTGGTCGGAGCGGCAGACGTGCTTGCGGGAGTTGTGGACAGGAGGTCGCACGAAGAGCATAAAAATATCTGTCATGTTCGCTCGCGTTTCTCTCCTGATTTCTCCCGTCTCACTGGCGATTGCCTTGGGGTTTTTTGCCTCAGTTGGCCTCGCTGAGCCGCGCGTTGGCGGGACCGAGCCCAATGCTCCCATCGCCATTCAGGGATTGTTGAAAGAGTATTGTGATCGTTGCCATGGGCCCGAGGAGCAGAAGGGCGATCTGCGCCTCGATGAGTTCACCACGACCGCCCATGTGATTCAGAACCGGAAAATCTGGCTGGATGTTCTCGAGCAGTTGGAGAGCCGCGAAATGCCGTCGAAGAAACCTTTTCCCTCGGAGGCGGAATACGAGGAGATGATCGCGTGGGTGGATGGGGTGGTGAATCACATCGACTGGGACGAGATCAAGCATCCGGGGCATGTCACCATTCCGCGATTGACGAAACTGGAGTATCAGCGGACGGTATCCGATCTGCTCGGGCTGGATATTTCAGCTGGGCGCGACTTTTCCGAGGACGGCGAAGGCAAAAGTGGCTTCACCAATGATCGCGACGGCTTGTTCATCACACCTTCGCAGATGGAAAAGTACTTCGACTCGGCCGAGCGGGCGATCGAATCGGTGATGGCGCTGAATGCCAAGCCGGTGAAGCTGCATTTCGAGAGCGAAGACATGTTCATGACCGAGAGCGGGTCGCGAGCTCAGCCTTTTCTCGATGAGGGAGTGGGTTACATCCTGACTCGTGGTCAGATGACGCTCTACGATTCCGTGGAGATTCCTTACGACGGACTCTATCGATTCATCGTGCGGGCGCGCAGCACGACCAACGGAGTGACGGGCGGGAAGTTGCGTTTGAATGATGTGGAGTCGGGCGAGTTTGAGGTTCCCGGTGCGGCACCCGGCAACTTCGAGATCGTGACCTTTGTTCCGAAAGGCACTCACCAGATGGCGTGGAACATCAAGGCATTCAATCGGCGGGGACCACAAACCAGGCTGAAGAACCCGGCAGCCTATCCGCAGCCGCCGGAGGACGCGCCGCAAATCATCACGGCACAATCAAAGATTCGTGCTCCGAAGTTTCCCAGAAAAGGGGATGAGGTGGCACCGCTGCTCGGCTTGATCAATCAATACGATGCGGCTCAAAGCGGCGTGCAGCGTGCCTACGAATGGCTCCGAATCCATGGGCCTGACGGCGATCCCAGACAGTTGGAACGCTTCCGAAACTACGTGCTGGACCGGATGAAATCGGTCGATGAGCTGCGACCAAAAATTGCCGGGTTGCTCGGAATCACGGAGGAAGAATTGGAGAAACGGTTCGCTTCGGCCAATCAGGAAAGTCTCGCGGATCGGATGCGCCTGTTCAACATGGCCGCGAGCAAGATCGTGGTGCAAACGGGCAGTCTGTCGATCAACTGGATCGAAGTGAATGGCCCCTTGGGTGGCGAAAACGGACGAGCCGCGGAGTTGGCAGCCCTGTTTCGGGAGGCGGCACCGGCAGCGACTAATCGGGGTCAATTGATCGAAGAACTGACCGGCTTCATTCGTCGCGCCTTTCGGCGTCCCGTTTCTGAACAGGAAGTGGCCGCCTTTCACGCCATCTATGAGGGGGCTAAAGAACGGGGCGATGATCATGCGGAGGCTTTGCGTCAAACCTTGGCGGCAGTCATGATCTCCCCGAAATTCCTTTTTCGTGAGGAGCAGCGGGGGACCGGAGTCGCGTTCTCTGAGAATGCGAGGGACGGGAGTGATGGGGCTGCTTTCGATCTGGATGATTGGGAGCTGGCCTCTCGCTTGTCTTATTTCGTGTGGCTGTCGATGCCGGACGACGAGCTGTTTTCCCTTGCCGAGGAGGGAAAACTTCGCGACGCGGATGTGCTTGTGGCTCAAGTCGATCGCATGTTGGGCGATCCCAGAGCTGACGTCTTTCTCTCATCGTTCGCCGGTCAATGGCTCGGCTACGAATCACTGGGCGTGAGCGTGTTTCCCGACGAGGCCCGTTTTCCCCAGTTTTCACCGGAACTCGCTCAGGCGATGAAAGATGAAACTCAACTCTGGTTTGGGGAAGTGTTTCGCGCGGACCGACCGCTGATGGATCTCATCGATGCCCGCGAGACCTTTCTCAATCGCGACCTGGCAAGGCACTACGCCATTTCCGGAGTGAAATCACCCACCATGGAGCGAGTCGTTCTGAAGGATCCGAAACGCGGCGGACTCCTTGGCATGGCGAGTGTGCTGACGGCGACTTCGACGCCTGTGAGAACGAGTCCAGTGATTCGGGGCGCGTGGGTGCTTGAGCGAATCCTCGGAGAAGATCCCGGCGAGCCGCTTCCCAGTGCCGGTCAACTCCCCGGCAATGCGGGAGAGGAGCGAGGAAAGACCCTACGGGAGGAGCTGGCCATTCACAGCGACCGGGCCGAGTGCGCGGTGTGCCATGACAAGATCGATCCGCCCGGATTCAGTCTGGAGCAGTTCGATGCGATCGGTCGATTCCGAGAAAAGGAAGCGGGCAAGCCGGTGGATGCCACGGGAAAAATGCCCGATGGCACTGAGTTGAATGGCGTGGTCGAACTGAAGCGCTACTTGATCGAACATCGCGGCGAGGACATTGCCCGCAATATCACCGAGCGATTGCTCATGTTTGCCCTCGGACGTGAGTTGAAGTTCTTTGACGAGCCTTCCGTCCAAACCATTTTGGAGTCAGCTGCCGCCGATGGCTACCGTGCACGCGCGGTGGTCAAACAAATCGTCCTGAGTTATCCTTTCCTGCATCAGCATCCCAATCCGGAACTTTCCTTCGAGACACCATGACTGCTCCCTATCGTATTTCCCGCCGCACCCTGCTTCGCGGACTCGGCGCGTCGCTTTCTCTGCCGAGCCTCGAACTCATGAGCGGGATTGGTCGGGCCGCCGCGACGACGACGGTTGCTCCCACCCGCCTGTTGAGTGTGTTTCAGCCCAATGGCGTCTTTCCGAAGGCCTGGGATGTCGCCGATGCGGCCAGCGGCGGTTTTGAGCTGTCTCCCATTCTTTCACCACTCGGTGACTTGATGGGTGATTTCTCCGTGATCTCTGGACTCGACAATGTCGGAAGCGGTCACGTGCAGCTGACCGGTTCCTTTCTCACCGGTCGAACCATCACCGATAAGAGAAACGGCATTTCCCTCGATCAGCAGGTGGCCCAGAAGATCGGTCATCTCACGCCGTTGCCATCCATCGAACTCGGAACCGAGCCACCCCGTCAGGGCAATGCCAGCGGCGAGCCGATCGCCTATGCCAACACGGTTTCCTGGAGCAGCGAAACCACCCGGGTGTCGCCCGAGATCAATCCGCAGGTCGCTTTCGACCGACTGTTCCGCAGCCAGAGCGGACCGGAAGCGATGCGGCGGGCGGTGAATCGTCGCAGCGTCATCGACCTGGTGTTGGAAGATGCCAAATCTCTGCGCGCGCGCGCCAGTGGGCCGGATCAGCAGAAGCTCGACGAATACTTGGAAGCTGTCCGCGGGGTCGAGGTCCGGGTGGAGAAGACGCTGAATCCTCCCGAGCGAGATTGGACGCCGCCGACTCGTCCGGGCGACGAAGCCATGGAACGACCGGCTCCCGGTATTCCGAGAGATCGTGATGAGCATTTGCGCTTGATGATGGATCTGATGGTGCTGGCGATGTGGACCGACACTTCGCGAGTCGGAACGCTGATGACTGCTCACGGTTTCAGTCGGCAGAATTTTTCCTTCCTCGATGGCGTCTCCAGTGACCATCACGGCATGTCCCATCACAAGAACAAGGAGGATCTGGTCGCCGAATACACCAAGGTCAGCACCTGGTACATCGAGCAGTTTGCCTACATGCTGAATCGGATGAAAGGCATTCAGGAAGGCGATGGTTCGCTTCTTGATCATTCCATCGTGCTCTACGGCTCTGGCATGAAAGACGGCAACGGTCACGTCAAAAACGACCTGCCGCTTCTGGTCGCTGGTGGAGGCAATGGACGCCTCAAACAGGGCCAGCATCTCAAGGAGAAGAAAGGCACGCCCCACTCCAATCTGCTGCTCACCGTGGGGCAGGCCATGGGCTTGGAAACCGAGCAGTTCAACGGCGTCAGCACGGGCACGGTGAACGGCCTCCTCGCTTAAGGCTGCTGTTCCGTCTTCTGAGGGGATGAACCACGGATACTTTCCGAGTGGCATCCCGCCGCATCGTGGTGCAACGATGGGAACGTAATCATTTTCCCATGAGCACCCACTGGATCACTGCCCACGACTTTCAAGACATCCGATATGAGAAATCGGAGGACGGCGCTATCGCCAAGATTACCATCAATCGCCCTGAAGTGCGCAACGCCTTCCGGCCCCTGACCGTCAAGGAGATGGGGCATGCCTTTTACCTCGCACGCGAGGACAGTGAGGTCGGCGTCATCATTCTGACCGGAGAAGGCGATCTCGCCTTCTGCTCCGGAGGCGATCAGAAAATTCGCGGCGATTCCGGCTACGTCGGTGACGACGGTGTGCCTAGGCTGAATATTCTGGATGTCCAGAAACAGATCCGCGGTTTGCCCAAGCCGGTCGTGGCCATGGTGGCCGGCTATGCCATCGGCGGAGGTCATGTGCTTCACATCGTCTGCGACCTGACCATCGCCGCCGAGAATGCGCGCTTTGGCCAGACGGGACCAAAGGTTGGATCCTTCGATGGCGGACTTGGTTCCAGTTATCTCGCCCGAATCGTGGGCCAGAAAAAGGCCCGGGAAATCTGGTATCTCTGCCGCCAATATGACGCCCAGCAGGCGCTCGACATGGGACTGGTGAACACCGTGGTTCCTCTGGAGAGATTGGAGGAGGAAACGGTGCAGTGGTGCCGCGAAATGTTGCAGCATTCTCCCTTGGCTCTGCGTTGTTTGAAATCGGCTCTCAACGCCGACTGCGACGGCCAGATGGGATTGCTCGATCTCGCCGGAAACGCGACCTTGCTCTACTACATGAGCGAAGAGGCCCAGGAAGGGCGCGATGCCTTCAAGGAAAAACGGGCGCCGGATTTTTCGAAGTTCCCGAGACTTCCCTGATTCAGGCGCTTCTCATTGCGATCGAGTTTTTCTCATGTCTCACTCACTTCGACCGTGGTTGCTGGCCACCCGACCCAAGACCTTGCCGGCGGCGATCGTGCCGGTGTGGGTGGGGAGTGCCCCGGCGATATTTGGTTTGGGAAACGGCGTCGAGTTTTCACTCGTTCTCTTCCTCTCGGCGTTGGCGAGTTGCCTTTGCATCCAGATCGCGACGAATCTGTTCAACGATGCGATCGATTCTCACAAAGGCGCTGATACGGAGAAGCGATTGGGACCGGCGCGGGCGACGGCCTCGGGAATGCTGTCGGCTCGCGCTGTGATGCTTGGGGCGCTTGGGTTTTGTCTGCTGGCCGCCATCATCGCCGTGCCCATGATTCAGGCCCGTGGATGGCCCATCATCGCGATTGGAGGCGTGTCACTGGTCATGGCCTTTGCCTACACCGGCGGACCGTTTCCCTTGGCTTATCGGGGAATGGGAGAGTTGTTCGTGATTCTCTTTTTCGGATTCCTGGCGGTGATGGGATCATGGTTCGTCCAGTCGGGCGAAGGTCCGGGACTTTGGCAATGGATCACGGGACTGCAGGCGGGCCTTTATTCATCGGTGCTCATCGCGATCAACAACCTGCGGGACATCGACGAGGACAGGCAGTCACGGAAGCACACCCTGGCCGTTCGATTCGGGAAAGGCTTTGCGCGGTTCGAAATCGCTCTCTTCTGCTTCGGGCCCATTGCTTTGGCCTTGTTTGCCGCGTGGCATTGGAACGAAGTGTGGTTCGCGCTGCCCGCAGCGACCTTGTCTCTGGGGCTGTTGATCGTGAAGAAGGTCAGGTCGACGGAGCCGAGTGCGATTTATAACAAGTATCTGGCGATGTCCGCCGTTCAATTGCTCGGATTTGCCGCGCTGCTGACGCTGGGACTCTGGGCGGCGGGGCGATCGTAGTGTTTCATTCTTTGCCATGGCTGATGACACGCGACTCTGGTTCTGGCGATACACGCTCCGCTCTCGGAGGGCGCTTAACGCCCGGACGTCGGTGGTCGAACATGAGGGCGCGTTGATTCGAGATTTCGGCGGTGGCGTCGGCTGTGTGCATCCATGGACCTCGCTGGGCGACGCCTCGCTCGATGACCAACTGGCGGCCATTGCGAAAGATCGGCCGACGCTTCTCGGTGAGCAGGCACTCCTCTGCGCGGAATTGGACGGACTGGCTCGGCGTCAGGGACGAAATTTGTTCGCGACCTTGGCCATTCCCCCGAGTCATTGGACGGCGGGGGTCGATCCCGCGGATGACGATCCGAAAGCGATCGTGGCGCGGGGATTTCGATCGGTCAAACTCAAGGGCGGACCCGAGATCGCGACGACGCTGGAGCGGGTGAGGCATTGGCGTGCCGCCGCCCCGGAACTGCGGATTCGGCTCGATTTCAACGACACGCTGACCCCGGAGAGCTTTCTTGAATTTTGGCTTGCTCTGGAAGATGGCGATCGTGCCGCCATCGATTTCATCGAAGACCCGGTTCCGTGGAATGCAGTCATCTGGCACCAGCTCCGCGAAGCACTCGGAGCGCCTCTGGCGGCGGATCGCGATGTCATGCAGCGGTCGACCGAAGCCGACTGGTTGATCGTGAAACCGGCGGTGATCAATGCCATTCAACCCGGCGAGTCGGCGTGGCATGCGAATCAGCGTCTCGCGTTCACCAGCTACATGGATCATCCCATCGGCCAGCTTTATGCGGCCTATCGGGCGGCCGAATGCGCGGCGATCTTTGGTTCGCTGTTGGGCGATTGCGGTCTGGTGACGCACGAATTGTTTGAGCCGGATTCGTTTTCCGAGCAACTCGGAACCGAAGGCGCGAGACTGGTGCCACCGACGGGAACCGGTTTGGGATTTGATAAATTGCTGGAAACACTGCCGTGGAAACCACTGACCTGAGGCTTCCCGACTACTGGGAAGACGTTCGCCCGGATGTTCGATTCAACCCTGTTGGGTCGGCGATCCAACAGGGTATGATGGACTTCGTGAACGCCGAGTCAAGGCTCGCGGGGCACGTACTGGTGGCGACTTCGGGTTCGTCCGGCGAGCCCAAGTGGATCGCGCTTTCCAAGCGGGCCTTGTTGGCTTCGGCGTCGTCGGTGAACGCCCATTTGAGCGCGGCACAAAACGATCGTTGGCTCTGTGCACTGCCGCCCTTTCACGTGGGTGGCATCGGGGTCTTTGCTCGTGCGTTTGCGGAGGGAATTCCAGCGCTGACATTTGACGGACGCTGGCGGGGACGGGCGGAGGAGTTTGCGACCCTTTGTGAAACGGAGAGAATCACCCTGACTTCGCTGACACCGACTCAGGTTCATGATCTGGTGACCGAGCAGATCCATTGTCCGGCTAGTCTGCGAGCAGTCATCGTTGGCGGAGGACGTCTGGACAAAGTCACTGGGCAGGCGGCGCGTGATCTCGGTTGGCCGGTGCTGGCGAGTTATGGAATGACCGAAGCCAGTTCTCAAATCGCGACCGAAACACTCGATGCCTTGGCGAATCCCTTCGTCGGCGACTGGCTTCCCGTGCTCGAAGGGTGGGAGGTTTCCGAGAAGAGTGGAATTCGCGGGCCCGCCTTGTTTTCGGGAACCGTGGCGGAATCGAAAAATGGCGGCTGGCAATTCAATCCGGCGTCGGTTGATGAGGAAGGGTGGTTTCAAACAGCCGATCGGGTTCAATTGCGACAGGGCCGGAATCAGCGACCCGAACTTTGTTTTCTCGGACGCTCGGACGATCTGGTGAAACGATTGGGCGAATTGGTTTCGATGAATGGCCTGAGAGAGCGTCTGGCGACCGCCACTCGTCGTCATGACCTCTCGGGAACGGTAATCGCTCTGCCTGATGCGAGGTCAGGGGCCCGCTTCGTGGCGGTTTTCGAAAGGATCGGCCGGGATGATCAGCGGGCGCAAGAAAGTGTGAACGCGTGCAACGTGGCGGGAGCACCCTTCGAGCGGATCGATGAGATTCGCTTCGTGCCGAATCTCCCCAGGACGGAATTGGGGAAGATCGCTTATTCACTTTTGTCGAAACAGTTACGGTACAGCGAGGACAGAGGGTAGCGCGAATCCGGCAGTGGGTGCCTTTGACGGTGCCCCGCCGATTCACTATCATCCGCGCAATGAACAAAAAGCTGATCTTGTTGTTGGCCGCCGCGGTGACTACCGCCTCGTTGGTCTCTGTGTCTGCCCGCACTTGGACGCGCTCGTCGGACGGGGCGACGATCGAAGGTGAATTTGTCCGCGTGAAGGACGCCAACACCGTCTACATTGCTCGTGCCGGTGGCGCCACGGTGGAGATTCCCATCGCGGCCCTTTCCGCAGAAGATCAGGCCTTCATCAAGGAGAAGGCCGCCGCTGCGCAGCCCGGTTCCGAGGAGAAAAAGGAAGCTCCCAAAGGCGAGACCGAAGTGACTTTGGCAGGTGCCCACCTCTGTTGCGGTGGATGCAAGACTGGCGTCGAAGATGCGGTGGCAGGGATCAAGGATCTCGAAGTCAGCATGAGCGGCAGTAACATCACGGTGAAGGGCAAATCTGGAAATGATGTCCAAAAAGCGCTCGATGCCATTGCGGCGGCCGGATATTACGGAAACTCGGACAACGAAACGGTGAAGATTGCTGACGGCAAAGCCAGCGACGAAGAGACCGATTCCGTGAAAGTGTCCAATGTCCACCTTTGCTGTGGCAAGTGTGTCAGCGCGGTCGACGACGTGGTCAAGGCGATCACGGGTGCCTCTGGGCACGATGCCGAGAAAGGGTCCGATTCCTTCACCATCAAAGGTGAGAAGATCAAGCCGAGCGCCGTCCTTGCCGCGCTTCGGGCCGAAGGCCTCAATGGCACCGTGAAGTAATTCTCTTTTTGCTTGGGAAAGCGACTCCCCGGGCGAAGGGACGGCGTGTCGAAAGGCACGCCGTCTTTTTTTATTTCGATCGCTCGGGAATCGTGAAAGGAAGGATCACCGGTTCGGTGCGTTCCTTGAAATCGGGATACTTTTCCAGATCCAGATTGAAGGGCCGGGCGATGCTGTTGCCGGCGAGGTCTTCGAGCTTGGGATCGATGACGAGTTCGTAGTCGCCGGGAGGCCAGGCGACAGGATAGAGCGCTGTCTGCGGAAATTCCTTGTCGGGAACTCTCAGCTCGAACACGGAATGATTGAGCGAGTAGGGGAGCTTGGTCGTGGCATTGGGAAAGACGGGAAGGATCACGAAAGGGGTCTTGCTTTCCTGCCGTCGGCAACGAATCGAAGAAATCGAACTACTGGGATCCAGCTGTTCGTAGGTGAGTAGTCTGGGAACCCCATCGACAACCTCGATTTTCCATTTCTCTGGGGCGGGTTGAGTAAGGTCAGCCGGGACGGCGTGGAAACGGTAAGAGATCCTGGTCCCGAGTGCGTTACCGTTCTCATCCCGCCATCGTTCGGAGATTTCGAGTCGATAGTCGTTGCCCGCTTCAAGAATCGGACCGATTTCCACGTTGAGGTTCACCCCCGGTTTCTGGCGGCCGGGGTGAAGCCAGAGCGTCATTCGAGTCATCGAGCCATCCCAAAGTTCCACCTCCCGGAATGGTTCGGGAACCTCGGCGATTTCCCTGCCTTCGGTGTCGATTTGGACCAAACGGAGGTGCCGAAACACCTCTCCGCGTTCCATCGGCTGCGCGAACTTGAGATAGAACTTGAGGTGATTCGCCGGAAGGCTGGGGAAGTCCGGTTCGATCCGCCGTTCTCGACTAAAGATGTTAAACGCCTGACCATGGGCGAGGGTTCCGATTCCCAGAACGAGCAGCGCCAGGCAGAGCGTTCGCAATTGTCTCAAAACGGGAACCGTATTTGGGACTGGGGAGTGCCTACTCACGGCAGCGTCACCAGTTCCACCGCATGAGGAGCGTCGTCCTTCTCGGTATCGGTCTCACGCAGCACGACGACCTCTGCATTGTCGAGTTGGCTGACGATGACCGCGCCGAATAGGGATTCCACGACTTCAATACCTTTGGCCTCCGGTCCATCGGCGACCTTGGTGTTGCGACGAGGTGCGTTCTCATTGGTCTGCTCCGGGCCTTCGGCATCGAGATAGGACATCTTGACCCGAGCTGCCCAGTATTTGCTCGGCCCAAAGAGATTCTTCTGGAATCGCTGAGTGTTGGTCACGAGCCACTGTTCGCCATCTTTTTCGTAGGTGAACATGTCGCGCGGACGATTGCCGCTGCCGAGTTCGATCACGCTGGTTCCTTTGATCTTGGCACCGCTCTCCAGATCGCTGATGGGGAACTTGGCGATGGGAGTGCAGGCGAAGGCGCCGACGACGTAGAATTGTCCGTCCTCTTCCCAGGGAATGAAGCTCTGGATGGGCGCCTTGGTTTCCCATTTGTTGTGGGCTACGTGAAACGTCTCGGCGGAGTAGTATTGGGCGTTCACCCCATTCTCCAAGGGAACGGGAATCTGATAGATCTTGTTGGCAAACTCCTCAGCGGACTGCCCGGCCACAATGACGGAATGATCGCCCCAGGCGAGATCGGTGACGTTGCGGAGTTGGGCGTTCTCTTCCGTGGGCAAGGTCATGCGCACATAGGGCGATTTGCTCAGATCGACGGCAGAAACCCCACCGTCAGCAGTGAGGGCCAAGATATGAACCTGATTGCCGGGTTGAGCATTGACCGAGAAGTAAATTTTTCCGGAGGCAGGATTCACCGCCATGTCGATGATGGTGATCTTCTCCGAGGCGGCGGCCTTTGCCAGGGCCGTTTCGATGTTGTCGACTCGTTTCGCGAGGCGAACCACCGGCCCGGTATCGCCGGTATCGATCGCTACGACGGAGGCTGATTTCGGATCGGAAAGCAGGAGCATGCCGCCGGGACCGAAGGCCATCTTGCCTGCAGAACTCAATTCGAGCCCCGCTTTTTCGGGCTGTTTGAAATAGGAGGAGGCAGGGTTGCCGCCTTCAGCCGCCGATGCGGATAGTGCGGAGGCGGCGAAAGCAAGTCCAAGAGTGATCGCAAGGGTTTTCATAGGTTCGTTGGAATAGAGGAAAGCATCTCAGGAAGCGCCATTTACGGCAAGCTTGTCGGCATACGCAAAAGCGGCGCTCTGGTCAGGGCGCTTCCTCGGAGTCCATCGGCTTGCGAATCCCAAACTGCTTCTCATCCCAACTGAGTAGCTTGCCGACGGCCTTGGGGTATTTCCAAGCGGCTTCGTCCTCCGAGTAGACGACGACGCGGGAGCGCTCCGCGGCCATGGCGACGGCCTGAGGAATGTCGAGGAAACGAAGCACGTTCAGGTAGTCCGGCCCTTCCATGTGACTGGCGGGGAGGTGGTGGAGATCGAGTCGATGGACATTGGGTTCGAAGAGGGAGGCGTAGAGAGTGTTGGCGGCCATGTTGTCTTGGGACTGCATCCAGAGCTGAACCTTATCCATTCCCGCGACCGACCGCAGGGCCTGAACTCCGCGTCGGATGTCCCAAACGCGGGCGCTGTCCTGAGTCATGCCCAGTAGCTGAAAGCGGCGACGAATGTGGGTCTGCTCTTTCTCGTCATCGGTCCAGGCGGTCGATCCAATGCCGCGCGGGGCGACATAGGCCATGGCCCATTTTTGCGATTCGTGCATATGCCTCTCCTGATCGAATGCCTTGCGATCCAGTGATGGAAGACTGACGCCGGAAAAGCCCTCGGGGAAAGCAGCTCCGACATTGGTGAGGAACTCCGGCCAGGTGGTTTCATCGAGCACATTGAGCACCACCAAGTCAAGATCGGCAGGTTTCAGCCCCTCCCGATGAACGAGGTAGAGTCGGAGTAAAATGTTGTCCTGGCTGATGAAATCGTAGGCGGCAAACTGCAGCCCCTCGCGAGTCACCGAAGCGGCTTCGGCGGTGACAATTTCATCGGGCTTCGCGGGCCAGGCGCGGAAGCTCTTGGTCTCGAGACGCTTCAGCCACTGATCTTTCGCCGCACGCCAGTCGTCCGCCGATTCAGGCGCTTTGATCCGACTCGGCACGCGACGAGTAAAATACTCATCGATTACCGTGTTGCGTTCATCGGCCGGGATTTCGGCCAGGACTTTCAGCTGCTCGATTTCAAAAACTTTGGGAGCGGTGGTGTCGGCCAGTTCATCGTTGGGAGACTTGCCTTTGAGGAAACGTTCGAACCAATGAAACGCCGGAACCCGGAGCGGCTGGGTGTCGGCGTGACCGCCCTCATACAACGCGAGCCCGACTTTGTCTCCGGCGCCCAGCAATTCATAGATGCGATGTGTTTTCTGATAGACATCGACCACGCCATCGAGGGGAAAGATGCGATCCTTGTCCGTATTGGCGATGAGAAGTGGTCGCGGCGCGACGAGACTGGCGATGGTGGGGAAATCCCAGCGGTAGGTGTTGACGTGATACATGCAGTCGCAATGCCCTTCGACGCAGCCATCGATGACGTGGTTGTGCATGTTGGTGATGCCAGCAACCGGCACGGCGGCCTGGATTCGCTCATCGAGTGCCGCGATCCACCAACTGTAGGCACCGCCACCGGAGCGGCCCGTGACTCCGAATTTCTTGGGATCGACCTCTTCACGGGTTTCCAGGTAGTCGAGCGCGCGAATGCAATTCCAGGCCTCAACGCCCGCCGGAGTGTAACCGCGGGAGTTCCACCACCAACGACCCTCGTGATGGGTTCCGTGATGAATGCCCTCGATCTCTCCGAGTTGCAGGGTGTCGATGGTCAGGCAAGTGTATCCGTTGCGAGCGAACCAGGTGCCGTGATGTTGGTAGTGCGCCTTGTTTCCATAGCTGATGTCATCGACCTTCACCTTCCCATGACCACACACGTAGAGGATGGTCGGCAGGGGGCCTTCCTGAGTTTTCGGTCGGTAAAAATTTCCGGTCACGTAGAGTCCGGGGCGGGATTCGAAAACCACGTTTTCCACGATGATGTCCTCAAACTCCGTGGTGCCGGTGACTTTGGCCTCCAGAGGTGAGCGAGCCGGCAATGGACTCAGCCCCAGCATTTCAAATAGCTGACGCCGGTAACCGTCGCGGACCCGTTCCCAGTCCTCTTTCGTTTCGATGTTGGCGAGGTTTCGCGAGGCGATGCGATTCGTCTCGATCTCAAAAAACTCGGAGATCATGGCATCGCCCGGCTTCGGGTCGGTCGGGATGTCCGCAAAACCGGCAGCAAAAAGGGGCGAGGTGGCGGCGGTGAAAGCCAGCAGCAGCAACAAAGCGGGAAGGGAGGGGCAGGAATTCTTCATAGAGAGTTTGGCGATTGTTTTACCCGGATTCAGCGAAAGGGCCAAGCCTGTTCTTGAGGAATGACGGGGAAATGAAAAGGCAGAAAAGCGATTGCCGAGCCGATTCCAAACAATTTCCTGAAGAAAAGATCAATTTCCACCCGACCATAGATGACCGAAAAGATGTGGAAATTGAAGCCACTGCTCTCTTCAACTTCGGTTTCGCATCTGTCCGCAAAGCTGCCTTTGTCCCTTGGAAGGGAATCACGGTGGCGAGTGATGCCGACGTCAAGACCGGCACGATTTCCGTCGGCGGCAAGGCGACCCTGATTCTCCGATGGAGAATCTTCATTCAACCCTGTTGGGTCGCGGATTCAACAGGGTTGAATCGTTTCCGGTCACGCCACGATCTCGTCTACCACCCGACCATGCACATCGGTCAGTCGGAAATCGCGTCCGGCATAGTTGTAGGTGAGCCGCTCGTGATCGAGCCCGAGTAGGTGCAGGATGGTGGCGTGCCAGTCATGGATGTGAACCTTCCCGTCGACAGCCTGATAACCGTAGTCATCCGTTGATCCATAGGTGAGGCCACCTTTGACGCCGCCGCCTGCCATCCAGAGAGAGAATCCCTTATTGTTGTGATCGCGTCCGTTATCGCTCTGTCCGTGCGGGGTGCGGCCGAATTCGCCGGACCACATTACCAGGGTGTCCTTGAGCATGTCGCGGCGTTTCAGGTCTTCGAGCAAACCGGCAATGGGGAGGTCGGTTTGGCCACAGTTGGTTTCCAGGCCGTTCTCGAGATTGCGATGATGGTCCCAGTTGGCGTGGGAGAGTTCGATGAAACGCACCCCGGCTTCGGCCATGCGTCGGGCGATGAGACACTGGCGACCGAAAGTATCCGTGGCACCGCTGCCAATGCCGTAGAGGGCCAGAGTTTCGGCGGACTCGCCGGAGACGTCCAATACCTTGGGCACCTCGTCCTGCATCCGGAAGGCGAGCTCGAAGGATTCGATGACGCCCTCGACCTCGGGTTGATGCACATCGCGATTCAGTTTTTCCATGTTCAGTGACTTGATGTAGTCGAGCTGCACCCGTTGGAGATCCTTCGGAAGTTTGGGATTCTTGATGTTGGAAACCGCTTCCTGAGGGCCGCTGTTGCCGCGGGCGAATCGCTGGCGCAAGCCGCTGGCTCCGCCGATGTCGATGGACGTGCCCTGATAGATGGCCGGCAGAAAAGCCGCGCCGAAATTCTGCGCGCCGCCGTTTCCGTTGGGTGGGGCGATGGTGACGAAACCGGGCAGGCTGTCGTTTTCCGTGCCCAGTCCATAGAGCGTCCAGGCACCGAGAGACGGGCGAACAAATTGGAAGTTGCCGGTGTGCAGTTGGACGGTCGCCTGGGGATGGTTGGGAATGTCGGTGTGCATGCTGTTGATGATGCACATGTCGTCCGCGTGTTTGGCGACATTGGGGAAGAGATCAGAGATCCTTTGACCGCTCTCACCATATTGTTTGAAATCCCAACGCGATCCCAGCAATTTGGCTCCCGCCCGCTCGGAGGCTTTGCCGGAGTCGCGAGTCAGCATGGGTTTGTGGTCGAAGGTATCGACGTGCGACGGAGCTCCGCGCATGCAGAGAAAGATCACGCGCTTGGCTTTGCCTGCGAAATGCGGTGCCTTCGAAGCCAGAGGGTTCTGGGCCGCTTTCTCGGCGGCCATGGTGCTGAGGGCGGAGAAGGCGAGATAGCCGAATCCGGCGGAAGACGTCTTGAGAGCCTCGCGGCGGGTGAAGAGTGAATGGGCATTCATGGCGTGAGACAGGTTCAGGTGGGGAGGCTGATTTAGTTGAGGTAGCGGAATTCGGCGCTGGAGAGGAGACTCTGGCAAAAGGTGGTGAGGGCGAGAAAGCGGGCCTCGCTCTCGGGAATCTCACTGGCTTTGGCCGTGGCGAGAAAGCGTTCGATGTAGGCAGCCGTCTTGCGACCCTCTTCTGCCGTCGGCGGTCGGGCATAGGCGAGGTAAAAGGCGGTTTTGGCGAGCTCCGGGCCGCGCAGATTCAACTCCTCGGTCAGGCGGGTGGCCATGCTTCTGGCATTGTCGAGGATGAACTCGGAGTTCATGAGGTAGAGGGCCTGCGAGGGGACGGTGGTGGTTTCGCGTTCGCCAGTCATGAGGCTGGGATCGGCAAAATCGAAGAGCGAGAGTGACTCGGGCACCAGATCTCGAACGATGGGAAGGTAGACGGAGCGGTTGGGGATCTCGGCACTGAGGCTGGCCTCGTCCCGAATGGCGCGGCCAATGAATCCGTCACCCACTTTCGCCACCGCGGAGGCGATGGGGCGGTCGAGATCCAACTCGCCACTCACGGCGAGGACGGCATCGCGCAACGACTCGGCATCGATCCGGCGCGGAGACATGCGCCAGACGAGATGATTGTCGGGATCTTTCTGGAATTTGTTTTCGTCAAACTCTGAGCTCTGCCGGTAGGCGCTGCTCAGGACTATCTCGCGGATCAGCGATTTCACCGACCAACCACTGTTGACAAACTGAATGGCGAGTTGATCGAGCAGTTCCGGATGAGTCGGCGTCTGCCCGGTGGAACCGAAGTTGTCGACCGTCGGAACGATGCCCTGACCAAAGAGCCAGTGCCACACCCGATTGGTCATGACGCGGGCGGTGAGGGGATTCTCGGGTGAGGTCATCCACTGAGCCAGTTGCAATCGACCGCTTTGATCGGCAGAAATCGGCTCTTCATCTCCGGTCTTGATGACCTGAATGAATCCGCGCGCCACCCGCTCGGAGGTCGCATTGTCTTCCTCGCCGCGGATGAGAAGTTGGGAATCAAAAGGCTCGGCGCTGTCGGTGACTGCCATGGCGAGAGCCAGTGGCTGACCGTCGTCATCGTAGCGTTTCAGTTGGGCTTCCATCAGTCCGATCTGGGCGCGCGTCCGCAGAGATCCGAGAATGATTCGCTGCGCTTCGTCGGCATTTCCGGCGCGTCTGGCCTCTCCGGCTTTGGTGAACTCATCGCGAAGATCTTCCCGGCTTTTTTCCAATTGAAACTGGAGATCAATGATCTGTCCCATCGACAGAGGGGGAGCCGCTGACTCGGAATCGACGATGGGGAGAGCTACCAGATCGGTGGAATGGCGGCCTTGCCCAGTCTCGGCGGTGCCAAACCAGGTATCGCTACTCAGGAAGATACCCGCCATGGCGTAGTAGTCCGACATGGGGATGGGATCGAACTTGTGATCATGGCAGCGGGCGCAGGCTGCCGTCGTCGCCAGCACGGCGCGGGTCGCGGTGTCGATCTGCTCGTCGACGGTATCGAAGCGGAATTGACGGGAACTCTGCTCGTTCAACGACTTGGTTCCGATGGCTAGAAAGCCAGTGGCGACCAGATGCTCGGCGCGTTCTGAGTCACCGGAGTAGGGTAGCAGGTCGCCGGCGATCTGTTCTTGAATGAACTCGTCATAGGGTTTGCCGGAATTGAATGAATCGATCACGTAGTCCCGATAGCGCCATGCGTGGGGGAAGAGACCGTTGGCTTCCTTGCCGCTCGATTCCGCATAGCGCGCCACATCCAGCCAGTGACGGCCCCAGCGTTCGCCGAATTGCGGTGAATCGAGCAGTTTGTCGACAGTGACGCTGAGCGTCGCTTCGGCATCCGTCTCCCAGCCGGCGAGAAAATCCGCAACCTGTTTCGGCGATGGTGGCAGTCCGATAAGATCGAAGAAAAGACGCCTGACGAGGGTGCTGGGATCAGCGGCGGGAGCCGGTGTCAGGCCCTTGGCATCGAGTCCGGCGAGGATGAAGTGATCCAGGTCCCTGCTGGGCCACGCGGCATCGGAAACCGGAGGGAGTTCCGCGGCTTTCGGTTTCTGGTAGGCCCAAAACTCCCGGCCTTTCTCCACATCGATGGTGCTGGTGTAGTGCTCGATCGGTTTCGTCTCGGATTTCTTCTCGGTTCGCGGATCGGGGGCTCCCATCTGGATCCATTGCTCGAAGTTCGCGATGACTTCGTCGTCGAGTTTGTATTTCGGCGGCATTTCCAGCGAGCTGTCGTCGTAGGTGATGGCAGTGAAGAAAAGACTCTCGGCCGGACTGCCGGGAACGATGGCCGGACCACTGTCCCCGCCGCGAAGACTGGCGGCTCGGGAATCGAGCAGAAGCCCGCCTTTGACCTTGTCGGATTCCGCCGAGTGACACTTGTAGCAATGCTTTACCAAGGCGGGCCGAATCTTGCTTTCGAAAAACTCGATCTGCTCGGGCGGAAAGTCGGTCGCTGCCATCATCGACTCGGTCTGAGCGACGGACGGATCGGGAAAGAGAAAAGCAGTGATGCCAACCGCCCCGAGGAGAAGAAGCGGAGCGGCTGAGTTTTGAAAGGCAGGTTTGGGGAGGCTCATGCGTGCGGTGGGAGAGTTGATTGATACAACCAACCACCGCAATCGAAGTTGCTCCAAAAGTTGGAGGAGACTCAGGGAGACGCCAGAAGATCGAGGATTTCCCCTGAACTGCCGAGGGTTGCCGTCATCGTTCGGTATTCCCATTTGCCTCCCGCGCGTTCGGCGGCGACCGAGATTTCAGCTTCGCCGTTAGGTCCGGACACCTGGTAGCTGATGTCGGCATCTCCGGCCTGATTCTCCAGATTCACATTTCCGGTGACGAAGAATCCGGGCTCGATGGGCGTTCCCATCGCGGCGATCGCGGCCGGGTGATTCTGCACCCGGGCGAGCGACTCCTGATAGGGTTCGGACCCTTTCAGCAGGGAGAAAAGTCCGTAGCCCAGCGTGAGGACGCTGACGACGACGATGGCGATGAGACCGAGACAGCCGCATCCGATGATGGCGAAGGTTCTATTGTTGGAAGCCATGATAGTGAAGCAGGGTTCATTCTGAGAGTAGTCCGATTCAGGGTTCGGCGTCGAGTGGGAAAAGTATCGTTTGTCCCTTGGATTGGCGTCATGCCGGGCGCTTCGGCTTTGACTTTCAGACGTCGGCCTGATGGGATACGCTCATCATGAAACGACGTGAATTTTCAAAGACAGCTCTTGCCCTGGCGATAATGGGAGGTGGCGCTGGGCTTGCCTCTGCGGAAGGCGAGCGAAAGAGGCTCAATCAGGGGCGGATCTATAAGTCCATCAAGTCCAACCACAAGATCACGCCGGAGAAACTGGCCGAAGTGAAGGCGCTCGGCTTTGATGGGATCGAGGGTAGTAGTCCGGGGATCGATGACGTCGCCACCTACCGGGCCAAGGCGACCGCGGCAGGTTTGCCGATTCATGGCGTGGTCTGTCAGGGGCATTGGAACGAGCGGCTCTCTTCGCCCGATTCCGCCATTCGGGAAAAGGGCCGTCAGAACTTGGAGCAGGCCATTCGCGATGCCCGAGCGCTGGGTGGTTCGTCGGTTTTGCTGGTGCCGGGAAAAGTCACTGGCGAAGACGAGACCCATGAGCATGTCTGGGAGCGTTCCATTGCCGAAATCCGCAAGGCGCTGCCGGTGGCCAGTCGCGAGGGCATTCACATTCTCATCGAGACGGTGTGGAACGGCTTTTGCTACGATCCGAAACAGTTGGCCGACTACATCGACGAGATCGGCAATCCTTGGGTGAAGGTCTATTTTGACATCGGCAACATGCAGAAATATGCGCCGGCAGAGGAATGGATTCGCACGCTGGGGCCGCGCATCGTGAAATGCGATGTCAAAGACTGGGGCGTGAAACCCGGCTTCTGTCCGCTGGGGCAGGGGGATGTCGATTGGACCAAAGTGCGTGAAGCCTTGGCCGAGATCGGATTTACCGGGTGGGTCACCCGTGAGGGTAGCGATGGGGGCTTGGAGAAAACCGCGGCTCTGATGAATGAGCTGCTGGATCTTTGAAGCGGTTTCGTGTTTTCTTGCTCCTCATGATGAATCGACTCTTGCTGAATCTCCTGACGGTTGCCTGCTTGTCGGTTCCGCTCGCCGTCCGTGCTGCGGAGGCTCCCAACATCGTCTTCATCAATGCCGACGACCTGACTCATCGCGAACTCGGCTGCTACGGCGGTCAGGCGATCACCCCGAACATAGATCGGCTCGCCACCGAGGGCATGCGCTTTACCCGCTGCTTCCAGGCGGCTCCCATGTGTTCTCCGACCCGGCACAATATCTACACCGGCCTCTATCCCGTGAAGAGCGGGGCCTATCCGAATCACACCTTTGCCAAGGAGGGAACCAAGAGCGTCTGTCACTATCTCGGTGAACTCGGCTACCGGATCGCGCTGAGCGGAAAAACCCACATCGCCCCCAAAGAGGTTTTCCCCTTCGAATACTCGGGA
>JAGROX010000315.1:0-8354 GCA_020440025.1 Verrucomicrobiia bacterium
TGGGAATCTGCCAGGCCAAGGGGGAGCCACCCAAATGGCGCTGGGGTGTCTCGGACGATGACAAAGGGAATGCCGATCGGGATGTCGATGGCGACGCCTGATCCGCCGGGGGTATACTCTGTGATGACCTGCAAAATTCATCCCAGAAGCCGGAATACGCTTTTGGACAGTGCTAGGAAGGCTCTGTCGTCGGGCGTGGCGGCTCATCTCCCGCGATTGATAAGCATGAAGACAATGTTGGTCGGCCTCGTTGCAGTTGTCACCGTGACGCATGCTCTTGGGCAAGCGCCCATTTCCCATCATGACGGCGGGCCGGAAGTCGTCGTTGACCGGGCGGCATCCGACATCTTTCCGGAAAGCTGGCTGACGGAAAAAGTCAGTGCCAAAGCCGAACCGCTGGCCCAGGAATTGCAAACGCCAGGCCGTGCCATCGTGGACAAGGCGCTCGCGAAGTATCCGCTCCCGGTGTTGACCAAGAATTTGAAAAAAGTGTATTTGGTCGGCAATCTCATCTACAGCGGAGTTCCCACTGGCGGCACCAACTCAAGGAGCGCTGTCTATGTGGTGAGCAAGCCAAAGTATTCAGAGGCTCAGATCGAGGGCATTTTTCATGCGGAGTTCTCCAGCATTCTTCTGCGAAACTTTCCCAATAATCTCGACAGGGAGGCGTGGCAGAAAGTCAACCCGCCCACCTTCACTTATCTCGGCAGCGGCGTGAAAGCCGTCAAAGCCAAGCTTGCCTCGCAGCGTTTGAATGGCGCATTGCATGAGGACGGCTTCCTGCACAGTTATTCCCAAGCAAGCTTGGAGGAAGATTTCAACTCGTTTGCCGGGCGGCTTTTCATGGGCAGTGACGCGCTCTGGGACGCCGTGGAGAAGTATCCGAAGCTCATGACGAAGGCTGATCTGGTGATCGCATTCTACGGCAATCTGGATGCGAGTTTTACCAAGGAGTACTTCCTGTCTCTCCGACAAAAAGAATCTCCGGATGGATCGCAACGCCCTGGATGATGCTGCGGTAGAAGTCGAGAAATGAGGAGGTTCCGCAGAGTCTGTCCGCCGGGTTCCCCGACTCTGGGTTACGATACGAAACGCCGTTGGCGGTCCGGGTGCGGGGCATGGCAATCGGTGACGGAGCTGCTCTTTGCTCCTCAACTCGGGGTTTCACCCGCAAATTAACTGGCCATCAATGTTTTTTGGTCGAGAGAGTTAGTGATCGAACACGAGTTCGCCCAGATACCTGACTCTATGGCAATCACCGAGACGAAACTGAAGGCAGCGAGAAAGAAAGCCGTCGAGAAGGGCCACTGGGCTTTGGCGGCTGCCTTGGACTCGCTATTGTTGGACCCGGTGTGTGTGGATGCGCGAATCAATGTGCTGGGGGCCATGCACGAAGTGGGTCTGCTCGCCAATAGTCTCGCTCCCTATTGGAATGACTGGCGTTCTGCGGAGGCGGATCAGGGCCTTTGGGCCGAGCGCTGTCTGGACCGTCTCCACGATCATGATGCCGACTACTGGGCGGTGGCGGGACTGCTGGCCATGCCGCTCACCGCGGTCACGTCGGCATTGGCTCAACGAAGCTACCAGCTGGTCTGTGTCCGCCATGCGAATACCTACCGGGATGGAGGCTGGCACATTGCCACCTTTGCCGGGAAGCACCAGGGCCGTGTCATGGCACCGGTGATCGAGCTGGGTTGGGATGATGAGCAAAACCTGGTCGAAGCGTCTCGGTGGCGGGCGGTGATCCTGGAGGAGGATGATGAGAAGGCTGCATCCGGCGGCGGCATGACGACATGGCAGGGAAGCGGCTCCTACTTCCTGCGTGCCAAGCTTCCCTATGGCTGTTGGAGAATCCACGACGAGCCGTTTGTGGTGAAGGATGAGTGGCTGGTGCCCCAGGCCGAGACGGCGTTGGCGGATTATCTGTGAGGGGGCTGAAGCGGCAACGAAGAGGGAGCGGTGTGCTACGGTGAAGCCCTGTCCTGCTCTGAGTTGATTGACTTCTCAAATCCGTCTTTCGTCCGGAAATTTGCTGGCCATTGAGGTTTTTTGGTCGAGAGAGTTATCGATCAGCTGCGGGTTCGATTTAGAAAATTCCCATCCCATGAAGAAGACTCGAGAACGAATAGACGATGGCAAGGCCGGGAGCGCTAGTGGCAAAGAAACGGTCTAAATAGACCATCACGCGATTGAACCAGATCACTCCATGAGAATCATCATCCTGCTCTTCACTCTAGCCCTTTGCGGACATCTCCACGCAGATGAGCTGCGCAGCATCCTGACGCCAGAGGATGCGAAAGCCCTCGCCACCTGCGAGGAAACCCTGAGCAAATCACTGGAGCCGAATCTTGCCTCGGATGATCCCGAGACATTGAAAGCCGCGAAAGACCTCTCCGCTCTGCTCGCTCTGCCCCGGAAAAAGCCAGCTGATCGGCTCGCGCTGGAGGGAAAATGGAAAGTCCGCAGCCTCCAGGTCAGTCGTTACGGCGTTTTCACCTATCCATTTTTCAACGGCGAGTTCCGCAGGGAAGGGGAGAGCGGCCTCATTTTCCACAAGAACTCCGGCTCCCAGCGGCGCATGGGTATCGTCGGCGAGGACGGGGAGGACTGGCTCCTCTTTGTCGGCGGGAAATACTATAACGACGACGCCCAAGGCGCGGCCTACAGCGGGTTCCAAGAGGAATCTGTCAAAACCGATCCCAAGATGGACAGCTTCGGGCGGCTCTACGAGATTGGGAAAGACCGGCTCCTCCTCATTTTCGGCGAGACGACCTTCGGCCCCGAAGTCTACGAATTGAAAAAAGGCAAATGAACCCGGCGGCAAACACCCAGGTGGTGGAGAAGGGAAGTTGGTCGAGCCTCTTCGGTTGCCTCGGCGTCGGCGTGCTGGTGATCGGCGGGATCATCGCGGCGTGGATGTATTTTTCCGGAAAACAGGACAGCAAGAACGAGGAGATCCGCGCCCAATGGCTGGCTCCGTGGACCAAAGCCATTGCCGAAGGTCGACCCGGCGACGCATGGGACAAGCTCACTACGGAAGGCTACCGGAAAGAAAGATCGAAGGAGGCCTACCTCGCCAACTACGGGGAGGCGTCTGAGAAATTCGGCAAACTCCTCTCCGCCGAAGTCTTTAACGCCATCGGCACGAAGGAACCGGGCAGGGAGTATTTCCAGCAGGTCAAGGTCCGAACCCGTTGGGAAAAAGCCGACCTGATCATCATCCGATTTGAGGTCGTAAAATCCGCTTCGGGAGAATACGTTCAGGACGGCGGGTATCTCGGGATCGACGACAACATAGGTCTGAGCGGTGCGATCCTGAATGGTCCGTGGTGACACAGAGTCTATGAAAACATTCCTGCTCCTCGCGTACTTCGCGTTTCCCACCTGCGTTTTCGCTCAAGGCGGTGGAGCGGAAACGTTTCACGAAAAAGCCCGCAAGAATTTTCTGCGGTTGGTGGCAGAATCGACCGGAACCAAGGAGAACGCCCTCGAGGCTTTTCCTTCCGATGAAAACTCGGACACCACCAAAGCGCTCCGCACGGGTGATCTGTATCCGTTTTACTGTGAAAGCCGGAAAAGCAAAAAGAACGTGGCGCATGGTTTTGCCGGCCTCACCGAGGATGGGCAGCCGCTCATTGCTTTCACGCGATACCAGACCGGCGGAGTCACCGATCGCCCCGGCGGCCTGAGCGAACTGATGAGAGCCTGCGAGGTTCTCGACCGGAAAAAGCGCCTGGCTCCCGCCGAAACCGCCAAGCGCCTCCTCTGGTGCCTGGATCCCGCCGAAGCCGGAACCTCCGAAACCATGTTCGACGCAAAGTTCGTGGAGCAGCTTGGCTGGACCCCTCCCAAAGAGATGGGGGCACCCCGCTACCTGCCGCAGAAAAGCGGGGTCATGATCCTTTTCTACACCACCAGCCAAGGGCTGACCGGCACGCTCAACTACCACAAATACTCCGTCACCGTGATGGAGGACTACACCACCACTCACCTGCGCGAGGATCTGTGAACGTCATTTTCATCGCCATCAGCGCGGCCCTCGTCCTGCTGGCCGCGTTCCAGATCTGGAGGAAACGCAAGAGCTTCTGGTGGCCGCCCTTCGTCGTCTTCCTCCTCGCTCTGGCGCTCTTCATCGTCTATCTGACCTCGGATTCCGCGATTTACTACTTCTTCGAGATTTTCGTGGGGAAAATCTGGGGCTTCTTCCTCATCTCGTTTCTCAACTGGGTCTTTGTCCGCGCCATTCTCCCACGCTGCACGGCAAAATACGCGACCAAAGGCGTCCTCATCGGTTCCATTGCCTTCCCCTTCGGCATCCTGGTCGCCGGCTTCTCATGGTGGTTCGCCGCCGCCGAGGTGAACGTCTATCCTGAGAACGTCGTAGTCCGGACCGACTCGGAATTTCAAAAAGACAACGACGCTCACCGCTCCCTCCTCGACTACCGCGGCATGTTCCTGGAGGGTCGCGTCGGCGATCTGTCTCTGGCGGGAGAGAAAGTGGAATCCCGCAGCGATCTCATCGCCTATTTTCAGGTAAAGCTTGCGACATCGAGAGTCTCAACCGAGACCGATTTCCCGCTCCTTCCTTTGGAATACAACGTGACTCTGTCAGACGGAACCAAGGTAACCGCGCGGGGCGTCAATTCCCTGAAAAACACCTTCGGCTGGCCGGAAATCGAAGTTCCCGGCTACTTCCGCTACCACGGATTGAAACACGGCGATCCTGTTGTCATCTGGGCCGATCCCAACGGCAGCACCACCTTGGCCAACGGGGAAAAATCGTGGACCCTGATCAACACCCGGATCGTCGCTTACGGGACGGCGGAGAGCTTTAGGGAAGACTTCATCCTCCCCGGCGTAAGGACCGCCCGCCTCTTCGGATGGGTCGGCTTTGGCAGCATGTTCCTCGCCTTCATCCCCTTCGGCATTGGCCTGCGAAAATATTTCTGGCTGAAAAAACACGGCAGCGACGAACCACCACCTGTGAATCAACCCCAGTCCAGCAGTGCCAAAGAACAGGAACTTGCACGCGCCAAGAAGCGGGCCGAGGAGAAGAAGAAATCAAAACGCAATGAACCCCCTCCGACCTCGGGCCGATGATGAGGCGGGCGAGGGGGGGACGAGAAAGGTGCGGGAATTTCATCTCACCACTAACGACCTTTTGGCAATGACCTACGCCACCTTCAGAGACACGGTTCAGCAAACCTTGAGACGGCATCCATCCGGGTTGACCTGGGCCGAGTTGCGCAGCGCAGCCAACCTGCCCTACCAGCGGCCCTGTCCGGAGTGGACGAAACAGCTCGAAAATGACATTGGATTGAGTCGGGCAGAGAAACGAGGCAATGCCCTGATCTGGAGAGTGGAACCGGTCTGACCCGATGGGCGGTTTGGGGCAACAAGAGCCTGCGGTTGTTGTTGCCCCCGCAAATTCCCTCGCCATCAATGGTATTAGCCGAGAGGATTGTCGATGAACTACTCGTTAGAAAGAAAGGAACCCATCCTATGACAGAGCCTACCACAAGCGATCCAAACCAATCATCGGCACCAAAACAGCGTCACGGATGCCTCACCACCTATCTTGTTTTCATGATGGTCGTGAATTCCGCCACATCGATTCTTTATTTGGTGGGAACTGAAGTCATCAAACAAAGCGTGCCCAATATTCCGGAGTGGGCATTTCCGATTTTGAGCATTGTGGGGATCTTCAACTTGGCTTGTGCCATTGCTCTGTTTCGATGGAAGAAATGGGGCTTCTGGGGATTCGTCGGTTCCTCTGCGGGTACGTTTCTTATCAACCTGTCCATTGGGCTTGGAATCGGTTCCGCCGTGGGCGGACTGATTGGTATCGCCATCCTTTACGGGGTGCTACAGATTGGGAAGGAACTGAACGGTTGGTCGCAGCTCGAATAAAGTTTCGATCAACGATGGCGACGCGCTGAATGATCACCCGCGCCACGTCTCCTGCGGTCAACCTCTGACAAAGGCGGCTATACCAACCCATCCATCTCGCCGGTGCTGGTGGCGAAGGTCTCGTCCTGAAGGCCGAGCTGATGCAGGGCGCTGAGGTAGAGATTTGGCAGTGGGTAGTTGTCCTTTTGATCAAAAGCCAGGTGTCGTCCGTGCTGGAACCCGCCACCGGCGAAGATCACGGGCATGTTCTTGTTGTTGTGACTGGAGGCATTGCCCAGATTGGAGGTCAGGATGACCATGGTCTCGTCGAGCAGGGTGCGTTCGCCCTGCGAGGCGGCTTTGAGCTGCCGGAGGAAATCGGCCCACTCGTCGATGACGGCCTGCTCGACGATGGCGAGCTGGTGGAGTTTTTCCTCGTCGAGTCCGTGATGGCTGAGGCCGTGATAGGATTCGTCGACGCCCTCCAGGCTGGTGACTTTGGCATTGCCGGACATGTGGAGGGTGATGAAGCGGGTGGAATCGGTCTGCAGGGCGAGGGCGATGACTTCGAACATGGCTCGCTCGACGGAGATGGTGTCGTTGCGATCGACTTTGGGCGGCCGGGCGTCGACGTGGGGTTTGGCCTGATGGACCCAGGCGTCGTTGGCCTCGAGCCGGTTCTCCAATTCGCGGATGCTGGTGAACCAGGCATCGAGCTTGTCGCGGTCGCCGGCGCCGAGTTCACGGGTCAGGCTTTTGGCCTCGGCATCGATGACATCCATGACGCTGCGTCCCTGGCGGATGAGCTCGGCCTGGCGCTCCTGCTCCTGGGGGGAGTCGTCGACAAAGAGTTTGGTGAAAACTTTGACGGCGTCCTTCTCGGCGGGGATCATGGCGCCGTTCTCCGTGTAGGAAGGGCTGGTGTCGCTGCCGGAGTTGAGCACGAGCGAGGGAAAGCGGGTCTCGTGGCCGAGCTGTTTGGCCATCAACTGGTCGAGCGAAATGGTGTTGCGCGAGGTGGCGCCCCGCTGGTTGGGGCAGGCGGAAAAGATGCTGCCCTCGGCGGTGTGTCCGCCGGTGACGCCGGGATGCGAGGAACCGGAGACGACGGTGAACTGGTCCCGGAGATCCTGCAAGGAGCGGAGGTAGCGGGAAGGCTGGTAGTCGGTGCCGGCGCGCTCGGGGACGAGATTGGGGCTGTGCAGGCCGAGGGCGAGACTGACACCGACGAAACGTTTGGCCTTGGGCGCGGAACCGGCAGCCGCGGCGGCGGTGGCAAAGGCCGGGGTCATGGCGTCGAGCATGGGCAGCCCGAGGCAGATGCCGGCGTTTCGGAGCACGGCGCGTCGGGAGAGCTGTTTGCCGAAGTTGAAGTAGACGTTTTTCATGGCGGGGGAGGAGAGAGGAGAGAGGAGAGAGGAGCTTGCTACTTTTTACTTGGACTGGAAGATGTCGCTGGTGAGAACGGCGTGAAGAATGGATCGCATGCCGTAATGGTCTTTGGCGGCGGTGGCGACCATTTCGTCGATAGCTTGGCGGTCGCTGAAGCGGGGTTCGGCGCCGGTGGCGTAGGTGAGGAAGTGGCGGGCAAAGGCCTCGGTGAGTTGTTCCGGTTTCTTCAGGTAGATGGCTTTCCAGCCGTTGATGTTTTTGAAGGGATCGCCCTCGGGGGTGATGCCGGAGGGATCGACGGCGGCGGCGTTTTTGGCGGTGCCGTATTTCTGTCGCCACAGGCCGACGGGATCGAAGCTCTCGAGGGCGAATCCGGCGGGATCGATTTTCACGTGGCAGGCGGCGCAGGATTCGCTGTTGCGATGTTTGTCGAGCTGATCGCGAATGCTGACGGCGCCGCGGATGTCGGGTTCGATGGCGGGGACGTTGGCCGGGGGCGGTGGGATCTCGAGTCCGAGAATGCGTTCGCCGACCCAGACGCCACGCACGACGGGGGAGGTGGTGGTGCCGTTGGCGGAGACTTTGAGGACAGCCCCCTGGGTGACGAGACCGCTGCGGGAATCGGCGGGGAGACTGACGCGTTGCAATCCCGCGCCGGCTTTGATCGGCAGATCCTTCATGCCGTAGAATCGGGCGAGGCGTTCGTTGATCATGCCGAAATCGGAGCTGATGAGCTGGGTGACGGGTCGGTTGCCGAGGATCAATTCGCTGACGAAGGCGCGGGTCTCGGCCACCATGGAATCCTGCACCACGGTGTCGAAGGTCCGATAGAGTTTGACGTCGGGGGCGGTGAAATCGATCTCCTTCAGGTTGAGCCATTGGTCGGTGAAACTGGCAACGAATCGCTGGGCCCGGGGATGGTCGAGCAGGCGATCGATCTGGGTGTGGAGGGTCTTCGGGTCACGCAGTTTCCCGGCGTCTGCGAGCTGTCGCAGCTCGGCATCGGGCATGGAATTCCACAGCGCGTAGCTGAGTCGACTGGCGACGGCGTGGTCATCGAGCGGGCCGACTTT
>JAGROX010000315.1:8527-9856 GCA_020440025.1 Verrucomicrobiia bacterium
CCGAGGATGGCCTGGCGTTCCTCCTTGGATCCCAGCTTGGCGACGTCTTCCTTGGTGAGGCCGGCGAAGAGATTTTTCCGCAACTGCCAGCGGGTGGAATTCGGGTAGATGCGCTCCATCTTGATGGCGGTGACCGAGATGCCCTGGAATCCCTGCTTTTTCAGGTCGCGTCCCTGGTAGCCGACGTTGCCGCCTTTCGCACCCGTGGGGGCGACCTTCATGGTGGCGTCGTTGGGTTTCAGTTCCAGCATGTGCCCCTGGCGGATCCAGGCGTCGAAGGTGAGGTCGCGTTTTTCCCGAGTTGCCTCGACCAGTCCGATGGGAAACAGCAGCGGTGAAGACGAGGAGCAGGTGCCGGAGCGCAGGGTGCCCCAGACGGCGTCGTGATTGGGATTGATGGCGAGGACGTCCTTGAGCGTGACTCGATACCAGCCTGATTCCGGGACCGTGGTGGCGGGCAGTTGTCCATAGAACTGCAAGCGGATGGGCCAGGCGATGGAGACGCCGTCGCGAATCTCCGGTCCCCGGAAGTTGCCCGCCTTGCGCTTGCCGAGTTGTTCGGGTAGAAAGGTTTTGGTGAAGGTCTTTTCACCGTTGGTGGCGCGCTCGAAGGCGTCGTTGAGCACGAGGTCGGCGACTTCGAGATACTGCCCGAGGTTGTAGTGCGAGAGTTGCTGGCCGGCGGAGACGGTTTCAAATCCGTAGGTGACGGGGTCCTCCGGGAGCAACTCCTGCAAGGGCATGTCCACCCCGAGGAGATCGTGGAGGGTGTGCTCGTATTCGCGTCGGGTGAGCCGCCGGACCTGGACTCGGCCGCGCTCGGCTTTGTCCTGTCGATCGGCGGCGAGCAGGGGCGCCTTGAGGTTTTCCAGAAACGCGGCCATCGGCTCCGCCTCCGGACGCGGCTCCTTTTTCGGCGGCATTTCGCCGGTGCGAACCCGGTCGAAGACGCGCTCCCAGACCGTGAAGTTGGCGTGTTGATCCGGGGCGAACTCGAGGTCGAGCAGGTTCAGTCCGCCCTTGTCCGTGGTGTCGTCGTGACAGTCGTAGCAGTTCGCCGAAAGGAAGGGTGTCAACGCCGCCAACGGAGAGGTCTCCTTTTCCGCCGCCCGGGAAGTCGAAGGCAACAACACCGCCGCGACCGTCACGAGTGCGGCGGTGCGGAGAAGGCGGGGGAGAAACGCAGGATTCATCTGCGGGAATAGTCAGGGGAATTCCCGCAGATTCAAGGGGCACAAGAAGGTGTGAGTGAAGGGGAGGGAGCGGAAAGCGAGAGGGAATGTCGAGTGTACCCTTCGCGTTGATGCGGGTGAAGTGTCCCGATGGGAC
>JAGROX010000316.1 GCA_020440025.1 Verrucomicrobiia bacterium
CGATGCCTTCCGCCAAGCCCAGGCCCATCACATCAGCCAATTCCAAATCACCGCCGACGATCCTTTTCCCTCGTGGGTGGTGGTGAAGGGGTGAAGGGAAACGTTTCAAATCTGTCGCCTGACCCCGGCGGAGCGCCTCTTCGGAGTGACTTGAGACGGCCGGAACCGCCGTGCTACCGCCGAGCGGAGCGAGACTGATGCCCGACGGGCACCGCAGAGCGGCAAGGGAGGAACGACCGCAGTCAAACCCGAATGGCCGGTGGTGTAGGGGGAGCGGGTTCAATCCCCGTTCCTACCCGATTAGCCTATTTTGTTTTATAGTGGTCGAGCCAGACTTTTAGATCCTCAAAGTCCTTGAGTTCGATGCGTGGCCCAATTCTAATCTTCTCCTCTACGGCATCCCGCGTGAATGACGATGAGGTAATTAGCAGCCCTTGGTTCGCCTTCTGGATCTCGGTTACGCCGTAGAGATTCCGAACAAGTTCAACGCCAACTTTGTTCTCTGGGGCGTAACGCTTACACTCCGCTAAAAATACAAAATCGGTTGGGCCTGTGGCGATACTACCAAAAATATCGTATCCACCGTCTCTTGTTCGCTTCGTCAACTGCACCTTGCAGCCTTGAGATTCAAGAAGCTCAGCGACAACCTCTTCGAACTTCCGAGGATCAAGTTGGTGCATCAACTTGGGGGTTCTTGATAACTGCTCCAGAAGATGACGATTGAGTGACTGAACAACCACCAGCTTCTGCTCAAGCATTCGATCATCACAATAGACCTCCGTCGTGGTTGTGTCTTGTGCCCCCCTTGCGTAGGCAATCAGCGCTTCCGTTTGTGAAGAATCTAGAACATGCGTGGGGGTCAAACCCTTGACGCCGGCCTTGGAGAAGTGAGAAATGAGTGTGGAAGACCTCATCTTGAGGCGACTAGCCCATTCTCCGACGGTCAAGTATCCGGACCTTCTCGAAAAGCTCTCTCGTGTTCTCTCAAGCCGCTCAGAATCTTTTCGCAGGTTCCTCTCTTGAGTTGCCCTGTAGATTTGTTTGTCGTGACTGGGCCGCATGATTCTGATTTCTGGCTAACGATAGAGCGCATGCACCCCTACCAGTGAGGGCGAGCGTTGATCGCAGGGTTAAGGTTTGAGCTACGAAAAAGCATCTAAACAGGGCGGCTGGTAGGGGTTGTCATGACGCGGCTTCTGTGCCATTTGTCTGAAGAACGCAGCCTATAGGGTTTGCCTTCGCAAGCTCTACAGCGTGTTTGATATCATAGCTGACGATTATTCCCGTATTCACTTGATGGGAAAATGGAGTCTCATCAGCTCCTGAAAAAATTGGTGCCGTAACGGACTTGTAACCTGAGATGATTCCAGCAACTTTAAATTCACCTACCCCTTGGGGCTTGAAGACAACCGGCGCCCCAGAGAAACCTGGGTTATTATGACCGTCGAGCAAAAACACACCACCTTCGAACGACGATACAAGTGCACGCTTCACTAATGGTAGCGGATATCCACCCTCAGATGTTCCGAGGGAAAACTTGCTCATTAGGCCATACGGGTAACCTAAGAAAAAAGCGTCTTGCCCATAGACGATACCATCAGAATCTGGGGGCAGGGGAAATGGACGAGGTGGCGTCAGTTGGTTTGGAGTCGCCAGAACAGACACATCCACATCTCCACCCGCATCACCAACCTTCTCAGTTTTTAGATCCTGCCAACCGCCATTTGCGTAGATCTCAACGGAATCTGAACCAGAATATCCATCGAGAACATGCTTTGCGGTTGCGAGATACTGGCGCCCATCGACGTCGATAGCGAATGCAGTTCCTGATTCATTGCCGCACTTGATCCGGAATACTCGGTAAATAATATTGGCGGTGATCATTCTATTTTTTCACAGTCTTTATTCGTATGATCTCCCGAGGTGATATCCAGCAGGCGCATCGGAGGGAGCATGTTGGGAAATCCCCGGTCTAGCAAGGAGAATTCCGGAGAAGGTGCGTCTATCTGGGCTACAGCACGGGTGACATTCTGGAGGAGTGGCGGGGGCTGATATCACGGCGTCGGTGGGGGCGCTCCTCCCATCTGGCCCCCTGCAAGACGCGTTCCGGACACTGCAAGACACGATCAGGACACTGCCAGACCCGATCAGGACGCTGTAAGATGCATCCGCGACACCTCAAATGTCGTCCGCGACACCTCAAATGGCGTCCGCGAGACCTCAAATGGCGTCCGCGAGACCTCAAATGGCGTCCGCGAGACCTCAAATGGCGTCCGCGACACCGACCATGGCATTCCCGCCCGATGACAGCCCTGCCCCCGGATTTGCGGGTCCAGGCGAGGCAAATAACAGGGTTGAATCCGCGACCATACCCTGTTGAGTCATCGACCCGCCCCCACCCGCATGAGTCGCTCTTCCCGTAAACCCCATCGATCCGCCAACGCGCCCGATCCAGAAAAAGTGGGCGCCGCGAAGGGCGAAGTGCGAGCTGTCTACGAGGACCTCGCGGCTCGTCCCGCCGAACGCGATTGCCAGTCACGCACCGAATGCTGCCGCTTTCGCCTCACCGGAAGAACGCCGCAACTGACCCGGGGCGAGGCCTTGGTCGCCGCCGCTGGCTGGCGGGCGGCGGGGCGGAAAGGCATTCCCGAGGACAATGCTTCCGATGGAGCCTGTCCCTTTCTGGGCAAGAACGGACGCTGCGGCATCTATCGAGACCGCCCCTTCGGATGTCGCACCCATTTTTGCGCGGCGGCCGGCGGCATGCTGGAACGGGCCGCTATCATTGATCTCATTCGCCGACTGGAAACCGTCGACGAAACCCTCGGCGGAGATGGACCCAAACCGCTCCTCAATGCCATTTCCGAGGTGTGGGATGACGTGACCAAGTCCGGAAAACGAAAAGGGTAGCCGCGGCGACCGCTCCCACAATTTTCAGGGGCACAGGACCAATCGAAAACTTTTTTCGAAAAACTACTTGGCTTATTTGTGAATTTGAATAGTGTTTTTCCGAACACTAAACCCAAAACCAAATAGTCCCATGAAAAACACTGTCCTGACCACTGCCGCCGTTCTCGTTGCCATTGCTCTCCCCGCGCTGGCTGCCTCCGGAAAGATGGGTGCGTCCAAAAGCAGCAAGGCAACTGCGTCGACGGCTGCTGCACCTGCTGCCCCCGCCAAAGCGAAAAGCCAGACACCCGAGAAAGTTCCCGCCAAACAGGGAGCCGCGAAAAAACTGGCGTCAGATCTGACGTCGACCCAGGAATCGAAGCTCCTCGGATTCCTCAATGAAGCGAGCGTCAAAGAACTCGCCGTCGTGAAAGGCATCTCGACCACCCGGGGCGCCGCCATCGAAAAAGCGCGGCCTTTCAAATCGGTCGATGAAGTGATTCTGGTTGCTGGGGTCGGAGAAGGAACGTTCGCCGAACTCATCAAACACGGGAAAACGCTGACTCGCAGTCGTTCTGCGTCGTCCAGTTCTGCGGGATCCAAATCCGACAACAAGTCGTGATTGAATCGCGATCCAGCAGAGCCCAGACGTCGTGAGACACCGACTTCGAAAGCGGTAACCTCGTGGCCAGAAACAACACCACACCAGCCAATGAGTCGCGATGGGTGAGGGGAAGCTGAGCAAATGGCTAAGCTTTCTCTCGCCATCCGACGTCATGGCAACCTGGCCTTGAGACGGGATCATCCCTTCAAGCGTCCCGCGAAATCGACATAGTCGGTCGCGAGTTTCTCCAGTCGACCTTTCCATTTCTCGTCGGTCACGGTCCCGCTCTCATCGACCAACTGATAGGCAGAGCCGACGGCGATCATTGAGGGGAACACGGTCACGCTGATGTTTTGAAACACCGAGCGAAGGGCATACAGGCCCCGAATCCCTCCGAGCCCGCCGGGTGATGCCGCGATCAGCAGTGTCGATTTACCGGAATAGACGGAGAGCGAAGGTTCGTCTTCGGTCTCGGCGCGGCTGCACCAGTCGATCACATTTTTCATCAGCGGAGTGAAGGCGCTGTTGTATTCGGGACTGGCGATGAGAAAACCATCGGCTTTGGCAAATCGTTCCTTCAAGGCTTTGACGCTCGCTGGTAGGCCCTCACTGGCTTCAAGATCCTGATCAAAGATCGGCATCGGGAAATCTTTCAGATTTACCCGGTCGACCGTCGCGCCCGCGGATTCGGCGGCATTGCTGACGACATTGAGGATGGCTTGATTGTAGGATCCCGCGCGGGTGCTGCCGGAAAAGGCGATGAGTTTGGGCTGATTCATGAGGCTGGTGAGGGATTGGCTGTGTGGTGGAAATAGGTGAGATGAAAACTTTGTGCTCCCAAACTGGCGCGGAATCAAACAAGGGGCCAATACCGATTCGTTGGCAGGTTGATAACCTTCCGTTATCAAACCTCCGACGGGCAAACTATGAGTGGCGATGGCCTCACGCCTCCGCCGGTTCCACCGATTGCGAGGTCCGGCGTCCGGCGAGCCAGGTTTCGATCACCAGAATTCCCAGAGCGGCGACGAGGAGCCATTTCCAGAGTTTCTGATTGCCTTCCTTTTCTTCGATTTCGATTCGCCGCCGCTGTGACTCGGTCAGTTGTCCCGCCTCGGATTCGGCGTTTGCGAGGGATGCCGAATCGACGCCTACCGCATCGACCAGAACGCCGAATTCCCCGAGGGCGACGGCCGGGTCGATGGTTTCGACCCGGCTCTCGTCAGGAGGCAGGTTGATCGCATGGACTCGGGACTGAGCTTGGCCGAGTGCATCGGTAGAAGTGACCGTGTAGAATCCCGGCACATCGGTGGCAAGGAAGGTTTCGGTGCCCTCGTCCAATGGGACGACGGCGCCGCCGGGAGTGGTCACGACCACTTCGGTCTCGGCATTCGGTAGCGGAATGGCGTCGCCGACGTAGCGGGTCGGCTCGGCGACGGCGGAGAATCCTGCTTGTCCCAGTAGTCCGTAAACCAGAGGGATGAATTTTGAGGAGAGGGCCAACTGGCTTTCGCGAGGTTCCCAACCAGACAGGAACAAGATCACCCGCCCGGCGATTCCGGAATCGTTGTTTTGAGCAATCTCAATCCATGCGGGAGCGCCGGTGTCGAATCGAGCCAGAACTCGCACGTTGTCCGCTGCGGTGTCGGGAAGGGTCAGTTGGCGGTATTTCCAGGTGTGGATTTTGGTGAAATCGCGAATCTTTGCCTGAGCGAACGGGGCCAGCACAGGATGCTCGAAATCGACTTCGCTGAGCATGACATAGTCTTTCACCTCGCCTTCTTTCAGCTCCAGTCCGCTCAGTCCGGTGAGTTGTTCCAGAAACGGGCTCTCTGTCCCTTCGTTCACGATTCCAATCACGAGGCCTCCCTGTTGAGCTCGTTCTGCCAGCGGTTTCGCGAGTTCCACTGGCGTCTGTCCGTCGGTCCTCACGACGACGACCTGAGCCTGTGCGATTTTCTCGAGCTGTGCCCCCGCTTCATCGAAAGACATCGCCGAAACCGAAGGATCGATGACCGGAGTCCGATGCATCGCCCGTGATAGATAGAAGAGAGGAGAGCCCACATCGTCAGCCTTCCCGTCTTTGCCCAGATAGAGAATTCCCACCGGCAGCGGTTGGGCACGTGCGACATAGACCTGATTATCGAAAGCGTGAGCGTCGCCGGTGATTTCCAGAACGCCATCCACGCTCTCATCGGAACGCGGAGGCACCGCGAGTACCCGGCTGGCTCCGGCGGGAAGAAAGCTGCTGATCTTGCTTTCGGGTTCGCCCTGCCAAGAGAGCGAAAACGTCTCGGATTCGCTGTCACGACCATTGGTCACGCGGGCCCGGCGCCTCGGTGGTTGAATGCCGCCCTGTGAGTCGGTGGCCTGGTCCTTTGCGGAAGATTGGCCATCGGCATCCGCCGAAACCGCCACAAGATGAAGGGCGAGATTTCCCGGCTGCTTCTCGGTGCCGACGATCTTGGGATGAACGACGATTGATTCCGGCCAGGCATAGCGGTTCAACGAATCGCGATCGGCCCCTTCCTGAAAATCGCTGATGATCACGATCTTCTGGTTTTTCACCTCCCGTTGCGAAGCCGCGTCGCCCAGCAGATCGGCCGCGTTGGTGAGCGCCGCTCCCAGATTGGTGGCTTTCCAACTGGGTTCGCTGTCAGCAAGGGCTTCCTCCAGAGAAGTGGCGCGCGCCGAGCCCGGGAGATTCGCCATCGCTTCGAAAGGGCGCACAATGGCTAGTTTGTCATCGAACCGACCGACTACTACTTCGTCCGTGGGTCCGGTGGCTTCCAAGGCTTCTCGTGCTTTCGCCATGGCCTGAGTCCAGAGATCTTCCCGGCGCATTGAAGCGCTTCCATCGATCAGCACCACGAGGCGTGCTCCTTCGCCATCGCCGGAATTGCTTTCCACCGATTTCAAAAACGGCCGACCGAACATGAGCGCCAAGAGAATTAGGGCGATGCATCGCAGGGCCAGCAGCAGCCAACGTTCGATCTTGGTTCGGCGCGTCAATCGTTCCGGTGACTTCTCCAAGAACATCAGGGAGCTGAAGGTGACATGGTCCTTTGGCGGACGACGTCGGAGATGCAGCAGGATCGGAATGCTGATTGCCAGCGCACCGAGGAGATAGAGAGGAAAGAGGAAGCTCACGGGGAGGGTTCAGTTCTCAGAATTCAGGGGCTCACACCCGATTCACCGCGCGTGCGGGAAGGGCGCCGGCGTCTTTTCGATTGCGGATGAAGTCGAAGAGCGCCAGCTCGAGAGGTTCGTCGGTGGGGAGCAGTCGGTAGTCGATCCGATTGCGATCACAGATGCCGCGGAGCGCATCGAGATGGGCATTCAACCGTTTCAAGTAGCCGGCTCGTGCGGCATCGGGATCGATGTAGAGATCCTGCCCGGTTTCGACATCGCGAAAATGGGTCGCCTTGTCGAAAGTGAATTCCAGTTCGGCCCGGTCGAGCGTGTGAAAAATCACCAGATCGTGTCCAGCGGCAGCGAGATAACCGAGGTTCGTTTCCAGTTCCTCAATCGGGGCGAGGAGATCCGAGATCAGCACGAAAACCCCGCGGCGTCGGATCATCTCGGAAATCGCTTTCAGTGGCGCGATGATGTCGGTGCCCGACCCTTTTGGCGCTTGATCCAGATGCACCATCAACCGGCGCAGATGTCCGGGTCGATTCCGGGCGGGAATGGCCTGATCTGGCTTCTCGTCAAAGGTGGCCAACCCGACTGCGTCGCCCTGACCCATCAGGAAATGGGCGAGAGTCGCGGCCAGCGTCGCCGCGTAGGTGGCCTTGGTGTATTCGCCGGAGCCATATCCCATCGACTGACTCTGATCGACCAGCAGGGTGCAACGCAGATTGGTTTCGTCTTCGAATTTCTTGATGAAAACCCGATCGCTCCGCGCCAAGACCTTCCAATCGATGAAACGCGGGTCATCGCCCTTGGTGTAGGGGCGGTATTCGCTGAACTCGACCGAGAATCCGTGGTAGGGGGATTTGTGAAGCCCTTTCCAGAATCCCTCGACGACGATGCGCGCCCGCATTTCGAGCGACTTGATCCGCATCAGAGTTGCCGGATCGATGAGTGAAGTATTCGAGGAAGACGACACGATGGCTCAGGCGGGGGGATAGAGAAGTTGGATGAGGTGCCGCGAAGTCATCAGGTAGCCTTTGTAGGGCGGCACTTTCTCTGCGACCCAGACAAGCGGATTGGTGATGGCTTTGCCGATCTTGGATTTGTTGCGCAGGGAAAAGCCCGCCGCATCCCCGGCCACGACGGCGAGGGGAAAGAGCAAGAAATAGAACGTCAGCAGCATCGACACGATGGCGGCACCCTGACGGATGTTCTGCGAACGAGTCGGCTCCGTCCCTTCGATGGATGCGGTGGAAGTGCTCATGAAAACCGGCCTCACATCTTGGCGTTTCTCTTCTCGGGAACGCCCGCGATCAGCTTTTCGATGACGCTGTCGACGGTGACGCCCTCGGCCTCGGCGCGATAGTTGATCAGGACGCGGTGACGGAGCACCGGGCCGGCCATGGCGCGGATGTCATCGAAGGTCACGTGAGCGCGGCCATCGAGCAGGGCGCGGGTCTTTCCGCCCAGCACCAGGAACTGACTGGCTCGGGTGCCGGCGCCCCAGTTGACCCACTCGTTCACAAAGTCTGGCGCGCCATCGGTATGAGGACGAGACGCGGACGTGAGGCGCACCGCATAGCGCACCACCTCGTCAGCGATGGGAACTCGACGGACCACTTGGTGACACTTGATCAAATCGTCACCGCTGAAGAGTTGGGTCACCGGTTCCCCGGGGCCCGCCGTCGTTCTCTTTACCACCTCCACCTCGTCGTCCTCGGGGAGGTAGTTGATCACGATGTTGAGCATGAAGCGGTCGAGTTGTGCTTCCGGCAGAGGGTAGGTGCCTTCCATCTCGATCGGATTCTGGGTCGCCAGTACGAAGAATGGGGTATCCAGTTTCAAACTTTTCCCAGCCACCGACACCTGCTTTTCCTGCATCGCTTCGAGCAGCGCGGCCTGTGTCTTGGGTGGAGTTCGGTTGATCTCATCCGCCAGGATGATGTTCGCAAAAATCGGTCCCTTGGAGAAAACCAGTTCCCGTTGTCCGTTGGCCGTCTCCTCCAAAATCTCCGTTCCGGTGATGTCCGAAGGCATCA
>JAGROX010000317.1 GCA_020440025.1 Verrucomicrobiia bacterium
TCACCGCTCACCGCTCACCGCTCACTGCTCTCGGTGAGGCAAGCTCTGCCGCCGAGCCACTGTAGAACATGGCAAACCGTTGACGGAGTGTGCGGTTTGCGGTCAATTCATTCAAAATGAGGCTCTTCAACCCTTCCCACTACCTTCAACCCGTGGTGATGAATGCAAACGGGGAGGTGGAATTGAAGAAACATACCCCTAGCTTGATCGCACCCGCGAAATCGAGGCGCAGGCGTGGGCAAAACCTTCTATCTGGTATGATCCGAGTGTCTACGAACTGATGAGGAAACTACGCGATCTCTTTTCTCACGAACTCGACCGTCTGAAGACGGTTGCTCTTCGCAGCATGAAGCCGGCAGCGATTACCGCGCTCTTGGTTTGGCTTGCCTACGGTGGACACGAAAAACTCGAATACCTCTTCGGCAAGATAGGGTCCGGGATTGTCGCGGTCGGCGGATACTGGACTTTTATCGCGGTCGCGGTCGCGGGTTTCGCTCTTGTGAACCCGGTACCGTTCCGACGATTCTACAACTCGCTTATGCTCCACCCTGAGGAGTTTCGGATCGCAGTCATCGCCTGCCCTATCCTCGTGCTTGCGAACTTAGTCTCATTCGTAATCGCCTCTGCGCTGAATCCGATTCTCCTGATCCTCCTCTTCCTGGCATGCTACCACTCCTTTTCCCGAGAAGAAAAAGAGTCGGAACCGGTCGAGGACACACTTCGGCGGAACTACTTCGTCGATCGGCTCTGCGAAATCTTTTCGTTTCCGGATCCGGACTTCAAGAGAATCGCTATTCTTGGGGATTGGGGAGCGGGCAAGACACGGATTCTCGATCTTCTCTGGAAGAGGCTCGGCGAAAGCGGTGAGGGAGAGTTTCGAGTCGCATTCGTGAATCCGTGGAAGGCACGAACTCCTGAAGCGGCGATGGCGGCATTGTCTCGAGGTTTCGATGAGGCGTTAGCCTTGGACCGAACCCTGGAATGGTCGGGACTATTCAGATGGCTTCGTCCGATCGTAAAGAGTCTGCCGAACGTGGGAAAATTGGGAGACGAGGTTCTCAAACTCTTCGAGGGTGAATCCTCGGGGGGCGAAAGAAAACGGTTGCAGTGGATCAACCGGCAACTTCGGAATGCCAACGCGAAGGTGGTCATTCTCGTGGACGACATGGAGAGAGCAGAACCGGAAGTTGTTCGCAGGATGTTCCCAGTGATCGCCGAACTCGACGAGTTCGAGCAATGCTATTTCGTTTTCGCGATCGATCCGGAACGTGTTGCCAAGGCCTTCGACGAGGTGAGTGGTCTACGCTCCGAAACGAAAGGATACCTCGACAAGGTCTTCGACCTCCAAATCAGTCTCCCTGATCCTTCACTCCGCGATGTTCAGCGCTGGATCCGGAAACTAGTAAGTGAAGAAGAGTTCCCGAAATTTCACGCCTCCATTGCAGGGATCGACGAATATTTGCCGCGGAATCCTCGTTCGTTTCTCAAGTTTGTAAAGGATGCGAAGACGAAAGAAGCACTGTTTCTGGGGAGATACGGCCCAGAAGAGCATTTATATGTCCCGTTTTTCCTGGTGCAGATGCTGGACGTCGAACTCCCGGGAATCGGTCGGGTTCTCGTGCGCCGACAAGATCAACTCAAACGGTCGGGGGCTAAGGACGAAGGTGTTTTTGACTTTCTCGACGAGAAAGGTGAGGAAGATCAAGCAACAGAACTCGAAAAACTTGTCAACGAACTCCAGTCCGAATTCCAGGTTTCGGAGCTAGCGGCTACTGAGAGAATTCGACTAGAGACGCTACTGAGAGGAATCGTCAAAAGAGCACGACGCGATGTTGATACGTTGCTCCGCGACGAAACGAGCCCGTTCGATATACAGTGGTGCATCGACGATTTCAAAACTCTTACGAGTATTTCTCTTTCCGAACGATTGGCATTTTCCAACGAGTGGTTGGACCAAGCCGGAAAGATGTCGCTCTCGGAGGTTCTGGCGCGTTCTCAATCTGGTCGACAGTTCGATGATATCGAGAGATGTGCGAACGAGATGCTCGTCGAACGGATCAAACTAGCAAAGCGTCTCATCGGCGCGGCTTGGAGGGCGCCTGACGACGATGAGCAAGCGAAACTGATCAGGATGGCTGAGGGTGTGGCGATCCAGTTCCAGCACCACATTGACTTCCTGATCAATAGTTCGGTGGAACTTGATCGAAGGGTTTTCGGAGACGCAGTGTTTTCAGAGTGGTCTAAATTGGCCTTGGACACCTATGATAATGGGCAATCAGGGAATCGGGATCTCTGGGATGAATTGTCTCGATCCATCGATTCGGTTTTCTCTGGTTTGGTCAAGTTTGTTCCGATCGAGAAGTGCTACCAGTATTCGCAACCGGACGGATTTCGGGTTTTTGCCCGGAATAGACTTGGCGAGGAAGTCGTTAAAAAGGAGAAGGTTCGGTTCGACGAATTCCGAAACGCCTTCGAGGAACGAGTGTTCAACGAGTTTCGAAACCTCTTTAATGAACGCAACGTGATCGATGATTGGCCCTCTTGGTTGGAGCATCGGGGGTGGAATCTACTTTACGATCCAAAGGCGTGGTTGGGTCACTCCGACATATGGAAATCCCGATTTGAGAAGTTGATAGACGATGCAAAATTCTCCGAGGCCGTTCAGTCAAATTTCCTCCGGATCGTCGAATTGCTGTTCCTGCATCCGTTGACGTGTGGGGCAGATCATGATCATGCCGAACAGAAGCGTTGGATCAAGAAGCTTGCGGAAGAACATCCGGGTTACATCCGAGGCTTTTGGGATGGAGCTAGAAGACGTGGCAAGTTTCCCGACACACAGGAAAGAATTCTTGCGATGCGGCAAAGAGCAATCGAGCTTGAAAATTGGGCTGATAAGGCTCCGGAATCGGAACTGGATCCTGGGATGGATTTTTTCGATCAAAGTGAAGTGTTATCTCTTTTTCCGCTTTCGGAGAAAGAGTCCAAGGAAAAGTACGACGCTCCATGACCCAACGTGAAGTCCCCCCGAACCCGGTTACCTGTTATCGAGTTGCCGGAGAATCTTCCTCCCGCGGAAAGCACCGCAGCCCGAGGGGCCGAAACCTCCTCCCTTAGCCGATCCTGATATGAGGGTCTGGGAGTTCCAGATTCGTGGCAATCGAGATGAAAACGACCTTTCCAGCTTTCTGGCGGCCTCGGAGAAGGCTTGCACCTTGGCCAAGGTCGAGTATTGCCCGGAGAACGCTGGTCTGCGTCCGCAACCCGCGGGGTTTCCGCGGCATATATCTTCGATGGCAACACCACGTCACTACGTGCCGACCATCTCGCGACCGGTCGTCGCGGCGCTTTTCCATGAAGCCAAACGTCATCGAATCCCGATGACCCGGCTCGTGGACTGTCTCCTCAGGGAATCCCTACGGGGCACTCCCGGGTGGACACGAGCATCGCGTGACTGGCCCGAACTGGCGGCACTCCAACGTCCAGATCGGCCTCGCGGCTGATCGCTTCACCCGAACATCCGAGCTCCCCGTGCCCGAGAGGCCCGGTCGTCCTTTGGCGGCCGGGCCTTTCTCGTGCCCGGGACTCGGCCAATTCCAACCTCATACAAAAACCATCACTAAGATCCAACCAGAAAGGAACCCCATCCNNNTATCAGCAACCTACCAGAAGCGGTTGGGCCTGCCTGCATACAGTTCTCACAGTTTTCAGGTCTCGGTCGAAACCGAGATCACGGACCTCGAGAATACGCAGGACGAGGTCGCCCGCCTATATCGTCTCCTCCAGGACAGCATCGACGGTGAGATCCGCCAAGTCGGCTTCGTCCCCGACGGGGACTACGGCAAACTCGACAACAGGAACGCTCAGCGGCCTTCCAACGGCCACGGCAAAGGCCACGGAGCCAATCGCCTTCCCGGAGAAAACGGCTCCAACGGCAATGGTCATAGCGGTCGGAGCGGCCACTCCGATCGCTGGTCGTGCTCCGACAAGCAAAAGGAACTTATCCTGAAGCTCGTCGGGGAGAGCGGTCTCGACCGGGACGTCGTCGAGCAGATCGCCCTCGATCGCTTCGGCGTTGGCGTTCGGATGCTCAACAAATTGCAGGCATCTGGGCTCATCACCGAGTTGCTGGAGTCCTGCGGGAAGAATGCCAAGAGCCGGAACGGAGGTGGCGGACGATGAACTCGAACGCCGCCATTCCTGTGGCCAAGGCCACGCCGGCACTCCGAGTCCTGCCCGAACCGGGCAGGGGACGTCCTGCAATACCTCAGCGCCTCGCGCCTGAAATGCTGGCAGAGCTGTCGGCGGCAGTTCTTCTACCGCTACGTCGAGCGGATCGAGACGCCCACCGCCCCGGCCCTGTTCCTCGGTCAAGCCGTCCATGAACTCCTGCGCCTCCACAACTGGAGTTGCTGGAAGGACGAGCCCCTCGAACAGGGGCAGGTCCGCATGGAACTGGACCAGTGGTGGGAGCGCGAGGAACCAGTCGCCCGTGTCAGGTGGAAGACCTCGGAAGAGGCTCGAGGAGAAAAAGTCGCTCTGGTGACCCAGCCCTCGGGAGACACTGGAAAACACGCGCTTCAAAAGTGAGTCCAAAACGAGTCCAATGGGATTTCCGGGCACAAAAAAAGAGTCACGACATTCGTCATAACTTCTTGATTGTTGGGATGGTGGGCAGGACAGGATTCGAACCTGTGAAGGCGTAGCCAGCAGATCAGCAGTTTTGCGCCAGGAAAACCCTCAGGATCATGCAGGAACCAAATCCCAGTATTTCTCAGCTTCCGAAGGGTGAACCAATTCTCGATAATGCTGGAAGATCATGTTGTTGTCAGCGTGGCCCATCTCTAGGGCCAATTCGCTGGCATTCTTGAATTTTGCGAGGTGATACGAGGCGAAGCTGTGACGGAGCGCATTGTTGGGCCAAGGGATCAACGTGATGCCAGCTGCTTTCTCCTTCTTGGTCAGAGAGCTTGGGATTGCAAATCCGGTGGTCCGCTTGGCCTTCCGCAGGAGATCTCGTCCTTTTGAAGGCCAGACGGCACCGGACCGATCCGGTGATTTCTCCAGCCAAGCTCTCAAATTGTCCCGAATGGGGATTAATCGACGCTTGGCGGACTTGGCCTGTTCGGCAGGGATAGTAACGAAGCCATTGGCAAGGTCGACACTTTCCCACTGAAGCCGCTCCAGTTCTTCCATCCGGACGCCCGCGAACAGGCCCAGAGCGATCACAGGGCGGATGGGAGCCGAGGCATTCGCGAGCAGGCGGACTGCCTCGACGGGTGTGAGAATTCCAACCGGCTTTTTGACGGTCTTAGTATTGGGAACGTCGCTCGCAGGATTCGACTCGCAGTATTTGCGGCGTTTCGCCGAGTTGAACAAGCCCACCAAATGTCTGCGGAAGTTGTTTTGACTGACCGGTGATAGATTCAGTTTGCGGAGCCATTCCTCAATTTCGATGGAGGTAATCGTGGAAACCTGACGATCACCAAAATTTCTCTCGAAGCGACCGAGACGTGATCTCAGATCCTGACAGTAGCGAACCGAGGCACCTGAGTCTCTCTTCTCGCGCTGGAATTCTTCAATCAGCTGAGAGACCGGCACCGAGCTTTGGAGTTGCAAGTGGTGTCCGATGGCGAAGTCCAGTGCCTGCCGCACCGAGAGACCGACTTGCGAGAGCCGGGATCGAAGTTCGAGAACGGCGCTGCGTTCGTCCTCCGCCAAACTGGATCCCGTTCCGTAATCCAAGGTCTCCTGTTCCCGCTTCGCCGCCCAGTCTTCGGCGCCGGTTTTCGTGGAGAAATACTTTTTTCGGACCGAACCCCCGTCTTGAAAGGTGGCGAGCCACTTGTAACGGGGGTGGCTGATCCGGCGGATGTTGACTTTTGTTCCCAGTGCCACGGGAAAGAGTTAAGCACGCATCATCCGAAAAAGCGAAATTTATCGGATACAAACCGGATACACCAGCCTAACTCGAAGATCTGAATCGTTATTGTAACTCGTTGATTTTGAGTTGATACCCCGCGATGGACTCGAACGATCAACCTACGGATTAAGAGGCCGTTCCTCTACCATTGAGCTAGCGAGGCATTGCTT
>JAGROX010000318.1 GCA_020440025.1 Verrucomicrobiia bacterium
CTGTTTTTTCCGAATTGGGGGCTGTAGGGGGCAAGGTATCAAATCGGCCAACGGCAATCGGGCCGATGAGTTCTTCCCGAATATCCCCGGACTCAACAGGGTTGAGTCGTCGACCTAACCCTGTTGAATCGCCGCCATCGACCGCGAATTTCTCACAGCGCGAGGCGCATGAGCGCCGCGCGGCAGCGCAGACCGTCACCGGGACGCCCGAAAACCCGATCCGGCCGCTGCAACAAGCGACCGGGGTCTTGGAAGACGCGACATGCCGCATGCGATTCGCAAGCGGGTTCATAGAGATGGCGAGCGAGATCTTGCAAGCAGCAAGCGAAGTCTTGTTAATCGCGACCGGGTTCATGGAGATGGCAGGATGGTGCGTGTTGATAGCGGTAAGGATCGGGGAGATAGCGACCGAAGGCTGATAAATGACGGAAAGGATCTTGTAATAAGCACCAAAGTTCCTGCACCAAGCGATTGGCATCCGGCCTTGGGCAATGTAGAATGTTCTCATGCCAGATCCACGCCCTTCCAGCCCGCCCGAACCGTCCTCCGACCCGACGTTGCCTTTCGGCCCGCTGACGATGGCGCTGGGCGAACCGATCCGCTGGGCGATCCTCCGGGAACTGGCTTCGCGTCCTCCGAAACGGGGCAGTCGGTGCTTGTTGACAATTTCTCCCTTGCTGTCCGGGATCTAGCACATGCTCCGACCACTTCGCAGCCCCGGCACCCTTCCAACACCTAACAGAAACACCACCCCGGCAGGACTTCGGTTTTGATGTGTCTCACCTGCGAGATCAGGTCACGGGTGCTGCGATCCATGAAGATGGCGTTGCCGCCGGTCAACTTCGACCCAAACGAAATCGTGATGGAGTGATCGGGCGGTTTCATTGATGGAGACAAAAAAAAGCGGCCCTTTTGACGGGGCCGCTTTTCAAAAATTTTGTCTATCTGCCTGAGTGATTAGCGACGGCGACCTCCGCCACCACCTCCGCGACGAGCACCACCACGAGCGCCGCCGGCACCTGGACCGCCGGGGCGGAAATTGGGACGACGGGCATCCATGCGATAAACGATGCGGGCTTTCTCCGTGTCGTAGGGCGACATTTCGAGCTTCACTTGGTCTCCTGCCACCAGCCGGATGAATCGCTTGCGCATTTTGCCCGAGATGTGGGCGAGAACGAGGTGACCGTTTTGCAATTGCACACGGAACATGGTTCCGGGAAGAACGGTGTGAATCGTACCTTCGAGTTCTACGGATTTTTCAGGTTTAGGCATAATGAGAGAGCTGACACAAGCGCCAGAAAGATGGCGTCCCAACGGGGATAGCCTTAACCATGCCGCAGAATTCCCGCTTTGGAAGCGGTATTTTCGCAAGTTTGGGTGGCGTTTTCGACGCGAATTCGGGGATTTCCCGTCACTGCGTTCACTATTTCGATGAAAATTGCGACAATCGGTTCCATGATGCGCCCATCATGTCTCGTCCGCGTCAAAATCGCCGTCGGCCAGGCGGAGGCGGTTTCCCTGAAGGTCGGGCCAACCGCCACGTCGGTCCTCCCGGTCAAAACATCGCCCGCCTGTCTGAGGATGATCTCTATCGTCTCGTCTCGGAAACCCCGGACGTGCTGCTACTGATTCTCGACGGCGTGCAGGATCCTCACAATCTGGGCGCTTGCTTGCGCAGTGCCGATGGAGCCGGAGTCTCGGCCATCATTACGCCGAGGCATCAGGCCGCGCCCGTGACCGAGACGGTGGTTCGCATTGCCTGCGGTGGTGCCGAGCGGGTTCCGGTCGTCGCGGTGTCGAATCTCGCGCGATGCATGCAAAAGCTGCGGGAAGATCTGGGCGTCCGCATTGTGGGAACCTCGGATCGGGCTCCTGGTGATCTCTATGCCTGCGATCTTACCGGCCCTCTGGCCTTTGCCATGGGATCGGAGGAAAAGGGGCTGCGTCGCCTGAGCGAAGAAAACTGCGACGAACTGGTGAGCATTCCCATGCACGGTGAAGTGGAATGCCTCAATGTCTCGAACGCGACAGCGGTGTGTTTGTTCGAATCTCTCCGGCAACGTTCGTTCGCGGAGGAGATCTGAGATCATGCCGATTTGGCGTGGCTTTTGCCGTCTCAGGAGTGTCTCAGGGAATGCCTCCGATGAGAAGTGACGGAGATTTTTCTTTTCCGTTTCCTCTGGAGTGTCTTGAATCGCCGATAACCATTTCGGTGGTTCTGATCGATCCATGAGACACGAACTCCACAGCAGCGCACGATTTCGGGCGACGCTGGCTCGCAGACCTGCCGGGCTGGCGTTGATCGTGTGCCTGATGGGGACACTGTTGACTGGCCTGAAGGGGCAGGATCCCGCCGCGCCTGCCGCTCAGCCCAATGTGGATGCCTCCGGACCGCAGGAACTGATCGAACGGGGGCAGGCGGCTTTTGCGGCCAATGATTTCGTCGCGGCAGAGTTGGCGATGGAGACTTTCATCACCGAATACGGGGCCAGCGAAGAGGCGAAAAAAGCGGTCCAGGTATTCACGCCCATGGTGGCGATCTGCAAGGTGGGGAATCGGAAATTTGCGGAGGCTCTGGTCTGGATCGAGAAGGCCTTTGCCGATCCGGAACTGTCGCCAGTGATTGCCGATGAACTTAGTTTTTGGAAAGGGATTGCCCTGATGACCGAGGGTCAGTTGGTGGAGGCTCAGCACGCTTTTGGGGCTTACTGGGCCGATGAATCGCATCAGCCGGCAAAACGCTATGAGGCTTTGGTGTTGTTCGCGACGCTATACCTGCAGCAGGGATTTCCCTTGGAGGCGGCTGATTTTTTGTCGAGCCAGCTGCCCAAGGTTCGCGATCAGGCACCGGAGGCAGCGAGCCGGGCGGTGGTGTTGCAACTGTATTCCCTGATCGAGGCGGGTGAACTCGATCGCGCGCTCGTGGTGGTGCGGGAGCAGTACCCGAAGCTGAGCGAAATGACCCAGGTGATCAGTTTTCAAACCCTGGCCCTGCAACTGGGCTCACGGCTCTTGGAGGACAAACGTTGGTATGATGCCATCGCCTGTCTGCAGCGGATTTCTCCTCGCGATCGACTGCTGAAATATCAACAGGAACGCAAGGCGGACATCGAATCGCGGATCGAACAACATGCGGGAAACCCGGCGGCGCAGTCCATCGTGTTTCAGCTTCAGGGCATCCTGCGCCGAGTGGAGCGTGAGATTTCCAATTTCGAAAAGATCGAGAACTTCGACTCCGCCCTGCGGTTTCGTCTCGCAACAGCCTTTCAGGGAATGGGCCGATATCGTGAGTCTGCGTTGGTGATGGAGGATATGCTGCGGACCATGCCGCCGGATGCGGTGGTGGAATCCGCCAGTCTGGCTCTGATTCAATGCTGGATGGAGATCGGTCGCTGGCCCAAGGCAGTCGAGGCGGCGGATCTCTACGCGGAGAAATTTGGAGAGACGGGACATCACTTGGCGACCGTGCTGTTTCTGAAAGCCGAAGCCTTGCGCGAGGATCAACAACTGGGCAAGGCGCAGTTGGCCTATGGCGATCTGGTGGAACGATTTCCCGATGACCCCGTCGCGCCCAAGGCAATTTTCATGCAGGGATTTCTCTACCTGCAACAGGATGACAACGAGGGAGCTTTGTATCAGTTCGATCAGGTCGCCAAGAAACATTCGGACTCGTCATTGGTCGACGACGCCGATTACTGGAGCGGGATGGCTCTTTCGTTTTCCAAGGACTACGCCGGAGCCCGGGATCACATGCGAGCTTATTTGGAAAAGTTTGGTAAGGGCGGGGCGGTGCCGAAGTATCAAAAGGAGGCCATCTTTCGAATCGCGGTCTGCACCTTTTCTATGGCGGAGTATCCGGAGTCGATCCACCTGTTGAAAGAGTTTGTCGCGAACTACCCAGGCGATGCTTTGGTCGATGAGGCCCAGTTGTTGTTGGGCGACGCGCTGTTCTCCGAAGGTGATATCGAGAACGGGATCGTGGCTTATCAGGCGATTCGCCCGGAGTCGACGCGGTTTTTCGAAGACGGTTGGTTCAAGATCGGCAAGGCGCACAAGTTGACCGAGGAGTTCGACGCGATGCGCGAACATTTTGAGCGATTCGTGCAGTTGTATCCCGACAGTCGCCGGATGCCCGAAGCGGTCTATTGGCTCGGCTGGATCGATACCCAGAATGATCGGCTCGACAAGGCGCGGGACACCTACTGGGACACGATCGCCCTTCATGGAAATCGAACCGACCTCACCACCATGGAGGACCTGATGTTGGCCCTGCCGAAAGTGTATCAGCCGGATGGCGATGCCGGTCGCGAAGTGCTGCTGAAGAAGTTGGAGGACATTCGCATTCTCGCCGAAACCGGAGGTCGGGATACCCTGGCGCTTCGTTGCGCTTGGGCGCGGGCCAAGGTGTTGGAACGGATTTCGCCCGAGCAATCCCGGGCCGCCCTGCTGGCGACCTCGGCATTGGTGGATCCCAAGGTCCACAACCCGATGATCACCGTGGATTGTGCGGACGCGCAGATGGAGGCAGGCAACCGGTTGTTGGCGAAGGAACTGTTCACCGAGGCACGACGCTGGCATCCGCGAGCGATTCAGAAAGATCGTATCTATGCCGGACTCGGACAGATCGCGGAGGCGGAAGGGGAGATCGATGAGGCAATTTCCTTCTACGAAAAATTCGAGATCGAAACGGCGGCTTCCTCGAGATTGGGAGAGATCCGGCTGGCCAAGGCTAGGTTGCTGGCACAGAAAGGCCGCACCCGGGAAGCCAGAGAAACGATGGAAGCTCTGCTCGCGGATCAGGCGTCCGGCACCGCCGACAAAGCCGCCGCGCTGGTTGAATTGGGTGATCTACTGGTGGAATCGGGCGAGCAGAAGACCGCTTTGCCCTATTACGAGCGAGTTTATGTCGCCTACGGAAAATTCGGCGAACTCAATGCCAAAGCCTACGCGAAGCGAGCTGAGCAGTTGGAGAAGTTGGGCATGGAATCCGAGGCGCTCGAAGTCTATCGAGAATTGGCGGGGCGGAAGGATCTGGAAAGTTTCGAAGAAGCTCGGCTGGCGCCGGAGAAAGTCCGTCGACTCGAGGCCATCGTGCCGCAGCCGGTGATCGAGGAAACGGCACCAGTAATACCGGAAGGAGGTGACTCATGAGATACCTTCCCGGCGTGTTGTTGGCGTTTTTCCTGATCGTGTCAAGCGGGCGGGCCGAGGATGTGTTGCATTTCAAAGACGGCAAGGTCGTTCGCTGCGAGATCATAGCGATCACGGACAATGTGCTCACCTACAAAACCACAATCAACATTGGTGGCGGTCGGACGGCGAGTGCGCAGCCAACGATTTCACCGGATGCAGTGGATTTTATCGAGTTCGGACCGCTGCCCGGTGAGCAGGCGTTGCTGGCACAGGGAGAGGCGGCGTCACTGGATGCCATCAAGACACTCTGGGAGGAAAAATCGCGCCACCTGCATCGTCCCCGATCCAATGCGGGAAATATTGGGCTGCTCTACGGTGATCGATTGCTCGCCGAGCCCGAGTCGTTTCAGTGGGACTTTGCGCTGTCGGTGTTTGATCGATTGCTGGAGCGCGATTGGAATCCCGAGAACCAGAAAGCCGCCAAGACGGGCCGACTGCGGGCCTTGATTCAGTTGGGGCGACTCGATCAAGCGACCGCCGAAGCGCGCGAGTTGGCAAAATCGAGCGAGGATCCCGAAATGCTGATCGAGGCCCGACATGCTCTGGCCTTGGCAGATTTTGAAATCCTGAAAGCGCTTGAGGAGGAGAATCCCAAGTGGAAAGAGGACGACATCGTTCGCCCTGAGCGGGAGCGGCTCTATCACGAGGTCATCGATCAGTTTCTCTGGCCCTTTCTCTTTCACGGCACCGAAGAAACTCTCGCGGCCAGGGGGTTGGTGGCGGCGGCCGAGGTTCATCTTTTCGCCGGGCTCGAAGCCGAGGCGCGGGCTTGTCTGACTGACGTGCTGACCCTATATCCTCAATCTCCTGCGATAACAGAAGCCCAGGCCATGCTGGCCGGAATCGAAAAAGCCAATCCGACTGTGCCCGACAACGATGATGGAAACGAAGCGACACCCCAAAACTAGTATTCACCCACTCCTAGCCGCCTTTGCCCTGGCGCTGTTTTTATGGGCGGTCAGTGGAATGGGCCTGATGGCTCAGGATGCCCCGGCGCCACCCCCTTCGACCGAGGTGCAGACCAAGTCAGCGCTCGATATTTACAAAGAGGGCGGTTGGTTCATGCACGTGCTGCTCGTCTGCTCCATCGGCACCATTGCCGTGGTCGTCTATTGTTTCGTCCAGATCACGACGAAAAAGATGGTGCCCAAGAGCCTTGTCGATCAGGTCAACGGCTGCATGGCTGGCAAGGATGTGGGAACGGCTTATCAACTCTGTCAGTCAAATCCCAATCCCTACGCGAACGTGATTTCCACGGCGTTGCTCAAGGTGAACTTCGAGCGAGATCTGGCCAACAAGGTCAGCATGGTCGAGGCCGCCGTGGAAACGCTCGATGAGGAGGAGCATAAACAAATGGTCTGGGTGAACTATCTCAACGTCTTCGCGACCCTCGCTCCCATGATCGGTCTGCTGGGAACGGTCTGGGGGATGATCGAAAGTTTTGATCAACTGGCCGCCGGAAATGCCCAGCCCCAGGATCTCGCGGGCGGAATCAAGAAGGCGATGGGCACCACCGCGGGCGGACTCCTCGTCGGCATTCCCGCGATGTTCTTCTACTTCTTCTTTCGTGATAAACTCCAAGGGGTGATGACCACGATTCAGAAGCGCGCCAGTTTTGCTATCGACATCCTCAGCGGAGAAATCCGACTCGAAGGAGCCGTCGAAGCCGCCGCCGAGCAGGCGACCGCATCCGAAGAGCCCTGAACCGATTCCCATGATCCGCAGACGACAGGCCAGTTCTGGTGAGGTGAGTTTTCAGATCACTCCCATGATCGACATGACTTTCCTGCTGCTGATCTTTTTCATGGTGACTTCAAAGCTCACCGATCAGCAGATCAACGTCCCGGTCGATCTGCCAGTGGCGGTGAGTGCGGTGGCGCCGGGAAAGGCGGAGCGCGACATCGTGAATATCG
>JAGROX010000319.1 GCA_020440025.1 Verrucomicrobiia bacterium
CCTGGCCACCATTCGCAGACCGTGATCTCGATGAGTTTCTGAAGAATGGCCGGGTCTTTGGCCGCCGGTTGCCAATCTTGAAGCACGGCGATTTCCAGATTTCCAGTGTCTCGAATCGCTTCCAAATCGAAAAGCGACCGGGTCTCAGCTCTCGCCATTTCCGGCGTTGCTGCGAGACCGGCGACAACGAAAAGACAGGCAAGGTAGGTTTTCATGATCTCCGATCTGGTGGCTCACTCGCTGCCCTTGGGCTCATCCAGCAGCTTGCTGTCGACCAGCCATTCGCGGAAGCGGAAGGGCCAGTCTCCGGCGGCGGATTTTGTGCCGGGGCGAAAGCCGAAGCCGTGACCGGCGTTGGCGTAGACGTGCATCTCGGCGGGGACGCCCGCTTCCTTGTATTTGAGGTAGACCTCTGCCATTCCGGTGGCGATGTCGGGTCGATCATTGTAGCCAAACGCGATGAAGGCCGGCGGCATACCTTTCTCCACGGTGAAGGTGGCAGATTTCCCCGGATAGATCAGGCCCTGATAGTCGGGGCGGCTGCTCTCGCGTTCGATCACATCGGCGGCGTCAGGATTTCCGGGATCGGATTTCATCGCGGCATAGGCTGCCAGTTCGCCTCCGGCGGAAAATCCCAGCACTCCCAGTCGATCGGGACGGACATTCCATTCCTTCGCGTGACTGCGAATCAGTCGGATGGCACGGCGGGTGTCGGCCATGGCGTGATCCTCGATGGTGTAGGTCGATCCCTCTTCATTGGCGAGGCGATACTTCAGCACAAACGCGGCGATCCCGTGTTCGGCGAACCACTCTCCGAGCGCGTAGCCCTCGTGCCCGAGGCAGAGCACCCGATGCCCGCCACCCGGGGCGATCAGCACGGCGGTGCCAGTCGCGTTGGCAGCGTTCGGAAAGAACGGGGTCAAGGTCGGTTGATGGACATTGGTGACGTTGTGTTTACCTTCACCAGCGTCAATCTTCTCCGGTTCGTTGGCATGCGACTCGGAACCCGGAGCACCGTCAGACCACAGGGGAATTGCGGCGGGAAGATCGTCGGCTTGAGCGACCAGTGGCGCGAAACAGAAAGTGAGGCCCAGGCAGAGACCGGATTGAAAAAGGGAAATGGGTGATTTCATGGAAGTCGGATCTTGCCATGAATCGCCGAGGGAAGCACTTCCGGAATTGCGGGGAAAACCATCGGAAGGGGAGTTTGTTCCCGGGATTTTTCTCGCTATGGTGAAGCCTATCTGCATGTTCCCATCGTGAATTCCGTTGCCTTTATTTGCGGTTTCTCCGCACTCCTGATTTCGACCCTTGCGGGGGCCGAACCCCGGGTCGTCACCGAGATCGAGTTCGCCCGAGTCGGAGAGCGCTCTCTCAAGCTCGACCTGTATCTCCCGGATGCCGAAGTGAAAAATCCGCCGCTCATCGTCTACGTTCACGGTGGCGCATGGCGCGCAGGATCTCGGGACAAGGTCCCGGTGAGGGTGCTGGTCGACGCCGGTTTCGCCATTGCCAGTGTCGACTACCGTCTGTCGCCCGAGGCGGTGTTTCCGGCCCAGGTTCACGATATCAAAGCGGCCATCCGATTTTTGCGTAAGAATGCCGATGCCCACGGCTATGATCCGAAACGAATCGCCATTGCCGGTTCGTCGGCGGGCGGTCATCTGGCCGCCCTGGTCGGCGTGACCAATGGGCACTCTGTGCTCGAAGGTGATGTCGGTGAGCATGGCGACCAGAGTAGCGACGTTCAGGCTATCGTGAGTTTCTACGGTGCTTCCAATCTGACGACCATCCTGTCTCAATCGACGCCCCACGGTCTCAGCGTTCGCGTCCCGGCGTTGGAGCTGCTGTTGGGCGGAGCACCCGAGGAAAAGTCCTCGCTCGCAGAGTTGGCGAGTCCGGTTTTTCACGTGGATGCGAAGGATCCGCCGCTCTTCCTGATTCATGGCGATCAGGATCCGCAGATGCCGGTGAATCAATCGCTGGAACTCGTCGGTGCTTACGAAAAAGCCGGTGCCTCGGTGCGACTCGAGATCGTTCATGGCGGAACCCACGGAGGCGAAGGATTTTACACTGCCGATCAATTGGCGGAAGTTGCCGCCTTTCTCAGATCTTCCTTCCATGATAGATAAGCCAAAGATTGCCGTCACCATGGGCGACCCTGCCGGGGTCGGGCCGGAGGTTTGCCTGCACTTGCTGAACGAAAGGAGCATCATTGAGAGCTGCGTGCCCATCATTTTTGGCTCGGCCGATGTGTTGCGTCGCGTGTCGGAAACCGCTGGCATTCCTTTTTCGGCGCCGGTGATGAATGCAGCACAGTTTTCGGAAACCGTGGGCGGGTTGGAAATCCCTTCGGTGTTGGATCTTCCGTGTCTCGCGGCGGCTGATGTCGTTCCGGGAAAGGTCGATGCCTTATGCGGCGAGGCTGCCTATCAGTTTGTGATCGCCGCAATCAACGCCGGGATGGCCAGCCAAATTGATGCGGTGTCGACGGCACCTCTCAACAAGGAAGCGATGCACGCCGCCGGGCACAAGTATCCGGGACACACCGAGATTTTTGTGGAGCGAATGCGGGCCGATCGTTCCTGCATGATGCTGACATCGGAGGAACTCACCTGCAGTTTCGTGACCGTTCACGTGGGCTATTACGAGGTGCCCGGCTTGCTCAATGTGGAGCGAATCTTGGAAGTGATCGAGCTCACCACCGAGGCGATGCGTCGCATTCGCGGCCGCGAACCCAAGCTCCTGATCTGCGGGCTGAATCCTCACTCAGGCGAGAACGGGCTCTTCGGTGATCGAGAAGAGGAGCGCATCGTGATGCCCGCCGTGGCGGCAGCTCGAGAGAAAGGGATCAGCATCGAGGGACCGTTGCCTCCCGATACCGTGTTCCTCCCTTGGCGGCGGAAAGCCTATGACGCCGTGGTTTGCCTCTATCACGATCAGGGCCACATCCCGCTAAAAGCACTCGCGTTCGACTCGGCCATCAACACCACGCTGGGTTTGCCCGTGATTCGGACGAGTGTGGATCACGGCACCGCCTTCGAC
>JAGROX010000320.1:0-6610 GCA_020440025.1 Verrucomicrobiia bacterium
CCAAAAATCCTGGAAGCACACAGTTGACCCGAACGCCTCGCTTTCCCACCTCTTCGGCGAGACTCTGGGTGAGTCCGATGAGCCCGGCCTTGGCGGCGGCGTAGTTCGCCTGCCCTGCCGGTGGTCGGAGGGCGGAGAACGAGCCGATATTCACGATATGGCCGGAACGCTGACGAAACATCGAACGGATGGCCTCGCGACTGCAGAGGAAAGCGCCCCGCAAATTGGCATCCAGAACCGTGTCCCAATCTGATTCCGTGAGCTTGATGGCGGGAGCGTCGATCGTCAGACCTGCGTTATTGATCAGTAGATCAATGCGATCAAGTTGAGCGAAAAAACTTCTGATGGCTTCTCCATCGGTCACATCCAACTCGGAGTGTGAAGGCGTGAGGATTTCTGCAAACCTTCCTGTTTGTCGCAAAGCGTCGGCCGTTGCCTGGGCGAGGGTGCCGCCTCCCCCGGTAATCAGCGCTCGTTTGCGAGCGGGCCCTGCGAACGCTACCTCAGAATCATCTGCCACAGAAAAAGTGATCAATTAACGTTTGGAGAAAGGATCAGCATTCGCTGGCGGAATGGGTTTCAGTTCGTTGGAATCGAACTTTGACTCCAATGAGGCACTCTGAGTGGCAGTGGCGGGCGAAGCGCTTGCGGTGCCGACCGGAGTCGCAACCACGGCGAACTCCTCATAGGTAAAGACGGTGTTCGTCAACTGACCGACATAGCGGATGACATCGGTAAATGGGGCGTTGCGGAGGCTGAGGGAAACGACCGAGTTCTGTTTCATTTCGTCCGAGCCCTTGTAGATGAAATTCGCGACCACTTTACCGCCACTGAGTTCTTCGGATTTCTGAGTGAGAAACTCAAACACGAGAGCCAGGCTGGATTTCTCGAAGTTCACACTGGGAACCACCAACGTGGCCAGTTTGGCTTCCAGCGTCTCTTTTGGTTTCCCGCCGGCGCGGATCTTTTGCTGACACTGAGCGACGTAGGCCCTCGCGTAGGGATAGTTCGGCTGGTGCTTGAGAAAGGTCTGAAAACCTTCCAAGGCTGATTCGTATTCCCCGGCATTGAACTCTTTGACCGCGTCGTTGTAGATTTCCTGAAGAGTTCGCTTTTTTTCCTGCGCTCCGACGGGAAGGCTGAGAAGAGAGATCAAGGTGATCGCGATTGCGAGATAGCGTTGCATGGTGAGTTCCTTTCCTGTGACTGTGGGGTTTTCTGAGACGGCTTCCGGCACGAAACCGGGCAACCGGGGATGGCATCGGCCGAACAACAAAAGACGGCTCCCAGAAATTACCAAAACGAGGCAATCGTGTAAACTCCGTTCTGGCGTGATTGCGCCAAGCTGAAGGGGAACTGATGAGCGGGCAATTCGTACCCCGGCAGTCTCAGGAATACTTGAGATTTTTTCCAGGCTCGGTCTCGTAGATCAACTCGAGCGCCTGAGTCGTGGCCGATTCCAAGTGATCTCGTTGAAATTTCAGCCAGAGCGGGTCCTCGCGGAACATGGCAAGTTTGTCGAGATTCTCGAAATCCATCGCAATCGAGAAGGGATAATCCATCTTCGGATCGATCCGTTTGCCCGAGCGCACATTGTGAACTTCCTGAATTCGCAGCAACATGCTGCGACTGGTCCGCATCAATTCATCAATCTTGGCGTCGTCGACCTCTTTGGCCAGCTGGTAGAGCGCGATGAAGTGGACCATGAATGGATAAAGCCGCTATCGGTTGCCGAGCCTTTGCTGGCTCCTTTGAGAAGCCATCTGATCGGAAAAACTGCCTAAATCTGCCGTCGGGTTTAGTTCCGCCATTCCAGCGCACCTTTTTTCAGGGCGTAGAGATAGGCGACGAAAAGAATGACGATGAAACTCATGGCACTCCAGAACACGACCAGAAGTTCCTTTTCGATGGCCAATTCCCGGAAAGACACGGCCCAAGGGTAAAGAAACACCACTTCGATGTCAAAAAGGACGAAGAGCATGGCCACGAGGTAGAATTTCACGCTGAATCGTGGTTGGCCGTCGCCGACAGGCAACATGCCGCACTCGTAGGCGGAATCCTTGGTGCGATTCCGCAGAGCCCGCTTTCCGAGCAGCACGCTCGCGATGAGTGTCGCGACGGCGAAACCGGTGGCGATGATGACCTGGAGGAGAACGGGAACGTATTCCTGGAGCATGATCTGAAGAAAAGGGTAACAAAAAACCGGTGTGACCCAACCTCAAGAGGTTCGATCACACCGGAATGTAAAGAGTTTCGTTGGTTCGTCTAGGCGAATCTTGATAGCTCGGAGAAGACTCTCCTGACTATGTCTGATCTGCTGTCAGCTCCTTACTGCCTGCGCCTGTTTAGGCTTTGGCAATATTGGCGCTGGATGCGTCTTGGATGTTCTCCAGTCCGCGATAGACTTTACCGTTCTTCTCCACCAAGCCACGAGTGACAAGATTTTGAAGCTTTTCGTAAGCGCGAAGCCTCAGCATTTCTTCGCCTCCACTTACCGCATTGCGAGCCTTCAGGTTCTCGTAGACAACCTCAAACAACTCATTGAACCCGAAGGTCTGTTTGTTTGAAAGAACCGTGACAAGTTCATCGGTTACATGATCTGGCACCCGTCTTGAGAATCGTGTTCTTCGTGTAGTTGACATAGGTCACAGAGACTACCACACATGTCAATGGGTGGCTATTTATTTCGACTCGGATAGGCATTATTGCGCATTTTCTCAGGTCTGCGACCAAGCGGGTTCTTGGCGAACTCGGTGTCGGTCTGGTCAATCCTCGATACTCCCGACCGCGCGAATGCCGCTTTTGTCGACGAGGAAGACCTCCAGGCTGACGGGGTGCTTGATGGTGCTGTCGTCATGATACAAATCGGCAAGGGCGGGGGCATAACCCTGTAATTTTCCGCCATCGGCGGGAAACACATAGAGGCGGTGCCGATCGAGGGCGACCACATGGATTCGCTCGCCGAACTCTTTCTCGAAACGGGGCAAAAATCGGGAGGAAAGAAGCACACTGGAAAGCCACGGACTCTCGTTCTCGATCACGGCGTAGTCGATGACACCCCGGGTGTCGCGTTTAAAATTGGGTTCGAGTTCGTCGACGAGAGCGTCGGCTTTTTTCACGGCAGCAGTATAGACCGTATTCCACACCAAGCCGCCTTCCTTCCACTCCTCCTTGGTGTATGGGCGCACGCCATACTTGCCCACATAGGCTGGGGCCAGAAGCGTCTGTTTGGCGTCTTTGATTGGGGCGTAAACCTTGGGGCTGGAGGCAGGCGAGACGAACAGCATGCCGGAGTCGATTTCCTCCTTCGCGGCTTCCTTTGGGTCGTCTGAGGCCGTTGTTGGGTCGGGTTCGGGGGCCTTCTCATCTTCGGCGAACGCCATGACCGCCATCGTCAGGCAGCCGACGATAGCGAAGACCATCCCCACGGCGAAATTGCCCTTGGGAAACAGGTCGAAACGGCGAAGGGGTTCGGTGGGTGGGCTCATGGAAGATCGTGGGCGCATTACTATTTGACCCATTGAGAGGCGCAGGGAAAGTCAAAGGGCATTCGATCGCTTTGCAAGCCATCGTCTTTGTCGTCTGTCTCCCTTTTCCCGATTTCCACTCATGATCACTTTTCTCCGCGGCACTCTGGTTGAAAGCTGGCCGCATCGACTGGTCATCGACGTCCACGGAGTCGGTTATGAAGTGATCGTTCCGCTTCTCGTCGGCGATACCTTTTCCAAGGTTGGCAGTGAAGTGACGGTGCTCACCCATTTTCACGTTCGCGAAATGGAGCAGACGCTTTTCGGTTTTGGGAACGCGGACGAGCGCGACCTGTTCCGACTGTTGATCGATCGCGTCTCCGGGGTGGGGCCGAAAATGGCCATGAGCATTCTCAGCGGATTGAGTGCCGGGGATTTCAAGTCGGCTGTGGTTGCCGGAGATATCACCGCCATCGCAAGCATCAAGGGCTTGGGAAAAAAGACTGCCGAGCGCATTGTTCTGGAGCTGAAAGACAAGGTCGGCGTGGCCGAAGCTTGGGAAGTTCAGAGTCGTGGGGGCGAGATCACGACCGAACAGTCGCTGCGGAACGATGCGGTGCTGGCTCTTATTTCGTTGGGATACAAGCAGGCCGATGCCACCAAGGCGATTGCCAGAGCGGCCGAGTCCGAGCCCCCGGGTACCGGACCCGATGGGCTGCTGCGTGCGGCCTTGCGAATGTTGCAGTAAGCGAAGGGGCTCGGTTTGCCGTAAGACGTCGTGAGAATAGACGTCGAAAGGGCATTCCGGGAATGAGTTGCCCGTTCCGCCATGTATTCTCCTTTCGCCGTGTCAGACAACACCCATCACCCCATCAACTCTGCTTTGCCGGACACCGATGCTGACCGGGTGGAGGCGTTGCACGCGGCCATGCCGACCAACGGGATGTTTGCTGAGAAGTCCTGGCGATGGTCACCCAAACCCTTTCCGCTGGCTCCTGCCACGGTCCGCCAACTCGAAGCGCTGGGAAATCGGCTCTGGCGATTTCAAAGGGCCGCAAACGGGATTTATCACCGCAGTCGCAAAGGGACTCTGCCGGAATGGATCGCCGAAACGCTGGATCGGGGAAAACCAGAGCAATTGCTCGAGATCGCGAACCATCCGGCGCTGCGCGAAGCCTTGCCCAGAGTCATTCGGCCCGATCTGATTCTGACCGAAAACGGCTTTGCCATGACCGAGTTGGACAGCGTGCCGGGTGGGATCGGTCTGACGGCCTGGTTGGGCGAATCCTACGCCGCCATCGACCCTCAGCGCGGTGCAAACCTCGTCGGCGGGGCCGATGGCATGGTTGAAGGGTTTCGTTCCCTGCTTCCCTCTGACAAAGGAGTCGACATTGTCATCTCCGATGAGGCAAGGGACTATCGACCGGAAATGGAGTGGCTGGCAGGGCGGTTGGGTGAAGCGTGGCGAGTGTCGGCCGCGGAGGGGTACCAAGCGAGTGACCGATCCATCTACCGATTCTTCGAACTCTTCGATTTGCCCAATCTTCCCGGTGCCTTTGAGTGGGCTGCGGCACAAGCGAAGGAAAAGCTAGATCTCAATGCGCCTTTCAAACCTTTCCTCGAAGAGAAGGCATGGTCGGCCCTGTTCTGGATGCGCCCGCTTCAGGCAATCTGGAGACGGGAACTACGGGATAGCCATTGGCAATACCTCCGCGATCTCATTCCCTACAGTTGGCTGATCAATCCTGAGCCCTTGCCGGCTCATGCGGTCATTCCCCGATTGGAGATTCAGGATTTTGCCGAGTTGAAACATTTCAGCCAGACGGAGCGGGACTTGGTGCTGAAAATCAGCGGATTTTCCGAACTCGCCTGGGGTAGTCGCAGCGTCAGTATTGGGTCCGACCAGTCGCAGGCAGAGTGGGCGGATGCGGTCGATGACGCCATGGCATCCTGGGATCGCGCACCCTATGTCCTTCAGACTTTTCACAAAGGTCGCCTCGTGGAACATCCCTTCTGGAACGAAGAACGAGGCGAAATGGAAATGATGGAAGGGCGGGTTCGCCTTTGTCCCTACTATTTTGTCGATGCAGTGACCGAGAAAAAAATTCGCCTCGGAGGCGTGCTCGCTACCATCTGTCCAGCCGACAAAAAGATCCTCCACGGCATGAGCGATGCCATCCTCGTTCCCTGTGCGGTGTCGGAAGAAGACGGGTATTGACCGGATTTTGAGGCGACAGATGGTTGAACCGGGTGGATCAATGAATCATCCATCGCGGCAAGCGCGACGATTCGAATCAGATTCAGATGGCCACCAGAAACCCTTTCCCGCAGGAAGCACCCGCCGAACGGGCGCCTTTTTGGCTGTGGCCAAACATGATCAGTCTGGATGCACCTCTGGTTGCGGTGCTGTGGTTGGGCGCTTTTGGAACCGCGTTTTCTGCGCCTCTGGGAATCGCCCATTTCGTGGTGCTCTTTTTCTGCGTGTGGTGCCTCTACACCACCGACCGACTCATCGATGCGATGAAGCTGAAAGCAGGTGATGTCTCGCCCGGGTTGCAGACTCACCGTCATCACTTCATGTGGCGTCGAGCCCGTCTGTTTGCCTTTCTCCTTTTCTTTGTTGGGTTTATCGGAGCCTTTCTGGCCGTGACCCACATGGAGCGTCCGATATTCGGAGCAGGCATGATGGTGATGGTTGCTGCGGTGGCCTACTTCGGCGCTTTTGTCAGTCCGTTGGGAAACAAAAAACCGCTTCCGGGGAAAGAAGTCGCCGGCGGCATTCTCTTCGCAGCGGGAACAACCCTGCCGGTCTTTGCGGATTATTCGGGAACACTTCCCGTGATTCCCGCCGTGGCGCTGTTCGGTGCGCTTTGTGCGTTGAATCTCCTCATGATCGCCTCCAATGAAGGTGATCTCCCGAGCGGACGCTGGTTTCGCTGGTTGCTGATCCTGGCGGGCATTGCCTTGGTGATGACGGCGGTTGGCTTTGCCATTTTCGGCACCACCGTGGCCACCGCGCCAATGCTGAGACCGCTCTATTTCCTGGTCGCGCTGTCGGCGGGAGCGCTTACGATTCTTCAGGCCGCTCGCGATTCGGCCAGCCGCGATGCGTTTCGGGTGCTGGCTGATGTGGCCTTGCTGAC
>JAGROX010000320.1:6711-22986 GCA_020440025.1 Verrucomicrobiia bacterium
AGAGCGGGCAGTCCATAGTAGACATTCGAGCCGCCGCCTTCATAGCCGCCTTCTTTCAGGACGCGAAGCGAGGGAATGTAGGCCATGACATCATTCGAATACCCGGCGACCCAAGTCTGTTCGCCGCGGCGCTCCCGCTTCAGGCGAATGGCATAATCCACGACGACCTCTCCGCCGAGCCAGATAAAATCGACTTCGTTGCCCAGCGACCAGACGCCAACAGGATAGGGATAGGTTCCGTCGAGTCCGGCATCATCTCCTTTTCCGAGCTCCTTCTCATTCAAAAGATAGCGAGCCCGAGCGCCTTCGTAGCCTTCCACCGTGGCTGCGGTTTGTTCCAGCTGGTCGACCGTCGGCACTTCGGCGAGAGGCGCATCGATCTCTTGAAAGCGGGTGGTCAAGGTTGGCGCGACCAGTGGCATGGGAGCGTCTAGGGTCTCCTCCACAGCTTCTGCCAACTCGGCTCCGTATGCCTGAGCAAGAGCTACCTCTTTGCGTGGCAGGGGATTTTGATCCGCTCCGCAGCCAGCCCAGAACAGGGCCACACTCCCGGGATGCTCGGCCTCGATCGCCATCTGGGCGTAGCCAGGATAGTCCGCGCACCATTGCATGCCGGAAAGCGTGGTGGCGTGACAGGCATAACCGAAAAGCACCGCACGAATCGATCCCGATTCGGGATCACGCACACTGAGCACCGGCACATCGTGATCGATGGGTCCCTTCAGGATGCCGCGTTCCCGCAGATTGGGGACATCGGTCTGGGGCAGGTTTTCGCGTCGATTGACCGCGAACGTCGACTGACCGCTCCCCCATTGCACGCGGGCGGGAGCCAGCTTTCCGATAGCTTCGCCGGCGACAGCCACCACCTTGGCCACGAGTTCCTCGGCATAGGCATCGACCTTTTTCTGTTGGTCGGCATCGAGCAACCACCAGTGCAATGGCCCCAAATTGCGTCGACCCACCACCGGACCGCTATGCGTGTGCGAGGTCGCGATGGCGATCTGTTCCCGTTTGATGCCGTGCGCGGCCTCAATCTGCTGGCAAATACGGGCGGACATCTCGCGATCGATCCCGACGAGATCCAGTGAGATGACGAGCCCGCGTTTTCCATCGGCATCTTCCAACACCAGCGCCTTGGCAGAGAGTTCCGTGAGTTTGGTGCCGTCCGAGGGCTCCTTTCGTCCGCCATATCCCGCCATCCACAAAGGATCGGAGGGCGTGATTGCGACAGAGGCGGCTCCGGCTTTCCAGCCTGTTACCGCATCTTGAGCGGCGGTCACGAGCAGCAGACAGCCGCCTGCGGCGATGACGGCTGAGAGCAGGGGAAAAAAGGAAGGAAGGCGTTTCATGATTGGGTTGAGGAAAAACAGTGGCTTATTCGGCGAGGAAATTCAGCATCGCCTCACGATTGCCGTCAAGACGGAGCGCCTGTTCGGCTCCGCTGGTCTGATAACTCGTTTTTAGAGTGGCTTGCAGAGCGTCGTCGTCATCGATCAGCATCAGCGCGTTCGGCGCCGAGACGGTGAGAAAGCCGGCCAAGTCGCCGATCTTCACCGCGCCAGGAATGAAATCCGCGTCCCAATCCGAGACGAGTTTCTCAAAACGGAACCCACCACTGTCGACGACCGCCTTGTCAATCGCGCCACCGGCAATGGCGCGCGCTGCCGCCACCCAGTGCCCTGTTCCGGAACTGCCGGTAAGGCTGAGTTCCTTCACGTCCCAAGTTTCGTGATTCCGGATGAAAGCGACCGCCGTAAGAATGTCGTGAACACGTCGGGCAAAGATCGAATCGTTGTAACCATAAAAATAGACCGCCGACCGCTGCCAACTATCGGCGGGCAGTTCATCACCTTTCTTCGAGTAGGTGGTTCGGGGATTCTCGGTCACGGTTTCGCCGGGATTGAGAAATTCGCCCTGCTTGAAAAGATCGAGCCCGACCACAGCGATCCCACGATCCACCAACTGACGAACGGGCTCGCGAAGCGTTCCGGCATTGCCATCGAAAAGCCCGGCTTTCCCTTCGGGCGAGATCCAGATGACCACTTTGCCTTTCCACAGATCCTTACCGGGAAAGGCGAAGGCTGCCGGAACCTCCTCGGCGTGGGCATCGTTGCCAATGAGGCCTGTCATTTCGATGAAACCATTTCGCTCCTCTTTCCCGACCAACCCAAAATTCACTTCCTCGGCGGTGGGCAGCTTGCGATTGATCAACAACTCCACCGCCCTGCCAATCACCGCCTGCGTCTTCGTCCGAGCCTCGGCGTCCTTGGGAGCCAACAGCGGCGCGACTTGGGCATCGGAGTCTGTCGCCCACCATTGATTCAGTGCCCGCTCGTGGGTGTCGCCGATCTGGTCTCCCGTGGGAGCGGGATGCGCTTCCGTCCACACCGTGAGGTCCGCCTTTTCCAGTCGAGTGAAATCGCGTTCCAACACCGGCGATTTCAGACCGAGCGCGAAGTGACGATTCACGAACTGATACATTTGGGTTCGGGAAACATGATTGTAGTTATGTTTAAAGTGGATGTTGAAATGCGCCTCGTAGTTCTTCGGCGCACCGACCATGGTGTAGAGCTTCACCAGATCGGGATAGCCCTTGGTTTCCAGTTCGATCGTCCAGTCGTCAGCCGCCGTCATCCCGAGCGGACGCGGGGCGGTGGCCGCGGCAATGTCGATGTTGCCCTGGCCGATCCGGAGCAGATGCGAGTTTTCGCAGGTGCAGCCACCCTGCATCGCCGTCGATGGCATCACACAGGGAAAGGACGCCGTGACCCGGTCATCGATGGCCGATACCATCTGCGTCTGAGTGCCGCCGCCGCTGGCTCCGGTTGCGAGCACTCGGGCAGGGTCGATCTCTTCCAGCCCGAGCAGAAAATCGAGCGCCCGCACGCTGTTCCACGTCTGGAGACCGAAGTTCGTTTGCAGACGAGCCGTCGATTGCGGGCTGACAAATCCCCATTTGCCCAACTCCGGAGAGATCATGTGCCCGCGAGGTCCGCGTCGGTGTTCGGCGAACTGAATCGAATCGGAATCGCCGATCATATCGTAATGAAACACCACACATCCCATCCGGGCCAGCTGCACACATCGAGCCTGCAGCGGATTCCGCGCCGCGCTTTCAAATCGCTCCGCACCGATCACGATCTGCTGCTTGGCGGCAGCTTCACCAGCATCATAAAACCGGGCGTCCTTCCAGTGACCGTGCGGGCAGAGCACGCCCGGGCGTTTTCCATTCTTCACTCCGATCGCGAGGGATTCTCCTGCCGGGCGATAGAGACTGCCGCTGACAAAGTTGCCCGGCATACTCTCGAAAAAGACCCGCTCCACCGAGTAGTCATCCATGTCCACCTTGCCGTGGATGACCACATTGAGCGGCGTCTTTGTCGGCATGGGCCAGAGTCCCGCCGCCAGTTGCACCCGGTCGCGAATGTCGCGTTGGCGTTGTTCCCACTCTGCTGCCGAAGCCACCGGGCGAAACGGATGATAGTCATGCAGCGACACCGGCTCGGCCAGGCGGGCATCGTTGGGTAGTTCTCCTGACTGCAGGACGCGGGGGCCATCTGCCCGGGCGATCGTCGCGAGGCCAGCAATGGCCAGAGTCCCGGCAACGAAGAGAAGAGCAGTGGGTTGAAAAAAGTTTCGGGCGATGACCATGGCGAGAAAGAGATTGGGTTGGCGCGATTTCAGCGTGGCTTGAGGCTATCGTGAGCCGACGGAATTCACCAAGTCGAAACCCACGCGCAATCATGGACTGCAAAGCCAAAAGACATCGCGTATCTTGGTCCGTGTCCATGTCTCAGCCCTTCCCAACTCAGCACGTCACCAGGATGCCTCATTCCCCGCTTGCCCTGTCCTGTCTCGCCGCCTCGGCGTTGCTTCTCACCTCATGCGCCACCAAAAGCCCACAGGCGCTCACCTGGGAAGCCCAGCTCGGTCCCGTGCCCACCACCCCGATCACCCTGCCGCAGTTGCATCAGATGGTGAGAGTGAAAAGCGATCCCATTCGCAAAGGCAGCTACGGCCGTCGGCTCGATCGACCGATGGTTCCGAAATACATCACCATTCACAGCACCCAGAACTACACCGGCGACGCTTATGCCCACGCCAAGGCCCTGAAAAACGGCGCCCTCCGAGGCGGCGTTTGCGGCTACCTCTGCTGGCATTTTACCGTGCAGGATGACGCCGTCGTGCAGCACATTCCCACCAACGAACGCGGCGAGCATGCCGACTTTGACGGTCCGGGAAATCGCTACTCCATCGGCATCGAAATGTGCGAACACAAAGGCAACAATCAGGCCAAGACCATCGACCGCACCGCCCAGCTTGCCGCCTCGCTGATGTATTATCACAAGATCCCGCTCTCCAACGTCGTGCCGCACTACCACTGGCCGCGGGAAGGCTACAACCCGGCCCACAAGGATTGCCCCCATTTCCTCCTCGAAAACGGCCAGCCCGGAGCGACGTGGAAATGGTTCCTCTCCCGAGTCGAGCGGCACTACCGTCGCATCCAGGCGCCGAAAAATGGACCGCACCAACTTGCATCTGCGCCGATCCCTACTCCGGTGCCAGCGCCCCTCTCAACCGGCCTGATGCCCATCGCTCAAGTGGGCACCGACAACAGCCGGCGCCCGACCTTGCTCGGCGTGGATTGAGGGGTGCCTCTTGGGATGACTTCCTTTGAAAGGGTCAAAGGTCTTTGATGAAGTCGGAAACCTTCAGCAGGTGGCCGACATCGCCCAGCGGGCTGCCGTAGTTGACGACGAGAAAGTAGCAATGCTTCAGTTGTTCCGGCTGCGCTGAAAAAGAGACTGAGACAATGTCATCTGACTGCCCCTGCACCACCGGTTTCGGCTTCAGCATCGCCGAGAGGAGTGGCTTCCCCTCGGCGTCATCCATCTGTAGTTCCGCGTATGTGAATTTTTCGAGGAATCCATCCTTTTTGAATTCCAACCACACCAGGACTCCGGCGTCTCCATTCTTCCGAGCGTGCATCGTGATCCCCGCCTCCTTCGCCTGCTCCGGCGAAAAATGCCCGATGCTGATCATCGCTAGAGCTTGGTGAGTGATCGCGAAAAGGAAAAGACCCAAAGCGGGGGTGAGGGAGGAAAAGAGGAAACGATTCATGGCTTTGATGATAAAGACACGCTGAGCAGCAGTTTCTTAGAGAATTTCTCTCTTCTAAACAACGGATCTTTTTGTCCAACCCTGAGCAAAAGGATTCACCAAGCGCACGCCAGAAGGTTCGAAATCGACCGTGTTTCGAGTCACCACGGTGAGGTTGAATTCCAGAGCGGTGGCGGCGAGGAGTCCGTCGATCACTGGCAGCGTTTGTTTCCCATCAGGTGGCCCCATCGATCCGCCACTCGGATCGTGATGGGAAGGATGTCCGTTTCGAAGTATTTTTCCAATCGATCTAGCCAATTCTCGAACGCGGGACATTGATCCGGGACCTTTCGTCGCAAGATTTCGATGCCCTTCCTGATTTCGCCCAGCAACAGGACGCTGATACAATGGCGTTCCCCCACCGTGGACTCTGCCCAACGGCGCACTTGGGCATCACACCGCCGCCCCTTGCGAAGTTCGGCCAGCACATTGGTATCGAGTAGATACATCTCTTCGCGATCCGATTAGAGGCCGGTGTCCCGGGATTCCGCCCGGCGACGATTCCCTGCGGGAGGAGCCAAAAAGGAGATCGGAAACGTCAAACTCCTTTCAGCTCGACTGAAACGGCCCTGCACAAGCAGTTTCGCGTGCCAACATCAGAGCTTGCTCGGGAAGTTGGAGCAAATTGCAGAAAAAGGCTTCGGATCGATGGCTAAGTCTCGCTCGAAAAAACTCACTTCCCCTCCTTCTGAAACCAGCCAGACTTCCTGAGCGCCTTCTTCGAAATAGAGGCTTTTCTTCTCTTCGATTTCGGCGTCGGTGTTTGAAGGCGAGAGAACTTCGACGCAAATCTCGGGAGCCTGACGGAAACAGGATTCACTTTCGGCCTTGGCCCAGATCTCGGCCGAACACCAGGCGATATCGGCGGCTTTGACTCCTTTGCGAGTCGAGATGGGACACTCCGTGATGACTTTTCCGCCGGGGTTCCAATTGCCAAGAAGCCGGGCGACTTCGCTCTGCAAATTTCCGTGGGAAGGCGCGGGAGGCGGGGACATGATGATTTGACCGTGTTCGTCGGTTTCAATGCGCCATGGGAGCTTGGCCAATTCTGGATCGGCCGCGAGCTTGTCCCAAACCGCCTGATTAAAGGCATGGCGATCATGGATGACGGCGGCGCGCTCTGGACCTTGAAGAACCGTACTCATGGGAAAAACTCTATCAAATCGGATTCGGGTAAGCAAGTGGCGAGAAAGGGGCGGGAATTCATTCGGGTAAGCCATTCGTATTCTTGAGAGTCCCGGAAGGACGAGAAAAATGTAGCCGATGTTCCGTCCGGCTGGGACTCTCCAGAATGGGAGTTTCTTGCCTTAGCTATACGCTAATGAGGTTTTGCCCTCTCGCAGGGCACTGAAAGTTTTCGCTTGGTGAGGAGACTTCTTTCCCTCAAGCAGTCAACTTCCTGGCGCGATTTGCCTGACCGTGGTTTCCTCGATCGCCATCATCAGAGTTCGATTGGTGATGAGCGCTGGACTCAATTTCAACTTTTCTTCATGGCGATAGGATGGGGGAACCTCATTCCATCCGTTGTAAACATTCATGTAGTCGACCCCTTTGGGAATGCGCGCCCACCTCACGGTCACCTCTTCAGGCACGTTCATCATTCCCCCAATGTAGTGCTTCCCTCCTCTTTTCGAAGGGCCTTTGCCAAACGATCCAAACGTGTAGCGGAAATCGCCGAATCGCACCGAAACGTCGTTTAGGGCAGACTCGCCGTGATTCTGCACCGCGATTTCCTTCACACGAATCGACGAGCTGGCGCACGAAGTCTAAAAGACGCCAGTCGCGAGCCATGCCAGAGAGGACAAGCCCCAGAGTTTCATGGCACAAGCATCTCGCAACTGCTGACCACCATCAGACATCGTGGTTCTGTTTTTGACTCTCCAAGAGCGCTTTCACTTTCTCTTCGGCGGTTTTTCCTGAGTCGGCCAACTGACCTTTGCCGAAACCCAACGACCGCGCCAGCGACGCGCCTCGCGATTTCAACAACTCCAGGCGCAGCTTTGCCAGTTCGCGCCAGGCTTTCTTCTCGGACTCGGCTTCGCGTCTCGCGGCGCGTTCGGCCTGGTATTTCTCGGCGAGGTTGAGGGCCAGTTGCGGCGGGCTTTGGCCGTCCCATTCGTTGACGAGGGCCTTGTTGGGATAGTCGTTGAGTTCGGCAATGCGGGTTTCGTCGAGATCGTCGATGAATTGGCCGAGGCGGGTTTCATCCACGCTCGCGGCGACTTGGGCGAGGAGGAGCTGGAAGATGCCGGGGTGAAAGCTGGAGATGCTGTTCTCGGCGGCGCGCATGTATTCGTAGAATCGATGGCGGACGGCGGGATCGGCTTCGAGTTCTCCGGCGAAGTGATGATAGAGATCGAGATGCATCCGCAGCATCTCTTTCAACAGCGGCGCGGGCGCGGTGTTGATGTTGTTCTGCGGGTGAACGCGATATTCGAGCAGGACTTCATCGACCAGCGCGATCTGATCGCGGAGCGCGGCGCCGGACAGGCAGAAGTAGTCGTGATTGAATTTGTAGGGCTGAAAGGGATTGGCCACCAAGTAGTCGCAACGGGCGATGATATTACTGCTGGTGACGGCCCAGTTGGCCATGGCCATCCATTCCCAGGTGGTGATGCCGTCGGCTTTACCGAGTGCCCAGGCGGCGCGGAGCCATTTGGCGCGGGATTCGTCCTCGGCGAGTGGTTCGTTCTCGGGGCCGATCATTTTCAGACCGGTGCAGACCATGGCGCGGGCGTCGGGCTGCTCGAACCGGGGCAGGCATTTCTCGAATCGATTCGTGGTGTAGATGTCGTCGGAATTCAGAATGGAAACGAGGTCGCAGTCCTGGGCGACGGTTTCGATGCAGCGGTTCCAGGTGGCGTGGGCACCGGCGTTTTCCTGAACGATCAACTCGACCCCGCGATCAGCGTAGCTGCGGATGACGTCGACGGAGTTGTCTTTCGAACCGTCATCAATGACGAGAAAGCGATCCGCCTTCCGCGTTTGATTGAGCACAGACTCGATCGCGAAGGGAAGGTATTGCGCGTGGTTGTAGGACGCGATGACGACGGCGAGGCGCATTTTGGGAAGGAGTGAGGATGGAGGAGAAAGGAAAGAGAATCAGGTCTAGTGGAGTGATTCGTAGAAGGAACGGTAAACGGCTGACTTGTCGGGCAGGGCTTTCTGGCCGGGGAGCTTGAGTTTTAGGGAACCGATGATGAGGCGACGGGTGCGATCGATGGGTTGCAGTTTCAACTCGTCTCCGGCATCGGCGCGGGAACAGGCGATGGCATCGGCGGCGAGGCGGTCGATGGTGCTGCTGCCGAGGTCGCAATTGGCTTCGGTGGCGAAGGAAAAGGTGATGTCGGTGAGCCGGTGAACCAGCCAGGCGGTGACGGCGACGGAACTGCGGGTCGCGTGGATGTGGCGAATGTCGCCGCGTTTTTCGATGTGCCGGGCGAGCGGCAAGGCGCGGCGAGCATCGATGAGAAACTGCTCGGTATCGATACCGGAACCGAGTTCGTCGCGCCAGCTCATGATGCGCTCGGCGACGTCGGGACGGGCGCGCCACTCGGCTTCGAGAACGAGGCCGTCGGGAGAAAATTCGATACGCTGGGCCCAATCGGGCAGGGACTCGCCTTTTCCGGTCTTCCCGAAACGGGCACTTAACAGGGTTGGGTCCGGGACCATACCCTGTTGAGTCGCGAGCCAGGCGACTTCGTCATCGAGCCGGGAGGTATCGTCCGGCGCGGGCGGCCAGGTGTCCATGAGGACGAGCCAATCGGAAGTCCTCGGTGCGGCTGGTTCGCTGTCGGCGAGACAGGCGTCGAATTTCTCGGCCAGTTGGCGGGAGGTTTCGCGCAGTTCAAAGACCTGCTCGGCCCGGGCGCGACCGGCTTTGCCGAATCGACGGGCGAGATCGCGATGGTTGGCGAGTCGGGCGAGGGCTTCGGTGAGAGCTCCGACGTCACCGGGTTGAACGAGCAGGCCGGTTTCCTCGGGCACGACCATTTCCGGCACGCCGACGAGATGAGTGGAGACGACGGGCAGCGAACAGGCCATGGCTTCGGTGATGACAGTCGGCAGAATGTCGGAGGCGCCTTTGGAATCCACGATACAGGGAAGACAAAACACGTCGCTGGCGGTGAGCAGTCGCTTCACGGCTTCCTGACTCTGCACTCCGGCAAAGGTGACGTGCGGCGTGATGCCAGCTTCGGCGATCTGTTTTTCGAGTCGCTCGCGCCAGGGGCCTTCGCCGACGAGGGTCCAGTGAAAATCGATGCCGCGTTTTTGCAATCCGATGCAGGCTTCGATGAGGTGGTGGAAGCCTTTGAACTCGATGAGGCGACCGACGGAAATGATCTGCAAGGAGCCGAACTCGCCGATGGGCGCGGCGGGGAATTGATCCATGCCGATGCCGTTGTAAACCCGGGTGATTTTATCGGCGGAATCGGGGCAGGTTTTGCGAAGCAGGTCGCAGCTGAAGTCGCTGACGCCGACGACGAACTCGGCCTCGCGGCAGAGTTCGCGAAGCAGATCATCGCTGCCGAGATCGACCATGAAATCCTGGGCATGTGCCGTGAAGCTGAAGGGAATCCCGGCCCATTTTTTCAGAAACAGCGCGGTGTGGGTGGCGCGATTGGCAAAGTGAACGTGGAAGTGTTTGATGCTGCGTTTTTGAAACAACTCGGCGAAATAGAGGGCATTGCGTGCGCGAGTGGCGGCTTTGAATGTCTTGCCGTAGTCGCGATCGTGTCGGGCGATCATGTCGCCGAATTTTTCCTGCCAGCTGCCGTCCTTTTCGCGGAGCGACTGAAGCCGGGAAAGCACTCGCGAGGGCGGCGGATAGAAAACGTCAGCAGCGAATTGCTCGAAACGCTCGTGGCGGAAGGCGTTGGGCGGTGGATTGATGGACGCGATGTCGAGATCGAAACCGCGGGCTTCCAGCGCGAGCATTTCGGAATCGCAAAAGGTCTGCGAAACGACCGGGTATCGCGAAAACAGGTAGGCGATCCGAGGGCGTGGGGCGCGGCCTGGCGCGGCGTTGTCAGTAGATGATTCCATCGATGAATTGAACTCGGGATTCCCGCAGTCTTGGCGACGGGAGTCGGGAAGCTAACGCAGGGTCACCGAAATACCAACTCAGAGAGGCGGCGGGTGATAGAAGCGCTCGAAATTGGCCGCGACTTCGGCGGCGAGCGTCTCGACGGAGATTTCGAGCACCTCGGCGAGTCCCTGATACACGGCGATGAGGTTGGCGGGGTGATTGAGCCGCTCGCCGTCGATCGCGGTGAGCGGATGGATTTCCCGCGACTCGGGCAGGGCCATGTCCGGCGCGTCGGTTTCGATGAGGATGCGGTCTCGGGGAATGCGGCGAAACGAGTCCAGCACGTTGGCTTTTCGCTCATGCAGGAAATAGCCGGAAAAGGAGAAGTAGCCGCCGAGTTCCGCGAAATCGGGGATCATTTCCGCCGGACCGCCGAAGGAATGGAGGAGAAACGCCTCGTTTTCCGAGTTCCAATCGGATTGGAGGACATCGCGAAGTCGGCCCCAGGCCTTGAGGCAATGAATCACGGCGGGAAGTCCGGCGTCTTGGGCGAGTCGCAATTGGCGGCGGAAGACGTGCTCCTGATCGTCGATGTCATGATGGCGAATCCATTTATCGAGTCCGATCTCGCCGACGGCGATGGCTCGGGCATCGAGGTTCGAAAGAAATTCGGCGAGAGTTTCCTCCCAGTGGTCGCTGCGATCAGTGACGAACCAAGGATGGAGTCCGTAGCAGGGCAGCACCTCGGGATAGCGTTCCGCCAGCCGAGCCACTTCGGGCCAATCGGATTCACCAGTGCCATTGACGCCCCAGCGAGTGATCCCGAGACGGCGCAATTCGACGACGATGGCATCGAGATGAGGCTGAAGACGACTGTCCTGAAGGTGCAGGTGGGCGTCGAAGCGTGGCGCTGCGCTCATTCTGGGCGCCAGTTAGAGATTTTCGGCGATTTCCCGAATACGCACCCGCACTTGTCCGAGTCCGCGCATTCGGGTGGGGGTAAGCTGGCGGTCGACCCCGAGGGCGGTGAGGCAATCCGGCTCGATGGTGATGACTTCCGCAGGGGTGGCATCGGAATAGAGATCGCAGAGCAGCGCGGCCACTCCCTGCACACTGGGCGCGTCGGCTTCGACCCGAAACTGGCAAAGCCCGGAGTCGTCGAGCCAACCGGCCAGGCAGACTCGTGAGGTGCAGCCGGGGACGAGGTTTTCGTCGGTGCGAGCCTCGTCGGGCAGGGGCAGGGCTTTTCGACCACGATCCACGATGGCCGAAAAACGTTCGACGGGATCTTCGATGATCGAGAAATCGTCAATCAATTCTGCCTGTTTTTCCCGCAATCCCATCCCTGAAGTTTCAGAAGGTCAATCGCATCGGGATCATGTGCGAATGTCGGAACCCGAGCTTCTGGAAGAAACGCTGGGATTCCGCGCTGATCTCGTCGGTCAGCAGGGTGATGCGCTTGAAGTCTTTCTTGCGGGCGAATTCGATCACGTATTCCAGCAATTGGGTGCCGAAGCCCTGACCGCGGTGGTCTGGGTGGATGATGACGTCTTCCATCAGCAGCACAAAGCCACCCATGGCGGTGGAGATAGTGAACAGGAGGTTCACCATGCCGACGATCTGATAATCCGTCCGGACGACGAAGATTCGACCGCGGCTGGGTTGCTCCAAGATAAGGCGAAGCCCTTTTTCCTGGACATCCCGGTCGGGCTGGAAGTCTTCCTCGATCTCGAACAAAGCCATGACGAGATCCACCAGCTGGGGCAGATCCTCGAGCGTGGCGGGCTCGATACGCATCTGCGGGCTGAGGGGACGGATCGGGGCGGTAAATGACGGGTCGCTCACAATGGTGGAAGAAAAGAGGGCCAGACTGAGTCAGCGGGTAAAGAGAGGACGACGACTGGCAGAAGCTTTCCGACGGGCAGAATAGCAGAATTGGTGCCGGATTGAAATTGAAGATTTTGACACGGTGATCCGCGTGAAAAGGAGGTCGTTGACATCAGAGACAAAACGCATAGATTGCCGACCCTTTTCGACTCCGCCGAATCGAAAGCGACGCCGGGACGCGCAAGTGTTCGACCGAAGCGCCCGCTCATTCTCATTCGGAGCCGAGAAACTCGCCAACGACAGACAGGATCACAAGGATTTCCTTTTTTCAGCATCATGAAACGCACGTATCAGCCTTCAAAACGGTCCCGGAAAAACCAGCATGGTTTCCGTGCCCGCATGGCCACCAAGAACGGTCAGGACATTATCCGCCGTCGCCGCAAGAAAGGCCGCAAACGCTTGATTCCGAAGGGTGCTGAGATTCAGTACAAGCGTCACACTACGCAGCACAACTGAACTGCCTGCGGGCTGTTCAAGCGATTGACAGCCCGAAACAGAGACTCGGGAATGACGCCACAATAGGATGCGTTTTCCCCGAGACAGGCGGATCACGTCGCGGCGGCTTTTTCAGCGCGTTCGCGAGGAAGGCACGAGTGTTGCCGGGCACTTTCTGGTTCTCGGGGTTCTCAGGGACGATTCGATCACCGATCCGGTGCGAGTTGGCTACATCACGACACGGCGCCTGGGTAATGCGGTGACGAGGAATCGAGTGCGCCGCCGTATGCGTGGCATCCTCCAGCGGACCGGCGAACGTCTTCAACCCGGCTATTGCCTGGTGCTGGTGGCACGAAACCGGGCGGCAGATGCCAGTTCGGAGGCGTTGGAAAAAGAATGGAAGTGGCTGGCCCATCGGGCGGGCATTTTCTCCAAGCGATCGAGCAAACGCGAGACTCCGGTCGACACAAAAAGCAGTGAAGGCGAGACTTCGGTAGCATGAAATGGCTTTTGATCACCTTCGTTCGCGGCTATCAGGTGCTGATCTCGCCGATTTTACATTTTGTCACGGGACCCTTCAGTGGCTGCCGTTTTACTCCGACTTGCTCGCAGTATTTCATCGATGCGGTTCGGTCGAACGGATCGCTCAAAGGATCATGGTTCGGCATTTGTCGGATTTGCCGCTGCCATCCCTGGGGTGGTCACGGACACGATCCACCACCGGGATGGGAGGCTTTTGAAAAGTCTCATCCTGAATTTGCACATCGGGAGAACCGGGGTTCGGTAGAGGGCTCCGGGGCGCAGGCGCCAGACCGGTGATTTTCTTCAATTTTATCGTCTCAATATTTTATGGATCGCACCGCGTGGATAGTCGTCACCCTCTGTGTCGCAGGCCTTTTGGGCTGGGGCTGGTGGAGCACCAAGGAAGCAGGGGAATACGCCGCTCAGCAGAGAGCTTGGCAGGAGTATCAACAGAAGCTGGCCGCAGAAAATCCTGTGGTGGAGGAGAAGGTCGAGGCAGCGGGCCAGCCCGGTGCAGATGCCGCCAAGGGGACGGGCGCGGCAACGCCAAGTGCGGCCGCTCCAGCCGAAGGCGACATCGCCGTCAAGGAACTGACGCTCGCCAATGACGAAATCCGGGTTCACCTGACCAATCGCGGCGGCGGCATTGCCACTGCCGAGTTGTTGGATCACCAGCGCAGTCTGGAGGCCGACAAGGGGTTCGTCGTCATCAATGATCGTGGGGACCATGTCATCGGCGCCCTGAGCACGGGACCCAAGGAAATCGATCAGACGGTGTGGGAAATCACCGAGGAGACTGACAAAGCAGTGACCTTCACCACGGTCACTCCGGAGAAGCTCCGAATTTCCAAGCGATTTGCGCTTCCCGAAGAAGGTGGCGAAGCCCATCAGTTGACCCTACAGATCGCTGTCACCAACGAAAACGCCCAGCCCTGGCAATTGGGAAATCGTTTCCTCTATCTTGGCAGCGCGGGGCCGCTTCATGCCGGAGAGTGGCCGCGCCAGACCGGGTTCTATTTCCGCGACGAGGACGGTGGCAAGGTGACTTATAAAGGGGTCGACTATTTCAAGGGGAAGAAATTCCTCGGAATCGGCAGCGATGGAAAACCTCACGACGAACTGTCGATCGGGATGGTGGATTGGGCGGGAATCAATGACCAGTATTTCACCACGCTCCTGACTCCGAAAGAGTCCTACGCCACGACAATGTGGGCGAGCCGGTTTCCGATCACTCTGGAGGGGCAGAAAGAGGTTTCCGAGAAGAAACAGCTCAACGCCGTCGAGGGAGCTCTCGGATTGCCCGACCTTTCATTGGCACCCGGTGAAGTGCGTTCGTTGGATTTCGAACTCTATCTCGGACCGAAGGAATTTGATCGGCTGAAGCAATTGGGAGACCACCGAAGCCTGGTGATGAAATATGACGATACCCCCATCTTTGGGGCTCTGTTCGGCTGGGCCATTCGGCCTCTGGCATCCGGGCTGATTGTGGTGTTGAAGACATTGCACAACTGGGTCGGTTCATGGGGAGTTTCCATCATTCTCGTCACCATCCTGATTCGCTTGGTCATTTGGCCGGTCTACGCGAAGTCCACCCGCACCATGAAGCGGATGAGCAAGCTCACTCCGATGATGACGGAGATTAAGGAGAAGTACAAGGATGATCAGGAGCGGCAGAGCAAGGAATTGATGAAGCTCTACGGCGAGTATGGGGTCAATCCACTCGGTGGCTGTCTGCCGATGTTCATTCAGATGCCCGTGTTCCTCGCCTTCTATGGCATGCTCTGGCGAGCCGTCGAACTGCGTCACGAAAACTTTCTCTGGATCGCGGATCTGTCGATGCCGGACACCCTGTTCATGATTCCGAGTTTGAACATCCCTTTTAACCTCCTGCCTTTGTTGATGGCGGGCACGACTTTCATCCAGATGTCGATGACGCCCAAGTCTGGAGACAAGACCCAGCAGATGGTCTTCAAGTTCATGCCGCTTTTCTTCCTGGTGATCTGTTACAACTTCGCGTCGGCATTGGCTCTGTATTGGACGACCCAGAATATCTTCAGTATTTTCCAAACTTGGTTGATGAATCGCCTGCCTGAGCCCGAACTGAAGAAGAGGAAGCGCAAGAACGGCAAATCCTTCATGGAGCGCATGCAGGAGCAGGCTGCGGCTCGCGAGAAAGGTGGCTCTGGGGGATCTCAGGCGCCGGGAGCGGCGAATCGCACCAAGCTTGCCAGTGAAAAAGGCGACCGTCACACCAAGGGTAAAAAGAAGAAGCGCTGAGTCGCTTTCCCAGAGAATCTCCGATACGGAGTCGGAGTAGGGTCAGGTCGACCCTCTAGAAAGAAGGAGCGATCTTAAAGGTCGCTCCTTTGCTTTGGGGGTCGCGGAGAATCCTTTTCTCTGGGGGAGGGAGCTCTAGATAGCTTCAACTGACCATTTTTGGGTTTCGTCACCTCGCGTTGGTAAGAGGTTCTGTTTCAAGATCTAGCAAGGACGATCACGTCGGTTTCGATTTTTCACAAATTTGATATTTTTATGAAAATTTAGATTCGCTCTTGCGAATCTGCCTCTGATCGGGTATTTTAAGCCGAAATTATGGCACACGAAGATCCCGCTCTATTGGAACGCGCCAAACGCGCTCGGCGTATCGTCCGCAACCCGAACCAGTACAAGGTTTGTCTGGGTTGTGATTCCATCGTAGCCGCCAAGGTGAATCTTTGTCCCAATTGCCACAGCTACCGCTTTGAGACCGAGGAATCTCAGGTGGTGCATCAGGCTCAAGTGCTCTCCCGCAGAGTCCAGCATTCCGTGGTCGCCGAAGATCTTCTTTGATTCTTACGGCGCTAAGCCTCAAAAACCTTCGGGTTATCTCTAGGAAGGCGGAAATCCCGATTTTAGGGTCTCCGCCTTTTTGCTTGAAGGGATTGTCGTCGGAAGTGCTGGTATCACGGGAGTTATGGGAGAGGAAGCGGCAAACCACCCAGCTGCCTACCGTCAAATTTGAGAAAAAATCCCTCGCTCTCCCGAAAAGATATTTCGAAAAAGACCCATGAAATTCCTTGCATTACCTCCAAAATCGGATGAAAACATCGGCTTGTCCGCTTCGGCGGGCATGTTTAATCCAACCAAGGGAGACAAAAATCATATGAAGAAAACAATCGCCTATGGCATTGCTGGGGTATTTGCGGTCGCGATCGCAAATGCCGGAGATTCGAAAGGTGTCGTGGAAACGGCTCCTGTCGCAG
>JAGROX010000321.1:0-9179 GCA_020440025.1 Verrucomicrobiia bacterium
CGGGAAACCCTGATGTTCAACGGTTACGCCGATCAGGTGGCCCATCTCTACGAGGGGATGGATCTGCGGAAATACTTCTGATAGCCTCATGAAATTCACCGCCGATTCCCGCTTTCATCGCCAACTCGTTTTTGTGAACGGGATGCTGCCGATGCTGCTCATCGTGATCGACGGATGGCTCGGAAAACTCGGGGCAAATCCCGTGGAATTCGTGACCCGGTCGTCAGGCGTGTTGACGTTGGTATTTCTCGTGATCACGCTGCTGGTGACGCCGCTTCGCAAGCTTTTCGGATGGAACTGGCTACTGAAACAGCGCCGACTTCTCGGGTTGCTCGCCTTTTTCTACGGCACGGTTCATCTCATGGCCTATGTGGCCGGGGATAGAGGTTGGAAACTCGAAACGGTGCTGGGCGACGTTTACAAACGTCCGTTCATCGCCGTTGGAATGATCAGTTTCTTGTTGATGATTCCGCTCGCGATCACTTCGACCAACAAGATGATCAAGAAGATGGGCGGCAAGCGATGGGGACAGCTGCATCGCCTGACCTACGTGGTCGCCATCGGTGGTGTGGTCCATTTCTACATGATCGTGAAATCCGATTTCCGCTACCCGTTGATGTTTGCCATCGCGGTTGGTCTGCTGCTCTTATATCGGGCCGTGATGCGTCTCCGGACAGGGCCGAAGAAGGCCAATGGGTGATCATTGCTTGAGTTCTGGGTGAGCCGGGGGCATTTGTCTCGCTATGAGCGAATTACTCTGTCCCATGTGCGAGATGAACGAGGTGCTGGATTTCCCAGATCACCATGAATGTGTGACCTGTGGCCACGAGTGGCCGCGTGAGGAGGAAGCCGGCGAGCGCGTGGTCAAGGATGCCTATGGCAATGTCCTCGCCGACGGCGACGTGGTGGCGATGATCAAGGATCTGAAACTGGGCGGTACGTCTCAGGTGCTCAAGGTCGGCACGAAATCGAAGCCGATTCGTCTCGTCGACGGCGATCACGAAATCTCCTGCAAGATGGACGGCGTTTCCATCGCGTTGAAGGCGATGTATGTGAAGAAAGTGGGGTGAACTTGGGTTCGTTCCCCATTGTATTTCACCGGGCAAGCTTTATCGGTATTTCGGTGTAGCCGCTCTCTCCTAACTTGATGCCATTGGCCAAGTCGATTTGATCGAGTTCGGTAGTTGAGAAGGGATTCTGACTCGGAATCGAAACAGATGAAATAGCGAGCTCAATGGACTCGATCGGGATCTTGGGAGTGATGGGAATCCCCGCGGGCAGCGACCAGACCCGGTGCTTTAAAACTCCGTCTTCTTCCAAGAAAACGGTGCTTAGAAATTGGCCGTCCTCATGAAACTGGGCGTATTTCGGGATTCCCGCCTGAATAATTGGCACCGTGATCGGTTGACCGGTGCTCGAATCCCAGAGGCGAAAGGCTCGGTCGGCTGCTCCCCAAGTCACTAGCGTGCTCCCTCCAGCGGAGAAACGGCAGAAATGAGGTGCATTTGAACCATGGGTATCATGCAGCAAGGCCTTCGTGCGTGGTTCGCCGCTATCAGCACTGATGATTCGGATTACCCCATGTTCCGAGGCGGTGGCGATCTCTTTGCCGGTTGGCGAGAAGGCTACGGATCCAATATCCATGCGATCAGGGAGCACGAATTGTTTTTTCTCTTCAGAAATAAGATCAAAAACGGCAAGGCTGCCAAACCGGTCGCGATAAACGAGTTGGTTCCCATCTGGGGAAACATTCACGCAGGTGACAGATTTCGTCATGGCCGCGATTTCTTGCAACAGATCACCCGAGGCAACTTCCCAGACACGAATGAATCCATCTCGGTAGGCACCAAAAACTCGAGAAAGGTCCGGCGTGGCGCCGATTGCACGGAGAACGGACCCTGGAGGTTCATTGATGGATCGAAGGTCGAGTCCCTTCGCATTGACAAAATGAACATTTCGATCTTCTAGAGGAACGGCGGCCCATTCTGCGGGTAGTTGCTGGAAATCCCCGCTGGAAACCGGAAGCCTGGGAAGTTGGAAATGCCGCAAAACGCCATCTCGGGTAACACACCTCAGAATTTCCTTTTCGGGATCGATCTGAAGCGCTTCGACATTCTTGGCCCGCGACAACTGGGTTCCCACTAGGTGTCGATGTTGGTAATCCCAGAGATGCACTCCCGATTCGATGGTAGCCACGGCGATCAAGTTTTCGGTGGGATGGATCGCCACCGAAGTTGGGGCATCGGGTAAGGAGAGTCGATTGATGATCGTCTTTCCCTCAACGGTCCAAATGCTGGCTTCCCTGGCACTGAGATAGGCCATCAATCGGCGTTTGGGATCCGCTGCCGTTAGTAGGAGTGGGACTTCGACCCTTTCATCCGAGAAAATCCTCGGAGGCTTTCCTTTGTCGCAGGCGGCGATGACTCCAGCGGTTGAGACGGTATAGTAGCGGAGACCCGAGCCCGATGCGGCTAGGCTGAGGACAGGATCTGCTTGTTGTGCGATTTCGTTGGTTTCTGCTCCTGACAGCGAATCGAGGTCGACTCGGGTTCCGTCCTTACAGGCGATCGCAAGGCGTGCTCCTTGATCAAAGAACACCATCGAATTCGGCGGAGATGCCAGTTTTATTTGCCATTTAGTCTCTCCTGATGTGGTGTCCCAGAGGCTTACGGTCCCATCAATGGAGGCAACACAAAATTGAGAGCTATCAGGGGTGAATTTGATAGCTACGACCAATTGATGGGGGCTGAAAGGGGATTCGTCCACTAACCTCAATTGGAACTTTTCGAGATCGATGACGGCAATGTTTCCTTGAATGTTGGTGACCACCAGAAGCTTGCTGTCCGGGCTGAGTTGCGCATTAAGGTTGGTTCCACCAATGGCAATCGGAGGTGCAATCTCGGTTCCCTCTCGATCAAAAAAGAAGACTGTCCCCATTTTGGTCACAGATACCAAGGAACCATCAGCTTCGGTGAAGAAGACAGAGCTGAGAACCTGATCGGAGATCACTTTCTCGAAAACCTGAGCGGACAGCGGAAACTGTTCCAGTGATGCCCTGAGGAGCTGGTTCGCTTCGGGATTGTCTGGGGCCGTTCTCACACTGCGAACCAGATGAGCGATGCCATGAGTCAAATCGTCCCGATCAATATAATCGACGGCAGTCTGAAAATCGGATTGCGAATAGGCCCTGCGGGTAGCCTGGGCTGATTCAGTCACCTTGATCGCCATTAAGGTGCTGATGATGGCGGCGATGGTAATCGACGTCGCGATCGTAATCAGAGCGGCTGCCAATTTCCAGTGGCGACGGAAAAACTTGCCCGCGATATACAAAGTATCAGGTGGCCTTGCCTGAATTGGTTCGTTTCTTCGGAAACGCTTCAGGTCATCTCGTAGCTCGCTGACAGTCTTGTATCGGCGTTCTCGATCCTTCTCGATTGCCTTGCCTACGATCCAGTCCAGGTCTTGAGCAATTTCTGTTTGGCTCAGGGAGGAGGGAACTGGAGCGGCTTCCTCCCGAATACGAACCATAAATCGGAGAATGGCATCCAAGGAGTTTGAATCGAGGACAAACGGGGGATGGCCGACGAGCAGTTCGTAGAGAATAATTCCAAGAGAATAGACGTCGGCCCGAGTATCAATGTCCGATTCCATGGTCTGCTCTGGACTCATGTAATCGGGCGTGCCGAGAAGTTGACCCTCGCCAGTGAGAAGCGTTGACTGGGTCAGGAGTTGATCAGTGGCTTTGGCAATGCCAAAATCAAGAAGCTTGACCGCTGGTTCACCGGAGTCGTCTCGGTAGACCAGAATATTGGCGGGCTTCAGATCGCGGTGAATAATACCGCGACCGTGAGCGTGTTCCACCACGGCGCAGATTCGGTCAAACAAATCGAGTTTCTGCGCAATCGATAATCCAGCAGCAAACTGAGTGACTGGAAGACCTGGAACCAGCTCCATCGCAAAATAGGGGCGACCGTCCTCGGTAATTCCCGCGTCGTAGATCGTCACCACGTCGGGATGATTCATCAGTGCAAGGGCCTGGGACTCGGCATCGAAACGGGCGATTACCTCTTTCGATGCCATCCCTGGTCGGAGAATCTTTAAGGCGGCTGACCGTCGAACGGGCTTGGTTTGTTCGACCGAAAAAACGATTCCAAACGCCCCTTCGCCAATCTTGTCGCCCAACTCCCAGTCACCGACTCTTTCTCTTTGTGAAATTTGAGATTCCAAAGAAGGGCTGGAGGATACCTTTCCTCTGCCCATTAGGCAGGCGGGGCAGTTCCCTGAAGGAGCCCATGAAGGAATCGGTTTGCCGCAATCTGCACAGATTCCGAATGCCGATGACGATTCAGGTTCCATCGTAAACTGATCAGGTGGCGAAAACTTGGTTGAGATAATCAATCTCGTCGTTAACGGATTCCCCTTCTGGAATCGTTTCGGCAATCTCTTCTTCCAGATATCTACGGTAGAGCTTTCTCATTCGGAATAGGGTGATGCGGGCCGCTCCTTCTGTGATGCCCAGATTTTCTCCGATTTCGCGAAACGAGACGTCACGATCGCCTGCCAGTAGTCCTTTCAGTGCGTCGTAGACATCAGCTTTCTCCAGTCGCGCATACTCCTGCTTCACGCGAGAGAACGCCCGATCCAACAAGGTGAGAGCCCAACGAACTTCAAAAAGCTTTTCTGGAGTGTCGAACTCCGGTGGTTCGTAGGCATAGCGGTCCTCGGCGGCTCCCATATCAAGGGAAAGTAGTTCCTGTCCACCTCCCCGTTTTGCGGCCCGATTGGCTTTGGCCTGGTCCCCGAGATAGCGTTTGATTGCCGTCAGCAAATAGGCGCGAAGCTTTCCCTTTTCTTCGGAAAAAAGTTGGACCCGATCTTTCGCCAGAAGCTCACAAAAGAAGCCTTGGGTTGCGTCCTCTGCATCTGCAGGGCTCAGTCCACGCCTCCTGACGTAGGCATAGAGGGGATACCAGTAAATCTCACACAATTCGCTCATGGCCTCCCGCCGCTTCTTCTCGTCATTTCCTTGAGCGCCAATGACCAAGCTCCAACGGGTATGAGGAAATTGACCACGTTCGGTCGATTCCTGTCCATTGTCGGCGTTCATCTGCTTTGGAGTGTGATGGTGGTGGTGTAGATGGCGATTGGAGGGGGCTGTGAACATTGTCCACCAATTGTCCCCGGAATCACGAGAAAAGGTCACAGCGATTGGGGATCGGGAGAAATTGTTCAAAAAATGCCCTCAGGCGAGTAACGGAATTCCTGAAGTGTCTTTAAAGGGGGTGAGAGCGGATCTCCGGATCTCTTGCAAAAACCTACCTTGAGTGCAGCCATCCCATATCAACGAAGCCCATTTCCCCATTTGAATCCCAACAACCGCCAGCTCTGATGCACACCGTAAATCGCCACCACCACCTCCTCCTCATTCTTGGTATCCTTCTGATGGTTGGGAGTGTCGCTTCCTCAAAAGCTGAAGTTCGCATTTATCGGACGACTTTCTCAGCCAAGTCAGCCTTGTTTCCAAGATTGTCCCCCCGTGGGAATAGCGAGGTCCTTCGTGGGTATTTGATCTATGATCTCGCGAATCCAGCGACTTCCAAAACCGTTGATATACTAACGGGAAGAACAATAGCGATCAATGATGAGCTTTGGTATTGGATTACACCAAACCACCTCATTTTGGCCCCGTATGACCGGAATAATGACACCGTCCCCGAGACGGAATTGGCTCTTCTAGGTGAGGCAAATAACTCCTACTGCCAGTCCAGGATTTATCGAGGGCACATTTCCAGAATTGGATTCCGACTCAATGGACTGACTTTCTTCAATTCCGCAAGGGTTTTGCGAGGATTTGGGACAACCACGTCTATTGATTACGACCATTTTCGAACCTCCAACGTGCTGCGGATTGATCCGCTGACAGGGAATGCCCCGGCTGATGTTGATGCCGGGGTGGCCATGGTGGTCGCGAAGCTCGTTGATCTGGGATACTCGTTTCCTTCCCCGTGATGAGTGAATTAAGGAAGCTTATTCACGCTCAAAGTGTTGTCGACAGGGAGTCGATTTACTAAGTCGGGGGATTCAGCGCGATCAGGCGTTCGAAAGCAATGTCATCAATCGGCTGGAATGATTCAATTTTTTCCCCTTGGAGTGTAACGAATCTTCTGAAGTGTCTTTAACAGGGGGAGAGATCGAATCTTGGAATCCCAGGTAACGGCCGATTTCTAAAAATGAATTAAATCAATAACAGCACCTAATCCCAATGAAAACAGCAAATCGCTACCATCTACTTATCGCTTTTAGTCTTCTTTTGATGGCAGGAAGTCTTGTCGAGGCAAATGCGCAAATTCGCATCTACCGAACTACCTACTCAGCCAAGTCCGCTCTGTTTCCTCGCCGGTTCCCGGTTGGAAATAGCCAAGTTTATCGTGGATACTTGATTATCGACACGCAAAATTCGGCATCCGCCCAGACCGTAGATATATACCCAGACAAAACCTATGAATTTAACAGTGGTCTTTGGTATGGAATTATTCCGACCGATCTCATTCTTGCCCCTTTTGATCGCAACAGCGATGCCTTTTTTGAGACGGAATTGGCTCTGTTTGGGAAATCCGTCGGCGATTCCTTTCATTCAAGAATCTATCGTGGAAGGATTCCCAGATCGGGAGTGCGCCTAAACGGACAGACCGTCTTTGGGGCTGCTCGTGTGATCCGAGGAATCGGCACCAACACCGTTCTGGCGTATGATCATTTCCGTGTCAACAATGTGCTCCGCCTGGATCCGCTAACGGGGGAAAACCCTTCAAGCGTTGGAACGGGCGTCGGGCTCGTGGTCACGCGTCTCGCTGAGCAGGGGTACACCCGAGCGAATTGATACAGCCTACTTCGGAGGTAACGCCATCATGATCGGAGATGTTTTCTCTGGCATGGTGGCGTTTTCGTATATTGGGATACGAAACTGCCGAATGGTGGTGAGGGGACGTGAGGAAATGGCATCAGAGAAGGCTGAAAGCCGCTGAAGCAGAATTTTTCGTAGATTGGTATGGGGCGTCAAATGGTAGGTCGGAAGGGATCTGAAACTATTTTTCATCAAAAGTGTAACGAATCCCTACCAAATTCTTTAACAGGGGAAGAAGGCGACTGCGGGAATTCTCTTCGCCCAAGTATTCACCCAAAAATGACTGAAAAAATGACAACGGCACCTACTCAGCAAAAGACAATCAATGAAGAACATCTGCACGCTCTCGTTGGGGGCGTTCTGCAAGACCTGGGAGGCGCGTTTAGTGTTCCCTTGGTCCAGATCGGCGAAAGCCTCGGTCTCTATCAGACTCTGAATGAGAACGATGGCATGACTTCGGGAGAGCTTGCTGCCAAAACAGGATTGAATGAGCGATATCTGAGGGAGTGGCTCTCGGCCCAAGCTGCGTCGAAATACGTCACCTACGATCCGGCTGGTGATCGTTTTTCGATGTCTGCCGAACAGGCCTTCGTGTTCGCCAATCCGGCCAGCCCTTTTTACCTTGCTCCCGCATTTGGTGCTGCGGCGGCATTCCAGGACAATCGATCAAAGGTGGAGAATGCCTTTCACACCGGTGAAGGGGTTGCCTGGGGAGATCAGACTCAGTGCCTATCCTGCGCCGTGGCCCGTTTTTTCCGTCCGGGATATGACAACCACCTCGTCCAGGCCTGGTTGCCCTCGATCGAGGGCGTGGTGGAAACTCTCGAACAGGGTGGGAGCGTGGCCGATGTAGGATGTGGTCACGGAATTTCGACCCTGATTATGGCTCAAGCCTTCCCGAATGCGAAAGTAGACGGGTTCGATTTCCACGAGAGATCCATCGAAGAGGCACGGAAGCACGCGAGTGGCCATGGGGTGACCAATGTCGGTTTCCACATTCAGGAAGTCAAAGAAATGCCGGGCAAATACGATCTGATCACCATGTTCGACTGTTTGCATGACATGGGGGATCCGGTGGGTGCCATGAAAACAATTCGGGATGCCCTGAAGCCGGGTGGTGCCGTCATGATTGTGGAGCCGATGGCCGGTGACAAGTTGGAAGACAATCTCAATCCGGTGGGGCGAATGTATTACTCGGCATCCACCATGGTTTGTGTGCCCACTTCCCTCGCTCAAGAGACGGGAAAGGCCTTGGGAGCCCAGGCCGGTGAAAAGCGATTGCATGACCTGATCGTCAACGAGGCCGGATTCAGCAGTTGCCGACGAGCCAACGAGACGCCGTTCAACCTGATTCTAGAGGCTCGGGCCTGATTGGGTTCGACGCCGATAGATCATTGAGGCCGGGAGGGGTTTCCTCCCGGTCTTTTTGTCGGTGGGACATCCGTGATCAGGTATGCTCCGGCGATTTACGGAAAGTCAGAGAGATGGCAGGATCTGCTGCCGAGTTCTTCGGCCAATTCATGGAACCATCACCTCTGATCGTGAATCGTACACCTTATTCCCGCCGCTCCTTCCTCAAGTCTTCTTCGATTCTGACGGGAGGTGTGTCCGTTCTGGCGACGCTTCTGGAAGCTGAAACAGGAACAGAATCTCGTCCACTCATGGCTTACGTGGGCACCTACACGTCGCCGCTGCAAAACATGCGGAAGACTCAGGTGGACCTGCCGCCGGGAAATGGGAAGGGGATTCACCTGTTTCAGGTCGATCGAGAAACTGGCGCAATGACCCCGGCGGGCATTCACGAAATGGGCACGAGTCCCAGCGCCCTCGTGCTCAATGCCAGCAGAACGCGTCTCTACTCTGCCAACGAAACGGAACTGATCGGCGATGAGGAGGCTGGCTCGGTCAGTGCATTTGCTGTCGATCCCGCTGATGGTCAGTTAAAACTCCTCAACACCGTGAGTTCGGGCGGGAAAGGGCCTGCTCACTTGAGCATTCACTCTTCGGGGAAATTTGTCCTGGTGGCGAACTACTTTGGCGGTTCGGTGGCGGTGATTCCCATTCTGCCCGATGGCAGCCTTGGCGAGGCGACCGATGTGAAAAAGGACGAGGGAACCATCGGGCCGACCGTCGCGACGAATGCCCCTCCCGGCAGCTTTGCTTTCAGCGGGCATGATCAGGCGCACGCTCACATGATCGAGGCTGATCCCTCGGGTCGATTCGTCATCCACGTCGATCTGGGGCTGGATCAAATCTACGTGTGGAAATTTGATGCCGA
>JAGROX010000321.1:9231-24459 GCA_020440025.1 Verrucomicrobiia bacterium
CCCCGGCATTTTGCGTTTCATCCCAATGGTCGCTGGTTCTATTCCATTCAGGAGGAAGGCTCCACCGTGGTTCTCTTCGATTGGGATGGCGAAAAGGGGACGCTGACTTCGCGCCAGACGATTTCCAGCCTGCCACCCGGTTATGCGGGCAGCAATTTCTGCTCCGAGATCATGGTTTCCGGCGACGGGCGATTCGTCTATGCGGGCAACCGGCTCCACGACACCGTCGCCATTTTTGCCGTTGATGCGAAAAGCGGCGAGCTGAGCTTTGTCGATGACGTGCCGACCCGGGGAAACTACCCGCGGAGCTTCAATTTCGATCCGACCGGCGGATTCCTCTACGTCTGCAATCAACGCGCCGACCACATCGCGGTGTTTCGCGTCGAAAAGGATTCCGGGGCTCTCGAGTTCACCGGGCATTTCACGCCGGTGGGAAATCCCTCCATCATCGTCTTTCACGACCTCGCTCAGGCGAAACCCTGAGGGTTTCCAGCGGCGAATCCTCAACGACTGCCCTGCAGGGTGCGATCGACCGTTTTCTCGTAGATTTTCCGCCGCTCCTCCATGCCGAGGCCGCGGTTCCGCAGTTCGATCATTTGCCGGTTAATGGCCTCACGCTGCGGGACCGACAGGCGGGAAAGTTTCGACACGATCTCCGGAGGTGGCTGTTTTGGATAGCCGTCGGAGGAGTAGCCTTCGCGGTAGTTCAACGCCGCCTTTTTGGCCTCATCCGCCTGAGCCGGAGTCAGGGTGCTGGGGCGACCGGAGATCGAGGGGCCGCCTCCGTTGATCACATTCACCATGGGAACTTTCTCGTAGCGGATGGACACCACCTGGCTACCCGCGATCTTGACCTGAGCGGTCAGCGATTGCAGGTCGGACTCGTCACCCTTCACCTCCATCAGCTGCCAGCCTTGCAGGTTTTTCTCTTCTGAAACGAGGAAAGATTGCCGCGTTTCCAGATCGATCAGCGTGGCATACACCTCGTCCTCGATACGGGCGACGCCGGTGAGAACGATGGATTGATTCAGCCCGATGGAACGCATGAAGGGCGAACTCTCCATCAGCGCCTCGAAGTTTTCCTCCGTCACCGGCTCGGGCAGCGTCCCAGTTTGCTCGTCGGCAGCGGATTCTCCCCAAGCCATCTGTCCCGACCACAAGGCCATCGCAGTGAGAAAAACCCACGTCGCAGCCGGAGAATAGTTGATGGGGAACAGGCGGGGCACGAGTGAAAATGAGGAAAAAGTCCGAAGGACCTCGGCAAGGCGTTTGGCGTCATCGACTTCGAGTCGGTAGGTCAATAGCTTCGACCTGCCTGCCTCGATCTCCAGATCCACGTTCGCGTAGGGCAGGGGAAAGGTTGCCATTTCGACCGAATCTGCGTAAACATGGCCATCATTCCAAAAATCTCATCATGACCCCACCCACCTGCCTTCTCAGTTTCGCCACTTTCGCTTTCGCCCTTACTGCGACTCCGCTGCTTCTTGGCGAGAGTCCCGACTACAAGCCGGAGTTGTTTGAAAAGACCCGACTCGTCTACGAGGACAGCTTTGATGGCGGCACCTTGAATAGCGATTTTTGGGAAGTGCGTCAGAACACCACCTGGGCCATCAAAAACGGTGTCCTCGATGGCAGCGAATCCTCGAAGGAGTTTCAGGCCAAGAAAAAAGCCAGTGATGATCCCTCGCACGCAGGTTTGAAGCCCGTGATCTGGCTGAAACAAGTGCCGGAGAACTTCGTCTGCACCATGCGGGTGAAATACGGCGCCGAGGCCTACCAGAAGGGGTTCCCTCTCCTCGATCTCGGTCATCACATTCACACCCTCAGCTTCAGCGAAAAAGCCACCACCCTGAAGATCAAGAAAGACGTCGCGACCATTCCCGTGGAAGCGCCGCTGTTCTCGCTCAACGAATGGCACGACGTCGCCATCGAACTGAAAAAGGGCACGCTCCTCCTCAAGATCGACGGCAAGAAGCACCTCTTCCAAAGCCCCGAGATCGACATGACCGGCCAGGCCCAGATCGATTTCAAAGCCGTCGACTTCGGCACCTGCCAGATCGACGACGTGAAGCTGTGGGAAGGTCTCTGACCCTGGGTCCTCCCGGCGCAGCTTACTCCGGGGTCGTGTCCAGCCTCAGCACGCAATAGCCTAGATCCAGGACCCGCTTTTTCGGATCCGAGATGAATTGTGGCGGCATCAAATACAGCCGCTGCTTCACCGCCGCCAGACCCAGCTTGCGCAAGATCGCGAGATGCTTCGATACCAGTGTCGCCGGTTTCCCGACCTTTTTGGCGATCTCCACCACCATCAGCGGTTCTCCAGCCGCCAGTTCCCGCAAGATCGCCCAGCGCAGCGGGTCACCCAGCGCCTTGGTCAGCGGAACGAACGGCAGGGCCGGAATTCCGGGGAAACCCGGCCCATCGACGGCTTCGGAAGGGAGCGAATCAGGCATGCCTTACCGATAAATCACCATTGCCAAGAATGCAATTGCCTATAAGAGGAATGAAAACGCTCACAGCAAGTGGTAAAACGATTGGAGCAGGAAGACAAATGTAGAAGATAGGAATTCAATGGAGCGCTACAGGAAAACAATAGAGAGCTCCAAGATTTCAATGAAAGGCGAGAGGAGTAAGAAAGAGCGTTATTACCCTTCTTAGGCGCTTAAGTTGAATTCAATGGCATGCAACAGGAATAAAAATTCGCGGAACAGGAATGAAATTGCGCGCTAGGGGATTGCAATTGCCGCAAACTTTCGCGCAACGCAGCCGGTCGCGGATCATCTTCCTGCGATCCCGCGCCGTGAAAGCGAAATCAGCCGAAGGTGCGCGGATAGTCTCCTCCTATGGAGATCTACGCTGGAGCGTGAGCAAAAGCCCGGTCCCATTGCCCAAATTCAACCCTGTTAGGTCTCCGACTCAACCCTGTTGAGTCAGCGGGTTGACGCCTCGGATTATTCAGATTCTTGCTCGCTCCGCGCTGCCATCAATCGATGGACCGGATTCTATTGAAAACCGGTTTCTGGCCAGTGGCCCCGTTAAAGCCTATTAAGAGATTTCTTAGGGAATTAGGGTAAATTGGTCGACTGCTACTATTTTGGAGCAGAAAAGAAGGCTTTCATTGGGTGGTCAATCGTTGATACGAACTCGTCGAAGTCGCGATTGAAGTTTTCGTTGATTTTACGAGCAACTAAGGTGCTCAAACCTCAAATCCAGGTAATTTCGGTTGTCCCACACTATCCTCGTTAACCTTCCGTTTTGGTCGCTTTGGAAAATCGATGATTCTCGGCATTCCCCCAAACTGTCCCTCCAGATAGGCCTTCCGCACGTCCTTATCGTACCGAAGAGATTTGTGTTCCGACAGGCAGTTCAGCTTGGTTGCTCCGTCCGGCGACCGATCTACGAACCACATTTCGTCCCGCCGCAAAAGAGATTGATCCATCAGGAAGAGGTCATGTGCGGTGAAAATTAGTTGTGCACGCGTACTTTTGTTTCGCCCATCAAAGTAGTGTTCCAGAAGCCTACGACTCATTTCTCCGTGCAGTGAACGGTCAAATTCATCGATGACATACACTTTCCGGCACCCTGAATCTTCGAGATCAAGAAAGAGCGGTGAAAGATCGAAAACCCGGCGCGTTCCGTCACTTTCCTCGGACAACTCAAACTGAACTCTAAGTCCTTCAGTTGTGGTACGGTAGGTGACCAACCGTGAAGTCAGTAGTTCGCCGTCTTTTCGAAATACACTAAAACGCCCATGATCTGGAGATCGTAAGATTACTCCTTCGTTGTCAGATTTAATGGCATCGAGCACTTTTTCGCGGACCTCAGTTGGCATTCCAATGGCCGCTGCCGGAACTTGTAGCGCTTCGATTTCATCAATCCCGGTCCCAGCAGCCCGGAGAAGGGACGCGGCGAATTCCCTAAGTTCTCCTCTCTCGGGCTCTTCTGTGTCCATGGTCAGAAAATTGTCTTCTGGTTCCACCACCACCAATTGATCACGGAACCACCGGAAAACTGGAGCCAGCAACTCCAAGTTCCTATCCATGGCCTCATGCAGGAACAATTGGTTTCCCTTCGTCCCACGGGCGACGAATTTCGCAAATAGACGTTCATCTTCCGAGATGTTCTTTCGTTCCCACCAATCTAGAGTCCAGGCAGGCTCGCCGCCGCCCTCAACAACCTTCCTTGAGAAATAAGGACGTATTGACGCTGGCCGCAGTTCAACTAAGGACTCCTCCACAACTTCTCGTCCCGTAACTGCGAAGGTGTATCTAAACGCCTTCTCCTTATCTCCCTCGCTTTCTGATTCCACGAGAATGTCGAACTCGAATCGGCTTGGTTCTCTTGCAGCTGCCTTCCGCAACTTGAATGGTCTGCGTGAGGTGGAGGCGTCGGGCTTCGTTCCATGAGAAACCATCCATTGCGCATACTGAAGGACCTTACAGAAATTCGACTTTCCCGAAGCATTTCCTCCCCAAATTGCCGCTGTTTGAAGAATTCGCCCAGCAAGACCTTCTGCGACCGCCAAGCGCCCTCCGTGTTGGGTCTCCTTGGAGGAAAGCATCGAAAATTCGACAGGAGTGTCGATGGAAAGAAAATTAGTCACTGATAGGCGCAGAAGCATTTGTTTGCTCGGGTTGTGGTTGGTGTGCGGCTATTTTTGCAATTAATGCATCAGTTTGCGAGATTTTTTCTCTAAAATCCGTTTTTTTTCGTTGCGAGAACCGTGAGTCTAGAGTAGTGAGTAGGATACGGAAATATAGTCATGCTCGCAAACGCCCAACTCCACATTTCTAACCGCGAATATGCCGCCTTACCTTGGGACGGAGCCGAAGGTTGTTACGACCAAGCAGGCCGCTTGAAAAGGGCACTCACGACAGCCGGAAATTGCCAGACAGACCTTAATTTTCTCAAGTTGAATACCTCTGAGGAAGCACCAACTTGGCCATCTTTTGCCGCATTTCACGTGCCAGTTGGCCCGCATCCATGAAAAGGCTTCCACTCCATCTTCGCCATCGCCCACGGAATAGCCGTATGTGCTAAATCCGCCCAAGAACTTCCACATAACGTTCGTCCTTTCACACAAAGTAGGAGAGTGCCATTTTTTTAACCACCAACACTAGAAAGGAGAAAACAAAAATGCAAACTAGCAATAGAGCGCCAATCGGTGCCACCGCACGCACTGGGGAAAAATGCCCCGAAAGCGGTGTCTGGAAAGTGATGGGAACGCCATCAACTACAGCACCCATCGCCAAAGGTAACACATTGCCGCCGTACAACAGTAAGGCAGTTACGTGGCAGCTGATCCAATACGCGTGAACGGAAACGGCCCATCCCTGCAAAATCGCAGAAAATGAGCCGCTCCAATCTTAGCAACGCGATCTTATTGGAGATCACGCAAATCCTCAAGACCGTTCTCGAAAAAAAATCGGGAACGGTCTTTTGAGTTTTAAGTGGGCACCTCAATGAGACGGATCATAAAGAAGACCTTTTTCGAGGAGATGGCTTCCACAACACTAAGTTAACTGACGCGGGGTGAAGATCTATTCAAGTTGTCCCACAATGGTCGCAACCGGCCTCAGGCTCGGGCCTTCATCTCGGAGATCTCCTTCGTCGCAATCCCAATCGGACGATCCAGGGGCACGCCGGCGCAGGCGAGCAGGGTGGTGAGGAGATCGCCTTGATTGCCCTTGGTGTTGGGGAGGAAGCGGCCGGTATTGAGGGAGCCGCCGCCGCCACCGGCGACGATGAAGGGGAGATTCTCGCGGCTGTGTTTGTTGCCGTCTTCGAGTCCGGAACCCCACATCATGATGCAGTTGTCGAGCAGGGTGCCGTCGCCTTCGCGGAGGCTGGCCATCTTTTTCACCATGTAGGCGAACTGATCGATGTTGAATTTGGTGATGGCGGCGACCTTGTTGACCTTTTCTGCCTCGTTGTTGTGATGCGTTTGCGAGTGATGGGCGTCGGTGAAGCCGAGTTCGGGATAGGAGACGCCGTTGGGCGTGGAACCGATGTAGGTGCTGACGCGGGTGGTGTCGGTCTGGAAGGCGAGCACGTTGAGGTCGCACATCACCTGCATGTATTCGCTGCGCTTGTCGCCCTCGGGAATTTTGATTTCGATGGGCGGGGAATCGGAGGCGTTGCGTTTGCTGGAGGCGACGCCGGCTTTCTCCATGGCGGCTTCTTTTTGCCGAAACTCGATGGCGGCGATGCGGCGTTCCACGGCCCGGACACTGTCGAGGTATTCGTCCAGCTTGTGTTGATCGGTCTGGGGAAGTGTCTTGCGCAGGTCCTTGGCGCCGCCGATGACCAGATCCAACATTTTCTGATCGAGAGGAGAGGTCTGCGAGGATTTTCCGGGCTTATCGGCTTGGCCAAAGAGCCTCGTCAGCACGGTGCGCGGACTGATCAGGGCGGGGACGGCCTGGGTGGAGGAGCGGAAGCTGCAATGGGAGTAGTAGGCCTCGTGCAAGCCCTCTTGATTTTCCTTGTGGGTCTGAGGCATGGTGGCCAACTCCAGGGACGGCAGCGAGGTGAGTGCGCCCACGTAGTTGGCAGCGATCTGATCGGCGGAAATCGCGATGTTGATCCGATGGCGAGTAGGGGCATCGGGCAACTGGGCGGTCAGCCAGGTGGACAACTCCAGCGCGTGGGGGGCTCCGTTGAATGGGGAGATGGGAATGCCGGAGATGCCTTTCATCATCAGGCACTGGTCGAGCACGGGTTTCAGCGATTCCAGGGCCGGTGGCGGTGACGACAGAAAGCTCTCCGGGGTCGTCGGCCAGAACTGGTCCATGATGACCCCGTGGGGCATGTACATGAAACCGAGGCGAACCGGTGGCTTGCTGGTCTTTCCTTTGCCTTCTTCGGCCCAGCCCATCGTTTCCAACAGCGGGAGCGCGAGGGAGGCCCCGACTCCTTTGAGACAGGTGCGGCGATCGATGAGGAAACGGTTACTCATGGGAATTACTATCGGTTCGAGGAGAGGGTGGACAACTGGCGGACTCGCGGCAGGCGCGGGACGAACGCGGTCGATCTCTCCGATATTTTTTTGTCTTTCGAAACTTTTTTTCTGAAGATGTCCTTCTGGGGATTTCCCGTTCGTTGTAAAAGGGAAGAGAGTACCGTTCATGTCTCTCCTCCAGGCCTCTACCACCTCATGAAATCCGACAGACAGATTTTCATCAACCTTCCGGTCGCCGACTTGCCGCGTTCCCTCGCTTTCTTCGAAGCGCTGGGTTTTTCATCCAACCCACAGTTCACCGACGACACCGCTGCCTGCATCGTCATCAGTGAGATCATTCACGTGATGCTCCTCACCCGTTCGAAATTCAGCGAGTTTACTTCGAAGTCGATCTGCGATACGGCCGCCTCTATCGAGGTGATCAACTGCCTCAGTTGCTCAAGTCGCGCGGAGGTGGATGAACTGGTCGCGAAAGCTCTCGCGGCGGGAGGGGCGAGCTATGCTGAGGCGAAAGACTATGGCTTCATGTATCAACATAGTTTCACCGATCCCGACGGTCACCACTGGGAGCTGGTTCACTTGAGCGAAATGCCGCCGCAGGGATAATTTGTTTTCTTTGTCAATCTGAGTTCATCGCACCACCATTCTCATCATGATCAAAAAAATACTGATTGGCCTCGCCGCCGTCATCGCTCTGGTTCTCCTCCTTGCCGCGTTCCAGCCGTCCGAGTTCCGGGTCGAGCGGAGCCGCAGCATCGCCGCCTCTCCTGAGGTGCTGTTTGAGCAGGTCAATAATCACCGGAATTTTGCCGCGTGGAACCCCTGGGAAAAAATGGACCCAACGTCGCAGACGACCTACAGCGGACCGGAGTCCGGTGTCGGAGCAAAGGCGAGTTGGGCTGGGGACAAGGTGGGCGAGGGGGCGGCCACGATCACGGAAAGCAAACCGGGAGAATTCGTTCGGCAGCGAATGGATTGGATCAAACCGATGGAAGGCGTCAGCACGGTGGATTTCACCTTCGTGCCTGATGGCGACAAGACCAAAGTCACCTGGGCGATGTATGGCGAGAACAACTACGTCGGCAAGCTGATGAGCCTTTTCATGGATTGCGAATCCATGTGCGGCCCCCCGTTTGAACAGGGCCTCGCGGATCTGGAGAAAGTGGTCACCGAAGCTCCGAAGGCGAGCGAGTGAATCTGGCGGCCAGATTCCTCGCATGAAACACGAATACCTTGTCACCTCGCGCGAATCTTTTTCCCGATGAACACCCAACAACCCACCAACGAGCACCTACTCCTGATTCGAGGAACCCATTGGAACAGCGCTCTTTCGCCGGCCGAGCTTCAGCGGGTCATGACGGACTTCTACGCCTGGGTGGACGGACTCAAAGACGGCGGCATACTGCAGGGAGCCCAACCGCTGATGGAGGAGGGGAAAGTCGTCGTCGGTTCCGGCGGGGGCGTCGTGACGGACGGGGCTTTTGCGGAATCGAAGGAAGCCATCGCCGGTTATTTCCTTCTCGCGGTGGAAGACACCGAGGCGGCGGTGCGGATCGCCCAAGCTTGCCCCATTCTGGCCTACGGAGCGCAGATTGAAGTGCGTCCCGTCGCCGATCTCTGCCGTCCCATGGCCGATGTCATCGCCGCGCAGCAGTAGGATCTGAAACCTGCCAACTCAACCACAGCAATCAAAGACATGAAGACACCCGGAACCTACGTCGACGGATTTCTCCTCCCGATCCGGAAAGACGAACTCGAAGACTACCGCGCGCTCGCGGAAAAGGCGGCGGCGATTTGGATGGAGCATGGCGCGCTGCAATACACCGAATGCGCCGCGGACGATTTGGGTGCCGAGTTCTGCCGATCGTTCACGGACACGGTGGGGACCACGGATGAAGAGACCGTGATTTTTGCCTGGGCGGTTTTCGCCGACAGAGAAGCACGTGACGCGGCCAACGCGAAAATCATGGCCGATGAGCGCCTCAAGAGTATGTGCGAAGCGACTGGCAACCTTTTCGATTGCAAGCGCATGTCCTTCGGCGGTTTTACCACGATCGTTTCTCACTAATCTTTCCAAATTCCAACCTCAATCCCATATCCAAAAACGATGAGCAACAAACGCAATCCTGTCGGCTGGTTCGAAATCTACGTGAACGACATGCCCCGGGCAAAGGCCTTCTACGAAGCGGTCTTCGCCACCACACTCGAATCTCTTGCCAACCCCACCGCGGACGATGCCGGCCTGGAGATGTGGATGTTTTCTGGCGAGATGACGGCTCCCGGTTGCAACGGCGCGCTATGCAGAATGGACGGCTGTGAAGCCGGGGGCGGCGGCACCTTGATCTATTTTTCCTGTGAGGATTGCGCGGTCGAAGCCGGACGCGTCGTCGCCAATGGTGGCTCGCTCTACAAGGAAAAGTTCGCCATCGGGGAATACGGTTTCATCGCGATCGCCTGCGATACGGAGGGAAATACCATCGGTCTTCATTCTCTCCAATAAGATGAGCTCTCCCAATGAATCGCCCCTCTCCGAACGCGAACTGACCATCGTTCGTGAGACCCATCTCTCGCCGGAGCAGGTTTTTGCCGCCTGGACCACCCCAGAACTGATGGTGCAGTGGTTCTGTCCGCGTCCCTGGTTTGTCGCCGATGTGGAGATCGACGTCAGAGCGGGGGGAGCGTCCCAAATGACGATCTGCGGGCCGGACGGAGAGCGGTTTCCCAACCACGGGGTCTACCTGGAAGTCATCCCCAACCAAAAGCTCGTTTTCACGGATGCCTTTACCGCGGATTGGGAACCGAACCCGCAGAAGATGTTTGTCGGCATTCTGACTTTTGAGGAACTTCCTGAAGGTGGCACCCGCTACACGGCCAAAGCGAGGCACTGGACCCGGGAATCCTGCGAAAATCACGCGGCGATGGGATTTATCGAAGGTTGGAACAAGGCTTTCGATCAGCTGGTCGAGATGTATGAAGAGAAATGATTCTGGATGCCATGAGCGCAGCCGAAGTCCATTCCAGTCGCCTCTTTGAAGCGAGCCGCAGCGAGGTTTTTCGGGCTCACGCCGACCCGGCGTTGCTGACGCAGTGGTGGGGGCCGAACGGATTCACCAGCACCTTCCACGAGTTCGACTTTCGGCCCGACGGACACTGGCGTTTCACGTTCCATGGGCCAGACGGCAAAGACTACGAGAACGAGTGGCGCTTTCGCGACCTTGTCGAAAATGAACTCATCGACTTTGACCACACCGTGCTACCGCTTTTCCGGATGGTCATTTCACTCGAAGAGGCGGAAGGAGGCACACTCGTGCGTTGGCAGATGACATTTGAGAAAGCCGAAGTGCTGAAAGCGATCCGACACATCATCGAGCCAGCGAATGAAGAGAATTTCGACCGGTTGGCGGCGGTGCTGCGGTCAATGCCGGAATCATGAATGAGGCTGATGCCGCTGAACTCGCCGACGATTTGTTTCGCCGGGAGAGCGGTCGCATGGTGGCGTCATTGGTAGCGCGACTCGGCACTTCCCGACTGCAACTCGCGGAGGATGTGGTGCAGGACGCCATGGTCAAAGCCCTACAAACCTGGCCCTATCGCGGCATGCCCGCCAATCCGGCGGCCTGGCTCATGCAGACGGCGAAAAATCTGGCCCTCGATGCCTTGCGTCGCGAGAAGCGATGGAATGAAAAAGTGGACGGCATCGCTGCGGAGCGGGAGCGATGGCTTTCGACGGCGTTGGAGGCGGAATCCGAGGAACCGCTCTCCGACGACACGCTTCGGATGATGTTTGTCTGCTTTCACCCTCAACTCTCGATCGAGGCGCAGACCGCCCTGGCACTGCGAACGCTCTGCGGCTTGAGTCCCGCGGAAATCGCGGCCGCCTTTCTCACCAGCGAAGCCGCCATCGCCAAGCGACTCGTCCGCACCCGTCAGCAGATCCGCGATCTCGGCCTGCCCTTCGCGGTTCCCGATCCGGTCGAGCTTCCGGAGCGACTCCATGGTGTCCTGGGAACGCTTTACCTGCTTTTCAACGAGGGATACAAAGCATCTCGCGGTGACCGCCTTGTGCGAGAGGATCTTTGTCGAGAAGCCATTCGCCTGACTCATCTCCTGACGACGCAGACGGTCACTGTCACCCCGGCAGTCCATGCCCTGCTCGCGCTCATGCTTTTCACCGGCTCGCGCCTCGCGGGTCGAACTGACGATGTGGGAAATCTGCTGCGACTGCACGAACAGGACCGCGCCTCGTGGGATCACTCGATGATTGCCGAGGGCGTCCGACACCTCGGTCTGGCGTCCTCCGGCGACAGTCTCAGCCCATATCATCTGGAGGCCGGAATCGCCGCGCTCCACAGCCTTGCCGAAAGTGCCGAGGCCACGGACTGGGCAAGAATCCTCTCGCTCTACGATCAACTGCTCGTTCTCGCGCCTTCGCCCGTCACCGCCATGAATCGCGCGGTGGCCGTCGCTCGGGTCCATGGACCCTCGGCGGGAATGGCCGCGCTCGATGAACTCTTGCCCTGCCCGACTCTCGAAAGTCGGCATCTCTACCACGCTATCCGGGGGACCTTTGCTTCCGAGTTGGGTCAGCTCGGCGAAGCCTTGCGCTGTTTCCGGCAGGCGGGCGATCTTGCTTCGCTGCCGGCGGAACGTGACTTCATCGCCCGACGCATCAACGAATGTCGCGAGACGCTGGAGGAAAGCTGATCAGTTGAGAGAACTGCTACTCCTTGACCCGTCGTTGGGTGAAAGGGTAGCTGGTGACGACTTCGGTGATCAACGTCTGCATGCGATAGTCGTCCTTGGCGATGGTTTCCATCAGGTGATCCACCACGACCTCGTCATAACCTTCCAGCGGACGACAGAGAGCATACGCCAGCAGTTTCTCGGTGAGATTTCGAGCGAGGTCGGCTTTTCGTTCGGCGATGATGGCTTTCAGTTCGCGAGGCGTCGTGAAGCTCTTTCCTCCCGGTAACTCGCCTGCGGCATCGATGGCTCCGCCAGTGTCATCCTGTTCCCGCCAGCGCCCGATGGCGTCGAAGTTCTCCAGACCGAAGCCGATGGGATCGAGAATCTTGTGGCAGCTGGCGCAGGAGGCATTGGTGACGTGCAACTCGGTGCGCTGACGCAGGGTCAGGTTGGCGACCTTTTTCTGATCCTGTTTTTCCAACGGAGGAACGTTCGCCGGGGGAGGTGGCACGTGTTCTCCCAGCACCTGTTCCAGCACCCACACGCCGCGTCGGACAGGGCTGGTGCGATTGGGAAACGAGGTCGTTGCCAAAATGGCGGGCATGCCGAGAATGCCCCCGCGATTGGCATCGGTCAGTGCCACTTTTCGCATCTCAGGGCCAGTCACGGTTTTCTCCAGTCCATACAGGGTGGCCAGGGTGCCATTGAGAAAGGTGTAATCGCTTTCCACGAAACTCACCACGCTGCGGTTCTCCCGCACGATGCTTTCAAAAAAGAGCCGGGCTTCCTCCACCATCGCCGAACGCATCGCGTCGGTCATGAGGGGAAACTTCTCGGTGTCGAAAGTCTGGCTGTCCAGGTCGCCCAATCCCAGCCACTGCTCGCCAAAGCCGTCGAACAACGCGCGGGAACGATCATCTTTCAGCATCCGTTTCACTTGCTCCCGCAACACCGCCGGTTCGTGGAGCTTGCCGTTTTCGGCCAAGCCGAAAAGTACCGAATCGGGCATCGTTGACCACAGCAGGTAGGAAAGGCGGGAAGCCAGTTGATAATCGTCCACGGGAACGATCTTGCTCTCTGCCTCGATTTCCTTTGCCGGGGTGATGAAAAGAAATTGGGGAGATACCAGGATGGCCTTGAGCATCAGGCCCAGCGACTCCGGGTAGGTGAGTTGGCTTTCGCGCCCGAGATCGTAGACGCTCAACAGGACCTCCAATTCCGCGTCAGTCGGCGGTCGACGATAGGCGTCTTTGGCCAGGGCGCGGGCCACCTGTTTCGCCGCGGCACGAGCGTCTTCTCCAGCGGCGGGTGTTTTGCCGAACAGACGCTTCTGCACCTCCGTGGGCGGTTCCCCGTCGGGGGCCGAAATCTGATCGAGCACCGCATTGGCGATTCCCAGATACTGCTCGGAATGGAGGGGAGAGAGGGAATTCAGGAATCCCTCCCCGGACACTTCGTCGGGCAGTTCTTGCGCGATCGACCGATCCACTCCAAAGAGATCGTGCAGGGTATTGGCATATTCCGACTTGGTCAGACGGCGGATGATAAAGGGGCCGGGATCTTTTTCGCTGAGATACTTGATCTGGTCGATCCATTCCGCAAACTGCTTGCGCTCCTCAGCCGTCGGGAGCTTTTCCTCATCGTCCGGAGGCATCTCCTCGGAATTCACAAAGGAAACCGCCAGCTTCAGGTGCCTCCGATAGCTCTGGCGATCCGGCTGCTTGATGGCTTTCTGGAAGTTGAGGCCAGACTTGGCTTTCTTGTTGCCGTGACAATCCGCGCAGTAGGTCTTGATGAAGACATCCAGCCCCTGGCCTTCGCTGAAGACCTTCTTGGCCTCGGCCTGCAGCGCGGCATATTCCACGTCGTCGTCAGTGGCGGCTGAATCAGCCTGGCAGGGCAGGGTGATCAGGGCCAGAGCGGCGAGGATTCCCGAGCCCGTGACTCGAAAGGCCTTCATGGTCGAGAAATAGGTTCCAGAGAATGTCATTCCGTTTTCAATTTCGGCGGTGCCGAGCGACGTAGCCGCCTTCGTAATCAGGTGGAGCCGAGCTTCTGGCCTCGCTCTCACGAGCGAGGCTACTTCGCAGAAACGGCGTTCCAGACTTTGATGTCGTCAAAGTAGCCACTTTGACCGGCGACGCCGAGTTCGATCTTGGACTTGGTTTCGTGGCCGATGCCGGGGGACTGCAGGTAGGCGACGGCTTTGCCATCGATGAGGACGCGCATTTCATCGCCGACGGTTTCCACGACCACGGTGTAGGTCTTGCCGGCTTCCAGGCTCACCGGGTAGGTCGCGCTCTTGCCGACCATGCGCTTGGCGACTTCGTCTTTCTTGGAAGGATCATCGCGCATCGCCTTGATCTCCTCGTTCTGGCTGCCCTCGCGCTCGTCCATGATCGTCACCTTGTCGAGACGCACCTGGGCGCGGCAGAGATGACCATAGTGCGAACCGGTGTATTTGCGGTCATCGAACTCCACATCCATCATGGTGCAGCCGTCGAAACGCATCTTCACTTCGATCACGCTGTCCTTGGTCGGCACTTCCAGCCCGTAGACGGCGGCGTGAGCCTTGACGATGGATTTGCCATCCTTCGACGGTTCATCCTTCACCCGTGTCTGGGTGCCTTTCAGAGCCCCGTCCTCGAAGACGAAGGTATCCACCACCCGATGCCACTTGGCATCGTGTTCCGAGCCCTCCATGTTGTCGGAGAAAAGCAGCTCCTGCTTTTCGGCGAGCGACTTGGACGGCACTCGCGGCAGTCTGGGCGTGTCCGCAGCCATGGCAGAGGTAGTGGCGAGGAGAGAGAGGGTGAGAATGAGCGAGCGCATGTCTTTTTTGAAATGGGGTTGGTTGAGCGACTGTCAACAGGCGCGAGTCAATCGTCAACTGCCTCATCAGGGATCACCGGTCGCCGCTTGCCGTCGTTTCAAATCCGGAGCGAACCGCGAAACCCTCTCCCGGCATAGTAGGATTGCGCGCCGTTGTGCCCCACGAAAATGCGGTCGTAGCGACGCTCGCAGTAGAGGGCCCCGCCGTGTTTCCGGATCGCGTCGGGGGTGAGCACCCAGCTGGATGTCTTGAGGTCGAAACTCCCCAGCTCCTGCAACTCGTAGTATTCCGCCTCGGTCAGCAGTTCAATGCCGATGGCGGCCGCCTGATCCATGGCGGTGGTTTCCGGGTGATGGGCCTTTCTCGATTCCCATGCGGCCCGGTCGTAGCACACGCTGGTGCGGCCCTTCGGCGTCTCCGGGGAACAGTCCACAAAACGAAGCTCGCCCGTTTTCTTGTCGTGTCCCACCACGTCGGGTTCGCCACCGGTCAGTTCCATTTCGTGGAGGGCGGTCAGTTTTTCGGGATGGGACTCCAGTCGTGTCTGGACCTTGGCCCAACTCAGCCCTGGATGGCGATCCGGGTGTTCCTCAAAACGGGACTTCAACGTGCTGAGTAGCTCGTCACGTTGCATCGGGGACAGCGCTTTTTTCACGCGACTACCGTGCGCAGGAGGAACAACGGATGCAAGTGCACAGCGGGAAAATCGCTTCGGAAGGCACACATGAAAAGTCACGACACCCTTCCG
>JAGROX010000045.1:0-6038 GCA_020440025.1 Verrucomicrobiia bacterium
GATCTGACAGGGTTCTTTTTTTGCATCGCCCTGTGGTTTCAACGTGCTAGATTTTATCCATGTCTCATTTCTCCCCCCTTTTTGAGCGTGGTAAATCTTCCATCTGGTTTCTGGCCCTCCTGGTCGTGATGCCTCTGGTCGCGATCGCCCAGCAAGCCGCCCCGTCTCCACAGACCAAAGAAACATTTTCTCAGGTTCCCACGGAACCTGAGACGCTGAACTACCTGCTCTATCTGCCGAAAGGGTATGCGGCTGACGCGGACAAAGAATGGCCCTTGGTGGTCTTTCTCCACGGTGCCGGTGAGCGCGGGGATAATCTGGATCAGGTAAAGCAACACGGTCCTCCCAAGCGAGTGGAGGCGGGTGAAGAGTTTCCTTTTATCCTCGTCTCTCCCCAGTGTCCCAAGGAGGGCTGGTGGCCGAGCGAGCCGGTTCACGGTCTCATCACCCATCTGGAGAAAACCCTAAAGATCGATGCTGATCGGATCTACCTGACGGGGCTGAGCATGGGAGGTTACGGCACCTGGGCGCTTGCCAGTGACCAACCGGATCGCTTTGCCGCCATCGTCCCCATCTGCGGAGGCGGAACGCCTTACCTGATGCGTCGTCTCAGCAAGGTGCCGGTCTGGGCGTTTCACGGAGGCAAGGATTCGGTAGTGCCGCTGGAAGAGTCGCAGCGCCTCGTCGACGCGCTAAAGAAGGCGGGGAACACGCAGACGCGTTTCACGATTTATCCGGAGGCTGGCCACGATTCGTGGACGGAGGCCTACGACAATCCGGAGTTGTACGAGTGGCTTCTGGCTCAGAAGCGGGGCGCGCCGGCGACTGGGGAGTGATTTCGTCCCTCGCTGACCAGCGCCATGTCCGGAGTCATTCACGGAATTCATCTCAGCGATACCCACATTGGTCCGTCGCGGGACTTTGAGGTTCGTGGCGCTTCGTCTCGGGAACGTCTCGACCGAATCGTCAGGGCCATTGGTTCGCTCGATTTTGTGCCCGATTTTGTCATCCACACAGGTGACATGGTGGACGATCCCGATCCGCGATCCTATGCCGTTGCCGCCGAGGCTTTGGCTCCGTTGGGATCTCCGCTCTATTGTGTGACGGGGAATCACGATGATGCGGGGATGATTCGCGATGGAGTGCCGATGGGGCCGATGACGCCGCTCACGGATGATCCTGAGCGATTGACCTATCATTTCGAGCTTCCGGGGCTTCGGAGTTTCGTTCTCGACGCCAAATTGCTCGGCAGCGACGATCCCCACGGCGAGGTCCCGGAGAATCAACTGGTCGCTTTGCAGAAGGCCCTGGCGGCGGATGACAAGCCTTTCGCGATCTTCGTCCACTTTCCGCCATTTGGGATTCATTCATCGTGGATCGATGATCACCTCCCGCTCCGGAATGGCGAGGCGCTGCACGAACTCATCCGTAGCCAGTCATTGAATCGGATTCGCGGCGTCTTTTTCGGCCATCTCCATCGGGATGTGCAGCAATATCGTGACGGCGTTCTCTACTCGGGCGTTAGTAGTCCGGTGTGTGAATTCTCTGTGGGCGTCGAAGAGGAGCGTTTCGCTTTTTGCTCCGATTGCCCTCTGGTGTTTCATCAATTGAGCTTCTCGGAGAAAGGAGTGGTGGTGAAGGCCTTCGCGGCTCCCTGACTGGTTGTCGCCTCGCCGCGGTGGCGTGAATGCGCTGCGTCTTTCCATTCCTCCGAAAGCGCTTCATGGCTACGTTCATCGTTCATGAAATTCTCTCTGTTTTCTCTCCTGGTGGCTTCACTCAGCGGAGTGTCATTCACGGTGGTGGCTGCCGATGGAAAGACGCCGGCTGTCTCGATTACCGAACAGGCTGATCGCCTTCGTATCGAACTGGGAGGTGAGCTTTTCACCAACTACATCTTCAAAGGAGAAGAGCGGTTCTTCCCGGTGTTTTATCCGGTGATGGGGCCGGGTGAGGTGCCGATGACCCGGCGCTTTCCGCTGGAGAAAAGCGAGGGCGAAGACACCGATCATCCGCATCACCAATCGCTCTGGTTTGCCCACAGTGACGTGAACGGCGAGTCGTTCTGGGCGGTGCAAACCTACAAGGATCGCGTACCGGGTAGGACGGTACATCAACGTTTCAAGGAAGTCGTCAGTGGCGACGAGGGTGGCCATTTCGTGGCCGAAAGCACCTACGTGGCAGCAGACCAGCGTGTTGTGATGACTGACACTCGTACGGTTCGCTTTTATCCAGTCGCCGATGCGATGGCGCCGCGAATCCTGGATATCACCATCGCGTTTCACGCCAGCAATGGGCCGGTGACATTTGGTGATCAGAAAGACGCCGGCATGGCCATTCGGGTGTCTCCGGATCTGCAGGTCGTTCGTCGCACCAAGGAGAAGGGAAATGAGACGATTCCGGCGAACGGACATCTCATCAACAGTGAGGGAGATCGCGATGTCGACACCTGGGGGAAGCAGGCGCGTTGGGTCGATGCCTATGGCAAGGTCGGCGATCAGCCGGTGGGGGTGGCGATTTTTGATCATCCGTCCAATCCCCGGCATCCCACTTGGTGGCATTCGCGCACCTATGGCTTGGTGACGGCGAACGCGTTTGGGAAGCACCACTTTGAGAAGCTGGACGATCCCAAGGCGGGCGAGATGGTGATTCCCGATGGCAAGACGACGACCTTTCGGTGGCGTTTTGTGTTTCACCGGGACGATCCGGAAACGGCCAAGGTCGAAGCGCAATTCGAGGCCTTCGCGAGAGATTAATCTCGTGGGACGGGCCTTGCGTTTTGGTTCTGAATCGCGTCCGGTATCGGTCTTGTGATCGATTGGATCAAATCACTTCCGGCGTTTGTCTGGGTAGAAGGCCATCCCGCTCTGGTGGGTTGGCTCGCGGCGGCGTCGGTGCTGACGCTCATCCTCTCTGCCATCCTGGTTCCAGTGATCGTTTCGCGGATGCGGGCGGATTACTTCATGTCCGATCGTGATCCTGAAAGAATGTTCGCGAGCCAGCATCCCGTCATTCGTTGGATCGGTCTGATCCTCAAAAATATCTTTGGCATCATCCTTTTCCTGGTCGGGATCGTCATGCTGGCGACGCCGGGACAGGGCATTCTGACCGTGTTCGTCGGCTTCATGCTGATCGATTTTCCCGGAAAACGGAAACTAGAGCTGTTCCTGATCCGCTTTTCCGTGATCCATCGAGCCATCGACTGGATCCGGAAAAAGGCTGGCCGTCAGCCGCTGCAACTCCCGGAAAAGTAATCGCTCCGTCAGGGGGCGAAGGAGAGACCTGGTCTCAGCGCAGTCGCCAAGTGCGCACACCGGGAGGGTGGGGCAGAAGGCCGGAACTGATCAAAAAATCTCGCTCCGCCAATTGGCGCCACGGAAAAGAGGAATAGGCGAGTCCGTGATGGAATCGACTCCAGTGAGAGGGCCAGGCATAGCCGAGTTGAGCGGGGTTTCCGCACAACACCGGTGCCCAGACCACGGCAGGTGAGGGCGTGGGAGGCAGCGTTGTCCGGGTACGAAAGGTGAAAACCATGGGAGGGACGCCAGTCGGCTGAGCGGAGGTATCTCCGTTCGCTCCTTCGGTTTCCGAGCGACCGGACTCGAATTCCCAAGCCATCTTCACGTCGAAGCCGTAGTGAGCCTGCAACTCGGGAGTCAGATCGGCGAGCAGCAGCCTCCCTGTCCCATCGCGGTGACGAAAGAGAACACCGTTCGGATCCACCCGAATGACGCGTGCCTCTTCGTAGATCTTGCCCGCTTTGGTCCGCAATACCCCACCGGGAGGTCTGCCGAGTTTGTTCGATGCGACACTGTCGTCGGAGGCCTGGGCCGAACCCGACAGAAGCACCATTGCTGAAGCCAAGGCCAAGAAAAATCGTGATTTTACCTGCATGACTCTCAATCATGCAGAAAATCTCAATTTTGGAAAGTGATAATGTTTCTAGGAATTCCTGATCTTTAGCCCCTCGTTGATATCACTCGGCCAGTTCGAAATGTGGGATGCCGAGGCGTTTGGCGACGCGGAGAGGGCGGGTCAAGGCTTCGCGCATGCGCTGAGCTTCGTCGTCGGGACGCCGGTCGGTGCAGTCGGGATGCACCTCGGTGGCGGCGATGAGGCCAAGCAGTTTCAACACATGAGCGGTGCTGTGCTTGTAGGCAGCCGCGCTTTGGTGATCATCGAGCCGGAAGACGGCGTCTTCGAGCGATTGGAAGGCTTCGAAGAGTTTGTAGACTCGGGTGTCGAAATGGTCTCCGCCGATGGGCGTGGGGAATTTCTTCCCGGGCGTGGAGTCGAAAAGCCAGGCATCGCGCGCCGCAGCGATGAGAGGGCAGGCGCTGACGCCGGCGCCGATGAGCAGGGGCAGCCCGAGTCGGATGGCGGTGGCGATGCCGTAGTCGTCGCCACTGTGAGGGGCGAAATCGAGCTTGAGATCGCGACACATCGCCGCCCAGTAGAGGAACTGCGGTTCGTCGAGGGTCGATATTTTGCCGCCGATGAATTTTTCGTGATTGGCCAGTTCGTGCAGCAGCCACGGATCGTAGGGCGTCGCCCAAGGGACGAAAGAAGGTTCGAGGGCGTGGACGATGCCGGGAACGGTGAGCATTTCGGCCAGTGAGAAATAGGCATCGCGCCGGGCCTCGTTGCCGAGAGCGTTGAGCTGACGCGAGGTCATCAGCATGACTTCGGCGTTGTCGAAACTCTGGGCGATCTCGATCTGGGGGCGATACCACTCGGGATCAAAGGTGTCGCCGCTGGCACCGAGCGCGGTAGTGCCACAGATGATGCGGGGCTCGGGAAAGGCGGCGCGGAATCTCTCGATGACTTCGCGATACAACTCGGCGGTCAGGTTGAAGATGTAACCGGTGTCGGCATTGAGCACGAAGGCCATCTCGACGCCATAGTGTTCCCCGCATTCCAACATCCAGGCGATGCTGCGTTCGAATCCGGCCCAGTCGGGCTTCCCGTTCTCAAAGGGCAACAGGGTGGCCACACAGAGGCGGGCGCGAGTCTGATGATCGACGAGGGATTCTTCGGAACGATGAGCCCAGACCGTGTCAGTCCACGGGGTGTCGGGTTTCAGGTCGGCGGGATGGGAGATGAGGTCTTTGGACATTGCGCTGGGAAATTGGAGATTATTTCAGGAGGGGAGACAGGGCGTCGAGGAGTTTGGTTCCTTCTTCGATCAAGGACCCCGGGGTGGCCGTGGGATTCTTGATGGCTTCCTTGGCGGCGTCGATGGCTTTCTGCGGAGCGTCCTCGACCAGGGTCTCGGCGGCGGCGACCACGAGACGGGAGGTGAGGTCCTCCTTTGGCTCCTCGATGGTTCCGGACACGTTGACGTTGGTCCAGAGAAAGCCGTTCTCGGAGGTGACGAAAATCTTACGCTCCGCTCCGGGGATCCAGCGCAGGGTGCCGGGGGTGACGCCGACCCGGAAAGTTCCGGCGATGGCCTGACCATCGATGGTCAGCGAACCCTCCAGTCGGGAGAGGCCGTCGCTCTGGATCTTGATGTTGGTGATGACGAGGCGATCGCCCTGGCGCTCGAAATCGCCGACGGCTTCGTTGAGCGTCAGATATTGAAATCGTTCCGATTTGGTATATTTGCCGATGGTCTCCAACAGGGGCAGGTTGGTGAGGAGCCCCTCGCTGAGACTCAGAGTGCCGCTTTGTTTCAGGCCTCCGGGGGCATCGATCGATCCTTCGAGGGCGATGTCGCCACTCACCCGACCGCTGATTTTTTTCTCCCACTCGGGGCCGACAACGTGTTTCACGTCGAGATTGCTGATCCGCAGATCGAGATCCAGAGGAGTGCCGGGAGTCAGGCCGATGACGCCTCGACCGGAGAGTCTGGCATCCTCAAAAACGTCGATCTCGGCTTCGTTGAGAAACACATCGGTGCCCTGCCAGCGAACGCGGAAGCGGTCGATGTCGAAGTCGGGTTGATTGACGATAAAAAGGTCGCCGCCGGTTCCAGCGATCTCCCAACCTCCGCCGGAAGTCGGCGTGAGTTCAGTTCGGACCGAGTGCAGGGCGAA